>SYAP01000213.1 GCA_005787565.1 Verrucomicrobiaceae bacterium | reverse complement strand
TCCAGCCGGAGAGGTCTTTGCCGTTGAAGAGGGTGAGCCAGCCGTCGTTTTCTGCGGCGTGGGTGAGGGGGGAGGTGAGAAGGATGGCGAGGGCGGCGAGGGGGCGGATGTGGGGTGAAAGCGTGTTCATGCGGTGAGTGATACCGGGCGGTTTGGGTGATTCCAAGTGCAAATGCTGGGGGAGGGGTGGATGGTGGGGGAGGGCGGAAGATTGGTTTTGACAGGAGGTAGGATGTAAAACATGGTTTTACCATGATTAAGACGATTTCGAAGATTGGGAACTCGCACGGGATTATTTTTGATTCGACGTTGTTGCAGCTGGCTCATTTGCAGCCGGGGGATGAGGTGAATTTGGAAGTGCATCCCGGGGGGACGATTACGATTACGCCGATGAAGGGGGCTGAGATTTCCGCGGCAACTGCGGCTGAGGCTGCGAAGCGGATTATTGGGAAGAATCATGAACTTTTCCGCAGGTTGTCATGAGTAGGGAACTCAAGCATCCGACGGTGGAGGCTGTGTTGGCCATCCATGATGAAGTTCTTGCCGCCCATGGTGGAGCAGCGGGTTTGATGTCGCGTAAATTGCTTGAATCTGCGGTTGCAGCACCACAAGCGACGATGATGGGGCAGTTGCGGATCTCCGAGCCGATCGAAGTGGCTGGCGCTTATTTTTATTATCTATGCAGCAACCATCCATTTGTGGACGGGAACAAGAGGGTCGCGCTGGCTACGTGTCTGGTGTTTTTGAGTGAGAATGGACTGCTTCCGGAGGAAGCTTTAGATGTTGATGCTTGGGAGAATCTGACTTTGGCGGTGGCGGCGGGTTTGTTGAGTCGGGATGAGATTACGGAGACTTTGAGGAAGCTTTTGGTTTGATGGGTTTTTTGAGTTGAGGTGGGTTTTGGGATTTTGGTTAGAAGGGGATGTTGGCTTCGGCGAGGGCGGCGTGGATTTTGAAGTCGACGAGGAGGCCTTCGTTGCGTTTTTGGGTGAGCCAGGTGCGGAGGTTTTTGAGGGGGATGAGGTGGGTGGTGATGTTTTCGCCGGCGACGCCGCCGCCTTCGGAGACGCGGGTGAGGCAGGTGGCGTGGAAGAGGTGGATGGTTTCGGAGGTCATTCCGGCGGAGGTGGGGGAGCTGATGAGGGGGACGATGTGGGCGGCGTGGTAGCCGGTTTCTTCGAGGAGTTCGCGGTGGGCGACTTCGATGGGGGATTGGTGGGCGTGTTGGATTTCATCGCCGATGAGGCCGGCGGGGACTTCGATGACGCGTTTGCCGACGGGGATGCGGTGTTGTTCGACGAGGATGATTTCGTGCTGGTCGGTGATGGCGAGGATGCCGACGCAGGCATCGGAGTGGGGGCGGCGGACGAAGTCCCAGGTGCCGATGCGGTGGAGGGCGAGCCAGGGGGTTTGGTAGAGGAGTGTGGAGGGTTCCATGGGGTTTGGTGAAGAATCGTTGCCGGGCGGGCGTAAAGGTGCGTCATTCTCCGCACGCCAGCCGATGTCCCGCCACGATTTCCAGATTCCCGTCACGTTCAAGCACCGGATTGTTTTTACGCGCGATGCGTTTTCTGCGGGAAACGGGTGCGTGGAGGAGTTGTTGAAGGAGGGTGGCGGGAGGCGTGCGGTGGTGTTGATCGAGCAGGCGGTGGCGTTGGCGTGGCCGGGTTTGGAGCGTGAGGTGCAGGAGTTTTTCGGGCGGACGGATTTTGATTTCCGTGGGACGACGGTTTTGCCGGGGGGTGAACAGGTGAAGGGGGATGATGGGCTGGTGCGGCGGGTGTGGGGGATTTTGGATGGGGCGCACATAGACCGGCATTCGTATGCGTTGGTGATTGGCGGCGGGGCATTTCTGGATGCGGTGGGTTTTGCGACGGCGACGGCGCATCGTGGGGTGAGGTTGGTGCGTTTTCCGACGACGACGCTTTCGCAGGATGACAGCGGGGTGGGGGTGAAGTGTGCGATCAATGGGTTTGGGAAGAAGAATTGGATCGGGGCGTTCAGTGTGCCGTTCGGGGTGGTGAATGATTTCCGGTTTCTGCATAGCCAGGATGAGGAGACGCGGCGGGCGGGGTTGATTGAGGCGGTGAAGGTGGCGTTGGTGAAGGATGGGGCTTTTTTCGAGTGGATTGAGGGGAATGTGGGGGCGTTGGCGGAGTTGGTGCCGGGGGTTTTGGAGAGGTGTGTGGAGCAGTCGGCTTTGTTGCATGCGCGGCATATCGCGGAGGGAGGGGATGCGTTTGAGACGGGATCGAGCCGGCCGTTGGATTTCGGGCATTGGGCGGCGCACAAGATTGAGGCGATGACGAAGTATCAGGTGCCGCATGGGCCTGCGGTGGCGATCGGGCTGGCGTTGGATACGTTGTATTCGGCGGAGGTGGGTTTGTTGGAGAAGGAGTCGGCGATGCGGGTGTTGGCGGTGTTGGATGGGTTGATGTTGGGGATTTATCATCCGGCGCTGGATTGGTTGGAGGGGAGCGGGCGGCGGCGGGTGTTGGCGGGGTTGGATGAGTTCCGGGAGCATTTGGGTGGGGAGTTGACGGTGCTTTTGTTGGAGGATTTGGGGCGTGGGGTGGATGTGCATGAGATGGATGAGGTGGTGTTGGGGCGGTGCATCGATGTTTTGCGTGAGCGGTGGGAGGATGCGCCGGCCGGGGTGGGTGCGGTGGTGGGGGTGTGAGTTTCGGGGTTTTTTGGGCTCAGCAATCCCGCTTGCGCTGGCGTGAGGTCCCGGCGTAGCGTTCGGCCATGCGCCTGAAACCCGCCGTTTTGTTACTGTGTTCCCTTTTGGCTTCCGCTGCTGTTCAAGGAGCGGTTTCGTTGCCTGCCGAGCAAACCAATGCGCTTCCGACGACTGCGGAGGGGCCGGCGAAGGTGGCGATGGATGCTTTCAAGGAGGGGCGGCATGTGAAGGCGGTGGAGTTGGCGAAGCCGCTGGCGGAGCAGGGGAATGCGGATGCGTTGTATTTGATGGGTTTTGCCCATGAGACGGGGCAGGGGATCGAGGCTTCACGGGAGAAGGCGCTGGAGTTTTACAAGAAGGCGGCGGCGACGAATCACAAGGATGCGACTTACCGGCTTTCGTTCATTTTGCTGGCGTCGGAGAAGGAGGAGGAGCGGAACGAGGCGCGTGAGGCGTTGGAGAAGGCTGCGAAGGATGATCCGGCGATTGCGGGGCGGATTTTGGGGGAGGCGTATTTGCGCGGGCGTTTGAGCAAGGAGCCGGATTTTGAGAAGACGTTGTTCTGGTGGAAGAGTGCGGCGGATGCCGGGGATGTGCCGTCGCTTTTGTTGGCGGCGAGATTGTATGAGGGGCAGTTCGGTTTTTCTGAGAAGAAGGATTTGAAGAAGGCGGTGGAGGCTTACTCGAAGGCTGCGGGGTTGGGTGATGCGAGTGCTATGGTGGCGCTGGGATCGCGACTGTTGAACGGGGATGAGTCGATCCGGAATGAGGCGGAGGGGCGTGAGTGGCTGACGAAGGCGATCGAAGCGAAGGAGTATTCGGCGTATTTGGCGCTGGGTGACTTCGAGGAGAATGTGAAGAAGGATCTGAAGGCGGCGTTGGCGCAGTATGAGCGGGGGAAGGATGCGGGGCAGATCGACTGCATCATGCGCGCGGCGGATTTTTACATTGAGGGGAAGGGGACGGATAAGGATCCGAAGCGGGCGCAGGTTTTGTTAGAGAGCGCGGCGAAGGGCGGGAGTGCGGTGGCGCATTTCCGTTTGGCGGTGCAGTATTTGTCGGTGGAGGGTGCTGATGTGGGTGTGGGGTATGGGCATTTGCTTTCCGCTGCGACCGGTGGTCTGGTGGAGGCGCAGAATGAGCTTGGGTTGTTTTATCTATCAGGGAAGTTGGCGTCGGCGGATCCGGTGTCCGCAGTGGCTTGGCTGACGCGTGCGGCGCAGGCGGGATACGCGCAGGCGCAGAACAATCTGGGTGCGTTGTATGAGCGTGGTGCCGGGGTTGAGCAGAATTTGAACAATGCGGGGCAGCTTTATTCTTTGGCGGCGAACCAGGGTCATGGGCCGGCGACGTTGGCGCTTTCGCGGATGCATGCGCAGGGGTTGGGGACTGAGAAGAATTTGGTGAAGGCGTGGGCGCTGGCGACTTTGGCGGCGGAGCGTGGCGAGGAGGAGGCGAAGAAGTTTGCGGAGGAAATTGATAAGGAGTTGGATGAGAAGCAGAAGGTGGCTGCGCGGAAGGAGTTGGAGGATATCAAGTCCGGTAAGGTTGCGGAACAGCCGAAGGAGGTTGCTGCCGGTGCTGAGAAGCCGAAGGAGAGCGCGGTAACGCCGCCGATTCCTGCTCCTGCTCCT
>SYAP01000212.1 GCA_005787565.1 Verrucomicrobiaceae bacterium | reverse complement strand
TTCTTCTACTATTCTCTTTTCCGGCCTTCCTGATCCCACTTCTGCCCCAAATCCCAAATCCCAATTCCCAAATCTCAAATCACCCTTCCCTCTCCCCCACCTCCTCAAACACCCCACCCCCTAACAGCCTCCCCCCATCATAAAACGCGCAAATCTGCCCCGCCGCAATTGCCCGCTGCGCCTGCTTGAACTCAAGCTCCACCCGCCCATCCCCCAGCGGCCTCATCATCGCCGGCTCCGCCTTTGCCCGATACCTCGGCTGCGCCTCCACCATCCGCGACACATCAAACCCCTCGTTCAACAGCGAAATCGTCCCCACCACACACCGCCGCGCATACAACCCCGCGCTATCCTCCGTGTCCCACCCCACAATCAAACGGTTCCGCCCCACATCCTTCCCCACCACCACATACGCCATCCCCTCCCGCGGCGACGCCACCCCATGCCCCTTCCGCTGGCCCAGCGTATACAAATGCAACCCCTGGTGCCGCCCCATCACCCTTCCCTCCACATCCACAATCTCCCCCGGCGAATCCGCCACATAATGCCGCAGGAAATCACTCATCTTCACCTGCCCCAAAAAACAAATCCCCTGGCTGTCCTTCTTCTCCGCCACCGGTAACCCAAACCGCCGCGCCACCTCCCTCACCTCCGGCTTCAACATCTCCCCCGTCGGAAACAACGCATGCCGCGCCTGAAACGGAGTCATTAACGCCAAAAAATAACTCTGATCCTTGTTCGGATCCGCCCCTCGCAAAATCGCCGCACTCCCGTCCGACAACGTCCGCCGCCGCGCATAATGCCCCGTCGCCACCGACTCAAACCCCTGCGAAAGCGCATAATCCAGAAACACCCCGAACTTCATCTCCCGGTTGCACCACACATCCGGATTCGGCGTGATCCCGCTCCGATACCCCTCCACCAGATACTCCACAATCCGCTCCCGATACGCATCAATCAAATCAATCACCCGGAACTCGATCCCCAACCTCCCCGCCACCGCCCGCGCATCCTCAATATCCTGCTCCCACGGACAATCCCCCGGAATCCCCTCCGCATTCACCCAGTTCTTCATATACCCCGCAACCACCTCATGCCCCTCCTCCACCAACAACGCCGCCGCCACCGAGCTGTCCACTCCGCCTGATAGACCCACCATCACCTTCGCCATGCGCGAACCCTAACGCCCCCAGGCCCAAATCAAAAATCCAAAATCATCAATCAACAATCATTCCCACCCCAATTCATCCCTCCACTCCCAGTTCCAAAAAAAGTACCCCGGCTTGGATTCGAACCAAGGACCAAAAGATTAAGAGTCTTCTGCTCTACCAACTGAGCTACCGAGGCATTGAAAAAATCGCACCGCCAAAAACCGCAGCGCGCCCAGACTCTTGCCCCCTCCCCACCCGCTGGCAACTCGAAAATACTCAACCCAACCACACCCACACCTCATCGGCCCAACAATCCAGCCTCGCCGCATCCACTCTCCCACCCTCCCACTCTCCATCATCATTTCAGGTTGCACCCCCAGCCCCGCCGGGCAGGATGTCGCCGCATGGCGTTCACCGCTGACAAAGCCTTCGACCTCCTCGCCGCCGCACACCAACGCGACCGGCTCGCCCACGCATTCCTCATCAGCGGTGCCCCCGGCTGCGGCAAGGAAAACCTCGCCGCCCGCATCATCCAACTCGTCAACCCGGACCCCGATGCCGGCGGCTTCGACCTCTTCGGCGAACCCGTCACCGTCGAAACCCCACCCCTCGCCGACCTCGAAAGCGGCTGGGTCCGCATCATCCGACCACGCATGAAATCCCGCCGCATCGGCGTCGATGACATGCGCGACCTCGAACACACCCTCCACCTCGCCCCACCCTCCGGAAAACGCAAAGTCGGCGTCATCGTCGAGGCGGACCGCATGAACGACCAAGCCGCCAACGCCTTCCTCAAAACCCTCGAAGAACCCCCACCCGGCACCCTCCTCCTCCTCCTCACCGCCCTCCCCCAGCGCCTCCTCCCCACCATCCTCTCCCGCTGCGTCCGCATGCCCTTGTTAGGCGGCCGCCCCCTCCTCGCCGATGGCGGCGAAGAACTCGTCCGCGCCCTCAACACCGCCGCCCGCCGCGGCTTCGGCACCCCCGTCGCCGCCCTCACCCTCAAATCCGCCTTCACCGGATTCCTCGCCCACCACCGCGAAGACGCCGAAGCCGCCGCCAAAGCCGCCGAAAAAGAAGAAACCGCCGCCTATCGCGATGGCACCGACGGCTCATGGCTCAAAGGCCGCGAAGACTTCCACAAAGCCGCCGCCGAAGCCGAATACCTCGACGCCCGCGCCCGACTCTTCGACGTCCTCATGGCCTGGATGGCAGACCTCCTCCGTCTCCGCTCAGGCTCCGCCGGCCTCGACTTCCCCGAAACCGCCGAAGCCCTCCGCCCCATCGCCGAAGCCGAATCCGAGTCCCGCCTCCTCAAACGCATGGAAGCCCTCGACAGCCTCCGCCGCACCCTCGAAACCAACGCCTCCGAAGCCCTCGCCATGGAAGTCGGCTTCCTCAAAGCCTTCGGCTGAAATCCCAAACACCCTCCTACCCTTATCCACCTCAACATACAAGGAGCCTCCTTCTGCCCAACATACAAGGAGCCTCCTTCTGCCGATTAAATACTTGCCCCCCTCCAACCGGTAGCTCCCTCCAGCCATAGTTTCGTGCAACAACAGAACCAAGAGCACACCGCCCCCTAGCAAATCCTCAAAACCAGCCCACCGCATCCCACCTTCCCCTCCCCCCCATCCCCACACCACACTGGCGCATGCCAAATCCCCACCCGAACGACCCGCTCCACGGCATCACCCTCGAAACCATCCTCAAAACCATGGTCGCCCGCTACGGCTGGAACCACCTCGCCGACCAAATCCCGATCCGCTGCTTTCTCTTCAATCCCACCATCAAATCCAGCCTCACCTTCCTCCGCAAAACCCCATGGGCCCGGAAAAAACTCGAAGACTGGTTCTGCTACGACGCCGTCAGGAAAGCACCCTGACCCTCCAAAATCTCCCCCATTCACCCCACACGCCCATTCCATAAGAATCGGCCCTTGTGTCGTTGTCATTACATGGTCTAGCCTCCGACCACTTCATGCGAGCCTTGCCATTCCGCTGGATTCCACGCGGCGAACCGTTTCAAACTCATGGAAATGGTTCGGCGGGCTCCATTCCGGCCATCCTCGAACACCTCGTCCTCCAACGCGGCCTCCCAGCCGGCTCCGACCTCGAAAGCTTCCTCAATCCCCGCCTCCGCGACCTCGCCGACCCCTTCCTCATCCCCGGCATGCGCGATGCCGTCGAACGCATCCTCCTCGCCGCTGATCGCAAGGAAACCGTCTGCATCTATGGCGACTATGACGTCGATGGCGTCACCTCAATCACCCTCATGCGGCGGATCCTCCGCTCCTACGGCCTCGAACCACGCCACTTCATCCCCCGCCGCGGTCCCGAAGGATACGGCCTCAGCATCGCCGCCCTCGAACGCTGCATGAGCGATGGACCCAAACCCGACCTCCTCGTCACCGTCGATTGCGGCACCGTCTCCATCAACGAAGTCGCCATGCTCCGCTCCCAGGGCATCGATGTCGTCATCGTCGACCACCACGAGCCCCTCCCAAACGCACGCCCTGACTGCAACGCCCTCGTCAATCCGAAATGCGGCACCGAATTCACCTACCTCTGCGCCGCCGGTGTCACCTTCAAACTCGGCCACGCCCTCCTCAAAACCCGCGAATCCTCCCTCGACCTCAAGGAACTCCTCGACCTCGTCGCCGTCGCAACCATCTCCGACATCGTCCCGATGATCGCGGAAAACCGCCTCCTCGTCCGCCACGGCCTCAAACGCCTCCCCCTCACCCTCAACCCCGGCCTCAAAGCCCTCCAGGAAATCACCGGCATGAACGGCCACGCCACCTCCATGGACGTCGGCTTCCGCATCGGCCCGCGCATCAATGCCGCCGGCCGCATGGACATGCCCGAAGACGCCCTCGAAACCCTCAACACCGACTGCCGCCGCCTCGCCCTCGAACTCGCCCAGAAACTCGACGCCTACAACCGCGAACGCCAAACCCACGAAAACCTCATCCGCCGCGAAGCCTCCGAAATGCTCGCCCGCGACTTCGACCCCCAGCGCGATCCCGTCATCGTCCTCGGCTCCCGCTCCTGGCACCACGGCGTCGTCGGAATCGTCGCCTCCCGCCTCATGCGCCAGTTCCACAAACCCACCTTCGTCATCGCCATCGATAGCGAAGGCATCGGCAAAGGCTCCGGACGCAGCATCGATGGCGTCTCACTCGTCGATGCCATCCAACACTGCAACGACCACCTCCTCGCCGGCGGCGGTCACGCCATGGCCGCCGGCCTCTCCATCCACGAGGACAAACTCGACGCATTCCGTTCCCATTTCGCCAAATTCGTCCTTGAAACCACCAACGAGGAACAACGCCGGCCCACCCTCACCTACGACGCCGAAATCACCTTCGACCAACTCTCCCTCGAGTTCCTCGCCGGATACGACCTCCTCCAGCCCTTCGGAAACGGCAACCCCCAACCCGTCTTCATCGCCCGCCAGGTAGGCCTCAGCCGTCCACCCCTCCACATGAAGAACAACCACCTCCGCTTCATGCTCCGCCAAGGCTACCACGAACAAGACGCCGTCTTCTTCGGCGGCGGAGAACACCCACTCCCCAATCCTCCCTGGGACATCGCCTTCACCATCGACCGCAACACCTTCCGCGGCCGCACCACCCTCCAACTCATCATCCAGGACGTCCGCGCCAACGTCCCAGGGTAACCCGCACCCCGCCACCCTACCCCCAAGGCAAGCAATTTTCCGCTAAAAGGAGTTTCCTCCTGTCAACTACCCAGTCCGCCCAGGCCCCGACCCCAGCTCCCCTACCCCCCTCCACACACCCCGGTCGCCTTTCCCACCCCATCCTGCCGCACTCCGTGCGCTTTCGGGAAAATTCCGATTTGCAAGACGCCTTTCCCGTCATTCAATCCCGCCCCCATTCCCCGCATCCCCACATGAGCCAGCCCACCCTTCTCATCGCCCTCGGTGCCGACCACGGCGCACTCGACCTAAAAAACGCCGTCGCCGCCCACCTCAAGGCCGCCGGTCACCAAGTCGAGGACTTCGGCACGCACACCCAGGAATCCGTGGACTACGCTGACTACGCCAACCTCGTCGCCCGCGGCGTCGCCGACAGCACCTTCGACTACGGCATCCTCGCCTGCACCTCCGGCGTCGGTATGTGCATCGCCGCCAACCGCCACACCCACGTCCGCGCCGCCAGCGTCCGCTCCGTCGAGGAAACCATCACCACCCGCCAACACAACAACGCCAACATCCTCTGCCTCGGCGGCAAAAACACCGACGCACCCACCGCCATCGCCATGGTCGATGCCTTCCTCGCCACCCCCTTCGAAGGTGGCCGCCACACCGCCCGCGTCTGCAACTCCTCCGGATCCCGCATCTCCGTCACCGACCCCGCCGTCTATCAGGCAATCGTCGCGGAAGAACACCGCCAGCGGAACAACATCGAACTCATCGCCTCCGAAAACTTCGCCTCCCCCGCCGTCATTGAGGCCCAAGGCTCCCTCCTCACCAACAAATACGCCGAAGGATACCCCGGAAAACGCTGGTACGGCGGCTGCGAAAACGTCGACGTCATCGAACAACTCGCCATCGATCGCGCCAAACAACTCTTCGGCGCACCCCACGCCAACGTCCAACCCCACTCCGGCTCCCAGGCAAACACCGCCGTCTACTTCTCCGTCCTCAAACCCGGAGACAAAATTTTCACCATGGACCTAGCCCACGGCGGCCACCTCACCCACGGCCACAAAGCCAACTTCTCCGGCCGCTTCTACGACGTCACCCACTACGGAGTCTCCCCCGACGACGAACGCATCAACTACGACGAACTCGAAAAAACCGCACGCGAACT
>SYAP01000016.1 GCA_005787565.1 Verrucomicrobiaceae bacterium | reverse complement strand
TTGGATCCGGGAATGTGAAGATCGTTCGGTCGTTGAGTATTTCGGTGGCAACGAGTTGGTCGAAGAAGTCGCCAGAGTCTTTCGTGCCAAGTTTCATCTTGGTTTGAGTCACTTCCCTGACGCTTTCGATTGAACCGATGCAGGGGTATTCGCCGTATTCCGTATCGAATTCAAGCAGGGCCAGGCCGAGCTGGCGGAGTTTGTTGATGAGCTCTTCGGGTTTGGGCTGAATGATGGCTTGGTTCTTTGCATCAGGTTCCGGTGTTTTTTCGGGACCGGGTGCTTGGGCATTCAGCGTGGCCGAAAAAGTGACGAGCAGAAGTGCGGCCCAATGGATCTTTGTTAGAAGGGCCATGTTTTGGTGTTCTCTCAGTGTTTGTCCTCGGGGGTGAAGCCCATGACGATGTTGAAGTTGGCGGCGAGTTCGCCGGCTTTGGAGTCTTTGATGGGGGCGAAGTCGACGATGAGGGAGTTGCGGATTTTTTCGTCCTTGATGCTGCGGAGGGGGCCGTCGTTTTCGTTGCCGGGGTTGCCTTTGATGTAGCATTGGGTGGTCCACTTTTCGCGGCCCTTGATTTTGACGGCGAAATGGATGTGCGGGGTGCGGCCGGGGTAGGGGACGGGTTTGACGGTGCGGAAGTGGTAGCCGCCGTCGGAGCCTGTTAGGAAGCGGCCGAAGCCTTGGAAGTTGGCGTCGCGTTTTTCGGCATCGCCGCTGCCGCTGTGGAGGTAGACGCCGCGGCCATCGACCTGCCAGATTTCGACGACGGCATTGCGGATGGGGTCGCCTTTGGCGTCGAGGAGGCGGCCGCCGAGGTAGGTGACTTCGCCGATGGCGGGGGTGAGGTTGTCGTTGAGGATGAGAAGGTCGTTATCGGTATCGAGCGGGAGTTTGTCCGGATAGAAGGGGCCTTCGGTCTGGCGGGGCGTCTGGGTGAGGGCTTCGGCGAAAGCGCCGGGTGCGGCGAAGGTGGCGGCGAGGGTGACGATGGCTTTGCGGCGGGTCCAGATTTGTGGGAAGGAGACGGTTTCCTGTTTCATGGGGTGAGCAAAGCAGGTGATGGCGGGTTTGGCAATTCGGCAGATTTGGGAGAAGTGGGGCGGAGGTGCGGGATGATGGTTGTGGTAAAATCGGGCGTTTTTTTCCGTATGAACGGGCATGGTTGATGTTTTGCGTCAGGCGATTTGCCTGTTGTTGCCGATTTTGTTAGGTGCTGGTCCTTTGATGGGTGGGGCTCATCCGGTGACACTGGTTGAGGTGAGTGAGATCAGTCAGGCGAAGAAGTTGACGTTGGTCGCGCTTCAGGGGCTGGCGAACCGAAAGGGGTCCAACGTTTTTCTGGATTTCGGCGATGACAACCGGTGGATGTCGATGGACTACACGGAGAAGCCGGAGCAGAAGCATTTGCTTTCCTGGGATCCCAACACGTCGGAGGAATTCAAGGTCAGGTATCCGACCACGGGCAAGGCATGGGTGGAGATTCTAACGAAGCAAGCCAAGTTTGAGTTCAGGCCGAAGTCATGGGAGATGTTTTTGGCTGAGGCTGGGAAGGATGCCGCAGGGTGGATTGTTTATGATCACTTTGATGATGAGGTTGCGTTGGTGGGTACGCTTGCGGGCCAAAAGGATGCGCTTCCTGTCCTTCGGCAGGATCTTGCTGAGATGCAGAAGATTCTGCCCGGGTTGCCGATTGTTTTTGAGACGAGCGCCATTCCGACGATTCCCGATGTGGGGCGGAAGGTTTCGGTGCACCGGTGGATGATCGCGAATCTGATGCCGCATGTGAACAAGAGCGGATTGGTTTCGCGGGTGAAGAGTTATGGGATGGAGGAGCATGACACCTATGTGGACATTGACCAAGCCGTGCAGGAGAAGTGGTTGGTTTATGATTTGACGCATTATCGGGAAGATGTGGCGGATAAGCCGGATCCAAAGTGGTCGCGGCCTCATGAGACTGCGGCACTGGCGGAAATTCTCCGGAGTTATCCGCCGCTTACGCCGGTGTTCGGTTGGGGTGCCAGCGACGAGAATGCTTTTGTTAGAGTCATTACGGAGAGCGGCCTGACGGTGATTTGCTCGGGCGTGCCGAACAATTCGTTCTTCAACCGTTGGAAGGCGTCGCGCTTTCCCATCAAGCAGCGGCGGTCGCATGTGGCGGAGGCGGAAGTGAAGGTTGAGGACAAGGTTTATCTGGCCTTCATGGTCAACGAAGGGGATAGCATCAAGAATGCGCTTGCGTTGCAGGGGCATGGGGCGTGGGTTCAACCGGAACGTGGGGCGGTTCCGATGAATTGGGGTGTGGATCCCGCGTTGTTCGAGCGTTATTCGGGTTTGATGGAGTATTTCTACGAAACGGCGACGGAACGGGACTCCTTTTTCGCTGCTGCGGCCGGTTGGGGATATGTGCATCCGGAGCGCATGACGCCGCAGATGGCGGAAGGATATGTGAAGCAGGTCAACGAGGGATTGCGGCAATCCGATACGGACTACATCGACATCTGGTGGATGCCGCATGGCGGGCCGGTGTGGGATACGTTTGCGAGGGGGCTCAAGGTGAAGGGGCTTTGCCAATGGTATCAGCCGGAACAAAAGGTTGATTTCAAGATGGCCAACTATCCCGTGGCGTTCAGCAATCATTATTACACGTTGGGTGATCCCGAGGTTTTCGCGCGGATGTTGGTTGAGGATTACAAGGATGTGAAAGGGCCGTGGTTTGTGATTGTCTACGGCGCGAACCGACACATGACGCCATACAAAGCCAAAAGCCTGATGGGGCATTTGCCAGCGGATCGATTCAAGGCGGTGTTGTTGGATGAGTTTTTCACGGCCGCCCGTTTGGCGCGGAAGGAGATCGAGGGGAAGGTGTGGCGACCGGGGCCGAATGCTCCCAAAGGGGTGGCTCCGTGATGCGGGAGGATGTTGTTAGGGGATTTTCTTACTTTCGGCGCGGGCCTTGCCATTCCCAGAGTTCGTTGAGGAGGAGGCGTTCGATTTGTTGGATGGTGGAGGCGGTGGCGCTGGCGCATTGGGCGGCTTCGAGCTTGGGGCGGAGGCGTTCGAGTTCGCGAACGAGCTGGAGGTAGAGGCCGGAGCGGCGTTTGAATTCGAAGACGGAGATCATGGCGAGGGTCCATGCGGCGATGCCTGGGAGGACGGCGGGGAGGAAGCCGACGAGCCATTTGGCGGGGGTTTCCGGGAGGGCGAGGACGTTCCATTTGGCGGCGACGGAGAGGGCGGCGAAGGCCATGGCGCCCCAGGAGGCGATCCAGAAGAGTTTGCCGAAGAGGCGCATGCGGCGTTTGGCGAGGTTGCCTTTGGAGGTGAAGAAGGCGATCTGGTCGTCGATTCGGTTTGTTAGATAGTGGTTGCGGGCGGTTTGCCAGTCGCGGCGTTGGGGGACGAGGTGGAGGGCTGCGCTGCGGAGGAAGGAGCGGTCGTTTTCGAAGAGTTCGAGTGCGGGTGGGCGGAGTGGGCTGCCGGGTTCGTGGGAGGCTAACAGGGAGCGGAGGAGTTCGGCGCGGACGCGGTCCGCGACCCAATTTTCCTGGAGTCGCATGCGTGAGCCGACCCATGGGAGCCAGGCGGCGGTGAAGGCCATGAGGAATTTGGCGAGTGCGCCTTGGGCTTCGAGGGCCCAGATGATGAGGGAGGCTTGGACGATGGTGGCGATGTGGTTGAGGGACATGGAGCCGGCGGCGAACCAGCGGGAGCGAGGGGCGCGGGCGATGGCGCGGGCGTCGAGGGAATCGAAGAGGGCTTGGATGGAGCGGGCGGCGGGGAGGTCGCTGAAGAGGGGATCGCCGGCGACGGGTGGGGGTTCGTCTTCGAGCCAGCGTGGTTGGTGGGTGGTGGCGTCGATGACGCGGGTGGGGATGTTCCATTTGGCGGCTTCCGCGGCGGTTTCGCCGGTGCCGCCGAGGCCGCGGGGTGGTTGGCCGTCCCAGAGGAGGATGAGGCGGTCGGAGACTTCGAGGATTTCGCGGCCGGTGACGTGGTAGGCGGCGGGTGCTTCTTCGTTGCCGGGTGTGACTTCGCACCAGAGGGCGCGGTCGATGTGGTGGAGGGCGCGTTGCCATTCGGCGGGGTCTTCGAAGTCCTGTTGGAAGCGTTCGCGGGGGAAGGGGAGGAGGACGATGGTGGGGATGCCGGCTTCCTCGCAGGCATCGAGGAAGAGGAGGTCGGCACCGGCTGCGGCGCCGGAGACCCCGTGGATGCGGCCGTTGAGAGAGGCTGATAGATTTTCGAGTTCGCGGGCGATGACGGCTTTGGCGATGGCGGGATCGCCGACCTTGCGGTGGCCGGCGAAGCCGACGAGCCAGGCGCGGGTGAAGAGGGGAGTGGTTTCGTCAGGGCTCATCGAAGTGGGAGAGGGAGACGGATTGTTCGGCGTGGCGGGTTCCTTGTTGGATGAGGAAGTCCATGAGTTCGAGGTTGTCGAGGGTGAAGCCGCGGCTGGTGACTTTTTCGGCTTCGAGGAGGTCGGCGTCGTTGAAGGTTTTGTCGTAGCGGGCGTAGAGGTAGCGGGCGTCTTTGTTAGGGCGGATGAGGTCGCCGATTTCGCTGTCGATGGGTGGGCCGGATTTGCAGTGTCCGTAGGATCGGCAGAGGAGATCCTGATAGAGTTGGAAGGATCCGATGAGTGAGGATGGGAGGTTTTTGGCCTGGGCGAGGATGTCGACGAAGAGTTTGTCGCCGCGGCCGAGGCGGGTGCCGCCGGTGCCGATGGAGACGAGGCTGAGGCGGTCGGTTCCGGTGGCCCATCCGAGGCGGTATTCGGGGAGTGTGGCCATGAGTTGGAGGAGGTGTGCGGGGTTGTTGAAGGGGGTGACGCCGCCGTCCTCGAAGGCGAAGGTGAGGGGTTCGCCGTGGTCGCCTTTGACGGTGAGGACTTCCGGCGGGAAGAAGGTGGGTGCGGCGGTGCTGGCGCGGACGAGTTGCCAGAGGGGGATCTGGAGGTTGTTGCCGGGGGAGTCCGGGTGGTTGTATTTGGCGTGTGGGTTGTTAGAGATGGGCCAGGGTGAGCCGGTGGAGGCGTTGCGGGTGACGACGAGGAGGAGTGAGCGGAGTTTGGCGGAGCCGAGGGTGGCGGGGGAGCCATCGTCCTCGACGAAGAAGTTTTTGAGGAATGCGGAGAGGCCTTCTGCGACGAAGCGGTGGCTGGTGAAGCGGTGGCGCCAGGCGGATTTCTGGAACATGGCGCGGGCGTTTTCCTTGTAGAGTTCCTCGATGCGATCGACGGGGAGGCCCCAGGCGATGAAGGCGGCGATGATGGCGC
>SYAP01000211.1 GCA_005787565.1 Verrucomicrobiaceae bacterium | reverse complement strand
TCCGCCACCCCCCTCAAATGCCGCCTCAACGGCATCCCCAACGGAATCGGCACACCTCTCACCGCACACGCCCGCCGCCACGCCTTCAAATAATCCGGCTGCCTCCCCAAAGCCGCCCCACCCGCACGCTCCCCCCCCGGATGACGTCTCGCCTGAATCCCCCTCCACAACCACAACAACAACGCCGGCACCCCGAATGCCAAGGTCAGCACCCGCCCGATCTTCCCCGGCCCGTTCATCGACCCCACCGCATACTCCTGCTCCGCCTGCTCCTCGAACTCCTCCGCACCCGGCGGCCGCTCCCCCGGCGCGGCAACCTCCGCCGTCTCCCCGCCGATCGCCACCGGCGGCGTCGGATCCATCACCACCCAACCATACCCGTTCAGCCAAACCTCCGTCCACGCATGCGCCTCCCGCGCCCGGAAAACAAACAAATTACTGGATTCATAGTAAGTCCCCCCCGCCCACCCGTACGCCACCCGCGCCGGCACCCCAAGAGACCTCGCCAACAACGCCCCCGCCGTCGCAAACAGCTCGCAATGCCCGCGCTGCTCATGAAAAAGGAAATTCTCCACCGGATCCAAATCCCTCGGATTCGTCGTCTCCAACGAATACTTCAACGTCGTCCGCAAGTGGTTCTGCAAATTCAACAACCGCTGGGACAAGGTTCCCGATCCCGCAGCCAGATTCGCCAAACCCTGCACCCGCTCCGCGAAACTCCGCTGCCCCGGCAATGCCAGCAACGTGTCCGGAACCTCGCTCACATCCACCGCCTCCACCACCTTCGGCAAATCCTCCAACCGCATCGGCTTCGACGCCGCTAGATACTCATAACCACCCTCCCCCCGCGCCGGCGGCAACAAATGCAACCCGCTGTCCAACCTCAACAACTCAGGAACCCGCACCATCACCACACCCTGCAACGCCGTCAGCGCGTTCTGCCCTCCCTCATGATAACTGTGGAAAACCTCATGCACCACCGCCCGCCCCGGCCGCTCACCCAAATCAACAAACCCTGCCTCATTCGAAAGCAACCTCCCGCCCGGCGCACCCGGAAACGCCAACCACGCCGCATTCTCATATCGCCCTAACGCAAACGCCCCCACATACACCTGCCGGCTCAACAACTCCGCCGCATCGCCCGGATCCCTCAACCGAACAAAAACCTCAGGCCGGTTCCCCGGCTTGAAATTCGTCCGCATCGGCAACGGCCGCCTCATCTCATTGTCCCACAACCAATTCCCCGGCCTCGCCCCACCACCCTTCTCAGACCCGTCAGCGTCATCCTCCCGCACCCAAAGATTCAAATCCAACGCCACATCGTGCAACCGGTCCGGCGCGGCACTCAAAAACCACAAAAATCCGCTCTCCATCGCCAACACCGCCATCACGATCGCCACATAATCCGTCCAACCCGCCGCTCGCCTCCCCTTCGCCGCCGCCAAAACCTCACGCTTCCTCCTCGCCCACAACCCGATCACCGCCACCAGCAACAACACCGCCGCACACGCCCTCACCACCGGCGGCAACACCTCCGGCCAACCCCGCAACAACGCGTAAGCCCCACCCGTCCCGATCAGGAACAACACAAATCGAATCATCTCCCCTCTCCTTTCATCCCGGCACGCGGCACCCGCTTCCTTCTAACATCCGGCGTGATCACCGGCAACCGCCGCTTCGGCAACGACGGTTTCCAAGCCGGCGGCGGCATGTCTGAAAAAACGATCAAACTGTCATCCTCATCCACCTTCATCAACGCCCCCTTCAACTCGTGCGCCTCCGTCCCAGCCACCCGCACCGCCCTCGCCAATACCTCCTGACACGCCGCCAACTGCGTCCGCGTCACCGATGGATGCTCCACCCACCCGTCGAAATCCGCCATCATCACCGCAGGAATCCCCAACGCATGCAAATGCCGCATCGTCCCCGCAACCATCGACAACGCCCGCTCAAAACGGTCCGGCCGAATCAAACTCCCATCCATCCCGAACGAATGAAACACCACCACACACCGCTTCGCATGAAACCCCGGCGGATCGGACTCCCTCACCAACAACCCCGCCCCCCGCGCCCTTGATCTAACAGACGCCGGCCAGTCCAGCTTCCCCGGCGCATCCCCCGGCCGCCACGCCCGCAATCCCCTCGGCTCCCCCGCCGCCTCCCCCAACGACGCCCCATCCACCGGCGATGCATCCAACAAAACTCCCGCCGCCCGCATCTCCCTAGGCAACACCGGCTTCGGAAAAACCACCAACTCCCCCTCCAGCTCCAACGTCCTCCCCGTCTCGAAAAAACCTAACGGAAACCCCGAACGCAACCGCAACGGATGCCGCTCCGCCCATCCCCGCTCCGGCAAACACACCCGCACCTCCAAATCCGCGGACGACCCCGCCGGAACCCACACCGCACGCCCCGCCACCCGCGTCTTTCCCGGCAACTCCACCTCCATCCTCACCCCGAACGCATCCACCAACCTCCGCCCGTTCCGCAACTCCAACCGCATCGGAAAAACCGCACCCGCAGGCACATTCCACGGCACCTCCCACCCCGCCCCCAAATGCGCCAGATTCCACCGCCCGCCCAACCACGCCATCCCTAACAATATCAAACCCGCCACCCCCAACGCCGCCAACACCCCGTCAATCCGCCACATCCCCACACCCAACATCACCACCGACACCCCAGCCAGCGACCACCCGCGCCCCTGCACCTGGCTCACAATCCGGCTCTCTCGCTTCCTTTCCACCCACCCACCCTGCACCACCCAACCCCTCCACCGCAAGACACCAACCCCGAAGTTTCAACCCTCCCACCCCCATTTACTTTTTGACACAAAGTAAATTATTCCACATCCTCCAACCACCATGAAGGCACTCCTCTCCATACTCGTCCTCGCCACCGCCATCGGCTCCACATGGCTCACCACCGCCCGCGCCGGAGTCGAACCCGGCGACTCTCTCCAAATCACCCTCCGCGGCGTCCCCGCCGACGAACAAGCCAAAATCAACGGCCCCTACCGCGTCACCCAAAAAGGCACCCTCCGCCTCCCCTTCCTCGACCAACGCCTCCCCATCACCGGCCTCAACGCCGAACAAATCGCCTCCGCCGCCGAATCCGCCTACCGCAACGCCGGCATCTACAACACCCCAGCCATCGAAGTCGAAATCCTCTCCGGCGATGAACAAAAACCCGGACCCGACATTGTCAGCGTCGGTGGCCAAGTCAACCGCGCCGGACAAGTCCCCTTCCGCGATGGCATCACCCTCATCCAGGCCCTCCAACTCGCCGGCGACCGAAATGCCTTCGGCGGCCGCAACATCACCATCCACCGCAACGGCAAAGCCATCCCCCTCGATTTCCGCAAACCCGAACACAAAAACTTCCCGCTCCGCCCCAACGACGCCATCTCCGTCGGCCGCGTCGGCATCATGGAAACCGACCGCGGTTGATCACCTCCCCACCCCCTCGAAAAAACCCTACTCCGCTGGCACCGCCGCTGGCTCGGGCAACTGCAATCCCATCTTCCTCGCCCGCTCCTGCCACAGGTTCCTCGCATACGACTGCATGTCCGGCACCTTGTCCTGCTCATCCATGATCTCAAATCCGAAAATCGTCTCGATCACATCCTCCATCGTCACCAACCCCACCGTCGTCCCGAACTCATCCGTAACCAACATCAGTTGATGACGCTCGGCCACAAACCGCTGGAACAATTCATCCACCGGCGTGTCCTCGGGAGTCACCGCGATCGGCCTCGCAACCATCGCCAGCGTCCCCGTATCATCCGCATCCTTCAAATGCGCCAACAGCGCCTCACCACGAATCACAAACCCCGTCACCTCATCCCGCGTGCTCCGGTAAACCGGAATCCGCGTGAACGGCTTGTCCTCGATCATCTGCACGAAATCAATCAACAGCGTCGACTCCGGCAACGCGAATATCACAGGCCTCGGCGTCATGATATCCCAAGTCTTCATCACATGAAGCTGGATCAGATTCTGCACAAACTGGCTCTCCCGCGCCCCAAGCGAACCGGACTCCTCACCCATCCGCGCCATCGCTAACAACTCCTCACGATGCAACGACGAATCGTTCGCACCCTTCGGCGCAATCAAACGCGTGATCTGCTTCGATCCCCAAACCAAAGGCTTCAAGCCCACAATCATCACATGCAACAGCGGCGCTGCCAACCCCGCCAACTGCAACGCAAACCGCGCCCCGAACGTCTTCGGCACAATCTCCGTGAAAACCAGGATCGCCAACGTCAGAAAAGCCGCGAAAATCGCCTCACCCGTATTCCCGTAAAGCCTCGCATACTCCGCACCCGCACCCGCGGCACCCATCGTGTGGGCGATCGTATTCAATGTCAAAATCGCCGAAAGCGGCCGGTCAATGTCAGCCTTGTATTCCTCCATCCGCCGCGCCCACTTCGCTCCGTTCTGCTTCGCATTCGCAATCGATGCCGGGGTCAATGTCAGCAAGGTGGCCTCCAGCAACGAGCAAATGAATGAAATCCCGAGCGCGAGGAGAATATAAGTGATGAGAAGTGTCATGAATGGCGACCGTCAACAGGGACAGAACGCGAAGAGCCTAGAAGCCATCTCCCCGCAATTCAAGAAAAGACTGAACCCCTCCCTTCCCCCACCATCACCCCTTCCCACCACCCCCCATCAACCGCTTCGCCGTCACCCACAACACCGCCGGCACCACCAGATTGAACACCAACGCCCACCCCGGCGCGTCATGCCCCGCCGCCCCGATCCCCGCAAACAGAAAACCCATCGGCAACGACCCACACGCCAACGCAGGCACAAACCGCCCGAACGGCATCCGCACCAATCCCGCCGTACACGCCAACACCTCCGGCAGGATCGGCAACGACCGCGACAACGCGATCATCCAACCACCCCCCTGCGAAAAAAGCATCCGCCCCTTCTCAAAATCCAAATCTCCCAGCCACCTCCGCGCCGTCCGCTCGCCAAACAACCGACCCACCCCATAACCCAAAACCCCCGCGGCAAACGCCCCGAACGACGCCGCCAACCCGCCCAAAACCGTCCCGTAAAGATACCCCAACGCGGACATCACCACCGTCCCGGGCACCGGAAACACCAGATCCGCCATCAACAGCCCGATCCCCGCCGCCCACGCCCACCCCCCGGCCCCCTCCAGCATCGCCACACTCCCCTCTAACGAAAAACGATCCTCCCACGCCCCGCCCCAGATCATCCAGATCCCGAGCGAAACCGCCGATACCGCCAAAAATCCCAACAACAGGCGCATGCCCCAACATGACCCGGATCCCACCCCGTCACCAAGAAAAAGCGCCGCCCCGCAAAAACGGAACGGCGCTCAATGATTCGTTCGGGTAATCCCCTCGGGAGATCACTCTTCCTCAGCTCCACCTTCCGCAGGTGCGCCACCGGCCTCACCCTTCATCTGGTTGATCTGCGCCTTCAGCCCGTCAAGACGACCTGCAAGCTCACTCTCAGGAGCAATCTCCTTCGCGGCATCCACCGCAGCGATCGCCTCATCGAATTTTCCGGTCTGCGCGAAAATCATCGCCTTGGTCAAAGCGATCCGCTGCGTGTCATCCTGCGTGAAGCCACCCTCCTTGAGCGACGCCTCCACCAGTCCAAGCGCACCCGCATGGTCCTGCTTCTCACCAAAGCCATTCAGCTCCTCCTGGAACTTCGCGAACTTCTCCTTCATCGCCATCTCCTTGACGTATCCGGTGCTGTCCTCCGGATCAGCCTCCTTGATCGCGGCGACCACATCGCCATAGAAATTCGCAACCGTCACGTCACCAAGATCCATCGCCTTGAGCGCATCGATCAGCGCCTTGGCCTTCTCAGGTCCCTTGGACTTCTCGGCAGCCGCAAACGCCTCGTCACGCTTGGCCTTCACCGCGCGCAACTCATCCAGATGCGCGACATACTTCTCAGACCCGCCCTCTTGATAGCCCGTCTTCGCATACGGCTTGCCATCCGCATCACACAACAAAATCGTCGGAAATCCCTCAACCGCATACTTGCCACTCAGCTCTTCGTTCTGCTTCTGCACCTCGTCGGACTGGTTCGACTTGTCACGCGGGTAATCCAATTCCACCAACACAAACTTGTCCTTCACTCCCGTCTTGAACGGATCGTGCTGGAACACCTCCTCGTTCAACTTGATGCACCAGCCACACCAGTCGGAACCGGTGAAATCAATCAGAAGATCCTTCTTCGAATCCGCAGCATCCTTCTTCGCCGCGGCATAATCCGTAGTCCAGCCCTCGCCCCCGGCGATGGCAAAACCCGTGCAATGAAGCGCCACCATCGCGGCGCATGTGGTTTTGAGTAGTTTCATCATTTCGCGGGCAAGCTGAGGCCGGATCATCCCACCGTCGAGGGAAAATCCCGGACCCCACCTCCTACGAAACGTATCCCAGCCACGGCCCAAGCCACTTTTCCGCCTCCGCCAGCGTCATCCCCTTCCGCCGCGCGTAATCCTCCACCTGATCCTTCTGCAAATCCGAGATCGCAAAATAATGACTCTCCGGATGCGAGAAATACACCCCGCAAACCGCAGCACCGGGATGCATCGCACAACTCTCCGTCAAATGCACATCCGTCACCGCGGACGCACCTAACAAATCAAACAGGACCGGCTTCTCCGTGTGATCCGGCTGCGCCGGATACCCCGGCGCCGGCCGGATCCCACGGTAGTTTTCATGAATCAGCTGATCCGTCGTCAACTCACCCTCAGCCTCATATCCCCAATCCATCCGCGCACGATGATGCAACAACTCCGCGAACGCCTCCGCGAACCGGTCCGCAATCGCCTTCACCATGATCGATCCATACGGATCATGCGCCTTCTCCAACTCCGCCGCGAACTCGTCCGCTCCATGAATCCCCACCACGAATCCACCGATGTAATCCGCTCCCTTCTCCGCCACCCAATCCGCCAGCGCCACGTTCGGCTTGCCCGAATCCTTCTTGATCTGCTGACGCAACGAATGAAACCGGCACCGCTCGGAACTCCGCTCCTCATCATTCCACACAATGATATCATCCCCATCCGCATTCGCCGGGAAAAACCCATAAACACCCCGCGCCTCAAACCGGTTCTCCGCAATGATCCTCTCGATCCACTCCAACGCCTCACCATGCAACTTCAACGCCTCCGCGGCTCCCTCCTCATTCTTCGTCTTCAAAACCCCCTTCTCCCGATCCCAAACCCCACGCAGCTCCCAAGCATGAAAAAACGGCGTCCAGTCGATATATCCCGCGAGCTCACGCAACGAAATGGATACTTCCCCACCAATCACCTTCGTCCCCAAAAACCCCGGAACCGGCGGCACATAACCCGCCCAATCAAACTTCGGCCCAGCCGCACGCGCTTCCGCCAAGCTCAGCGTCTCCTTCTTCGGCCCACCAATGAAATTCTCACGCAGCTTCTGCTGCTTCGCACGATTCTCCATCACAAACGCATCTCGCTGATCTTCCGATAACAAAGAAGTGGTCACCGGCACCGATCGCGACGCATCCAAAACATGCACCACCGCACCCGAATAATGCTCCGCGATCTTGATCGCCGTATGCGCCGCCGAAGTCGTCGCCCCGCCGATCAACAACGGCTGCTTGAAACCCAACCGCTCCATCTCCTTCGCCACATGCACC
>SYAP01000210.1 GCA_005787565.1 Verrucomicrobiaceae bacterium | reverse complement strand
ACTTCATCATCCCACGCTCTTCCTCTTCTCACTCTGCTCTCCCAACCTCTCCCAATTGCAAGGAACACCCCCACCCCACGGTAACCTCCCCATGACCCACCCGGCACTCCTCACCCGCCTCCTTCCCCTTCTCGCAGTCCTCTCCCTAAACCCCCTCATCGCCGCCGATCCCCAAACCTTCCCCCTCTGGCCCGAGCAGGCCCCCCTCGGCGACGGCACCACCGAACCCGCCAAACCCACCCTCACCCTCCACCGCCCCGCCACACCCAACGGCACCGCCATCATCATCTGCCCCGGCGGCGGATACGGAGGCCTCGTCTCCGGCCCCGAAGGCCACCACATCGCCAAATGGCTCAACCAACACCACATCACCGGCCTCGTCCTCGAATACCGACTCCCCGCCGGCCGCCACCAGGTCCCGCTCCTCGATGCCCAACGCGCCATCCGCCTCGCCCGGAAAAACGCCGCAGACTGGTCCTGCGATCCCACCCGCATCGGCATCATCGGCTTCTCCGCCGGCGGACACCTCGCCGCAACCGCCGCCACCCGCTTCGATCCCCCAAACCCCACCTCGCCCGATCCCATCCAACGCCACAGCTCCCGCCCAGACTTCGCCGTCCTCATCTACCCCGTCATCACCATGGGCGATGGCACCCACGGCGGCTCCCGCAAAAACCTCCTCGGAGAAAACCCCTCCCCGGAACTCATCCAACGCTACTCCGCCCATCTCAACATCACATCTAACACCCCACCCGCCTACCTCGCCCACGCCATCGACGACCGCGTCGTCCCCTGCGATCACAGCCGCAAATTCAACGCCGCCCTCAACCAGAACAACATCCCTAACACCTACCTCGAACTCCCCTCCGGCGATCACGGACTCAACGGCTACAAGGGCCCCATGTGGGACGCATGGCAATCCGGCATGCTCAAATGGCTCATCTCCACCACCACCCCGAAGCCACAACCCAAACTCCAGATCTTCAACGACAGCAACCAACCCGCCGAAATCTTCTGGCTCAAATCCCCAACCGAACGCATCCCTAACGGAAACCTGAAACCCGGAGAAAACACCATCATCTCCACCCACCCCGGCCACCAATTCCTCGTCGTCGGAACCACCGACAAACGCGAAATCCAGGCCACCTCCCAACTCCTCCACCAAGCCGCCTACTTCAATCCGGACTCCAAGGAAAACATCCCATCCTTCTACACCCAAATCCACCGCCTCCGCGGCTTCCCCATCGTCGCCTCACAAAACGTCAACCCCTACGCCCTCAAGGAAGCCGCCTTCATCGGCGACCTCATGCTCGCAAACCGCCCGGACGTCCTAGATGCCATGACCCTCAGCGGAGCACGCCTCAGCATCATGGCCCACAACGAATTCACCACCGATCTCCCCGAATTCACCCGCATGACCCTCCAACCCATGCCCGGCTTCGAAAACTTCACCGGCAAGGAATACTGGGACGCTCGCGCTCGCGGCACCGGCGGCAGCGCCACCGATCCCATCTGCACCTGTGCCGAAGAAAACGTCCTCGGCTACCCCGGCGACCCCTACGAGTCCGAATGCATCCTCATCCACGAGTTCGCACACAACATCCACCTCCGCGGACTCAACAACGTCGATCCCACCTTCGATCCACGCCTCAAACAAACCTACGAATCCGCAATGAAAAAAGGCCTCTGGAAAGGCAAATACGCCAGCGTCAACCACCACGAATACTTCGCCGAAGGCGTCCAGTCATGGTTCGATGACAACCGCGAGAACGATCACGACCACAACCACGTCAACACCCGCAAGGAACTCATCGCCTACGATCCGGACCTCGCCGCCCTATGCCGCGAAGTCTTCGGAAACACCGAATTCCAATACACCAAACCCGCAACCCGCCTCCACGGCCACCTCGCCGGATACGACCCCTCCACCGCCCCCACCTTCATCTGGCCGGAGCGATTCAACGCCGTCAGGGAAGCCATCAAAATTCACGCCAAAAACCGCTAACGCATATCAATCTCTCCACTAAAAAACACCCAATCTCCTCTCTCAAACCTTCGCGCCCTTCGCGCTTTGGCGGTTCCCCATTCTTCAACACAATCCCTAATCTCCACTCCCCACGGAAAACTCCTGCCACGCCGTATTCTCACCCGCCTCGCTGATCGGAGCCGCCACCCACACAATCCACCGGAAATCCCCCAGCGCCCCCCCATCCGGCGCACGCAAGGAAGCCCCCGTAAACCGTCCCGCCGCAAGCGATCCCGTATCAATGCTCCCCAACGGCACAAACCTGGATCGATCCCTCACATGCCACCCGGGATCCGTCGCCGATGCACTCCCATAAACCGTCATCAGTTGCCGCCCCCGATTTCCTCCCTGATTGAACGACCACGAGCTGATAGATGACACCACCTTCACCTTCCCGAGATCGAGTTGATACATCCCGTTCCCAACCCCGTTAGAAAAAACCGGGCCATATCCCTCAGCCAACACACCATCACTCAGAATCCCCAGCGGATCATTGTTCACCGCCTGATTCGCCACCACCCGCCCGGAACCAGCCCCCGGCACAACCCCACCCAACCCGGAAACATCATCCGCCGACTTGGCTGACCAAAACGGACTCGCCGGAAGCGTCATCTCCACCGGCTGCTGGTTGCGCACCACCCGCACCTTCATCACCTCGTCCCCCACCCCGATCAACGCCGCAAACAACTCCCCCGCACTGGAAATCTTCCGCCCGTTGAGCCTTTGCACCAGATCATTCTTCTTCAACCCCGCCCTCTCCGCCGCGGACCCGGCCGGAACATCCACCATCTGCACACCCCCATCCTCCTTGCTCACCCCGAACGCGGAAAACTCCTCGCCCGTCAGCCCATGCACCGGCGCACCAAGCCAAAACATCGGAATCTCCCTCACCCCAACACTTGCCGGCTCCTTCAACGCCGGAATCTCCGGCGTCCGCGCCTTCGCCCGCAACGAGGGCTTCTTCACCCCGAACTGATCCATCGCAAAATTCCGGAACCCGATCTTCAACGCAGGCGAATCCTCACGAACCCGGAAATCCCCCGCCGCCGCATCAACAAACCCCGGATCCCCCGCAATCGAACCCTTGTCCCCACCCGATCCAAGGTTCTTCACCCGGTCCGCCTCCGCATAAAACAAATTCCGATCCACCAGCTTCCCCCACCCCTCCGGCTGCCCGATCGGAGCATGCGCCGTCATCACAATGTTCTGGCTGAACTCGCTCGCACTCTCATCAAACCACACATGCGGATGAAACCCATTGTTGATATGAATGTTGTTCGTCGCCTTCCGCCCATACCCCTCACGGAACTTCAATCCACCCGCAAGCATCAGATTGTTGTAAATCAGATAATTCGATGACCCATCATCCAGATCAATGTCCCACCCGTGATCACACCGCCACCGCGAATCCCGGATGATCGTCGGCTTGATCGCATCAAGATAAGGCAACTTCGGATCCTTCATCACTTCCGGCTGCGAAATCCCGCGATGATTGCTCGTCCAGAACCGGTCCCGCCCCCACGAGTTGAAAGACCCGTGGTCATGCGTCTCCAGAACCGTATCGAAAACATCACACCGCTCGATCAAATGCCCACCCCAGGTCCCCTCGCTCACATTGATCCCCGCCCGCGCACAATCATAAATCGAGGTATCCCTCACCGAAATCTGATAGGCCATCGAAATCTGCACCCCCGCAGGCTGACGCTCCACCCGCCCGATCCCATGAATCAGACAATCCTCCACCGCAGAATCCGCCGGATAATTCTCCGTCTTCGGCCCAGGTGTCCGGTCAATCTTGGTTAGATCATTGGTCTGCGCATACTCGAACAACGGATCCCGCACCGCCGCCGGATCCCCCACAAAACAAACCCCGCTCGCCCCGGCATCATGGATATGACATCCCTTGATCAGCACCTTCCGGTTATACAGGTTCACAAAAACCGCATTGCCACCCACCTGATCGAACTCACAATCAAGAATCCGCACATTCTCCGTACCCGTAAGCGTCACCGCCCCGCCTCGATAGATCGCCCAGTCCGATCGCAACAACGGCTCCTTCGTATCCATGAAAGTCCGCGCCGCATGACGGAAAACAAATCCCTTCAACGCCACATGCCGGACAGGCTCACCCAAACGCCCCTTGAACTCCACCAAATGCCGCAACCGGACCACCTCCACCACCGCATCCCCAAGCTCAACCCCTGCATCGGGCATGTGATGCAGCGTGTTCGTCTTCCCATCATGATACCACTCCCCGGCCACATCCAGCTCCTCGAACAGGTTCTCCACCATCCGGAACTCCGCATGCATCCCCATCTGCCGGTTGTTTTGCCAACCACCCTCGTAAGTCACATTCTCATCCGGCTTCTTCCCCGTGATCCGGTAATGATATCCACCCCACCGCGCCGCATGCATCGCATGGATATACCCGCCCGCCGGATCCGCCCACCGCGCCGCCCGCTCCTTCGAAAAAGCATCCGCCGCATACCCCTGCCACGCCGCCGTCGGCCTGTTGGGATCATGATTCGGATACCTCGCCATCCGCTGCCGCTTCCCATCAATGAACAACTGGTCGATCACAAGCCCGGGCGGTGTGCTCGCCTGAAACATCCCATTCCCCTTGTCCTGCCATTTCAAATCAAGCTTCAACCCGCCACTCAACACCGCCTTCCCCTCATTCAGCGCCTGATAGACAACCGGAAACCCCTCGGCCCCTGAATCTGCAGCCTCAAACACCAGCGTCTCCGGCAAATAATAAACCCCATCCGCCACCCGCACCGTCACCGGCTCCTTCCCCACCACCCGCTTCGCCGCATCACGCGCCGCCGCCAGCGTCTTCAACGGTGCCTGCGCCGTCCCCGCATTCCCATCACTTCCATCTGGCGAAACATGCAACTCAATCGCCGCAACCGGCGAAATCAGGGAAACACAAACCAACAAACGGAACAGGAAACAAGGGCGGATCATGGCGGAAAATGGAAGCCCCTGAAACGCCCGGAAATCCCCCTACCTTTCACTCCCATCCTTCCCGCCCGGCGCGAATGGCGGCCGCTCGAACGTCAAACGATCACCACACACCCGCGGATCCCCCGTCTTCTCCAGAACTCCTAACAACCGCTCCCGCAGCTTCTTCCGGACCTCCTCATGCGCCGGATCTCCCGCCAGATTCCGAATCTGATAGGGATCGCTCGAAATCTCATACAGCTCCTCCCCCGGCCGCTTCCCGAAGGCCATCTCAACCTCAACCTTCCACTCCGGATTCCCCCGCTGCCGGAAAAGCCAAGCCTTGGTCGGCCCCGCATCCAGATCCGGAAACACCGACCGCGTATCATGCAGCAACTGCTCCAGCGTCGGCTCTCCCCCCTGCTTCCCCGGCGGTTGAAGATCACCCATCGGATACCGCTCCGGCTCGAAATTGATGATGTAAAGATGACTCCCCGTCCGGATCGCCCGCTGTGGATAGGGCAAACTCCCCCCACGCGCCGAATCCACATGCCTCTCGCGCCCCGTGATCACGAAATCCCGCTCCACCTCCACCTGCCCCGCTTTCCCGGAACGCAACAACGGCATCAGCGATCTCGCACTCATCCCATCCGGAACCGCAACCCCTCCCGCATCCAGAAACGTCGGCGCAAGATCCGGCAGCGAAACAAAATCATTCACCACCCGCCCACCTGCAATCCCCGGCCCGCACATGGCCAATGTCACCGCCGTCCCGAAATCATAAAGATTGCACTTTCCATGCGTGAACCCCGGAGCCCCATGATCCCCGCTAATCACAAACAAGGTGTTCTCCCACTCCCCGCGCACCTTCAATTCTTCAATCAAAACACCAACATAAGCATCAAACGCCAGACACTCACCCAAATAGTCGGCGAAATCCTCCCGGATCTCCGCAACATCCGGCAAAAACTTCGGCATCCGCCCCTTCAGCGAGTCAGGATCAATCTTCCAAAGCGCCTTCCCGGATCCCCTCGTCCACTCCCGATGCGTGTTCGTCGGCCCGAACCAATAACAAAATGGCAAACCTTCCTCCCGCGCATCCAGAAAATCCCTGAAATTCTCCCTCACCTGCCCGTAGATCCGATCCTTCGCAGATTGCAAATCAGCACCGGCAGCCACTTCCCGCGTCACCACCTGCGAAAACTGATTCACCTCACGCCCCGCTCGCTCATACGCATATCTCTGCCCTCCAAACGGCGCATCCGCCGGCTGTCCCGGCGACCAAACCTTATGCGACTTCCCGATATGATATCCTCCATCCCGCAACAACAGCGGAAAACTCGGAATCCCCGAATCCCAAACCGCACCTGATAGAATCGCCCCTCGCCCCGTCTGCCAAAAATGCCGACCACTCAACAAGGCACTCCGGCACGGCGTGCACGAGGGCGAACTCACATGCGCGTTCAAAAACAACACCCCGCGCCCCGCAACAAGATCGATGTTCGGCGTCCGGATCAACTCATTCACCCCGCCCGCCCCATCATGCCGCGCATAGGCACTCGCATACCGTCCGAAGTCATCCGCAAACGCGAATACAATGTTCATCTTCCGCAACCCGACTTCCGCCGCATCGCATGTCGATGATCCAAACGGAATCAGCAACACCAACGCAGCAAAACATCGCATCACGGAAACCATCGCCCGATTCTTCACCATCCTACAATTGCGGTTTCCCCGGAACCAGATCCTTCTGATGACTCTTCACCGCCTCACGCATCCGCTCAATCACCTCCGGATGCTTGGACGCCACATTCCGCTCCTCGGAAACATCACGCCCCAAATGAAACAACAACGGCGGATCATGACTCTCCTCCTTCAATGCCGGCCCAAAGCCTCCTTTCGTGTGGAAATGCGCCTTCCACTCGCCCATCCGGCACGCGTATAGCCGGTCCCCTCGATAATAGAAAAACGGCCGATCCTCTAACGGCTTTCCCTCAAACAACAGTGACGACAAATCCACCCCATCAATCACCACATCTTTCGGCAGCGGAACACCCGCCATCGCAAGCGCAGTCGGCATCACATCCATCGCATTCACCGTCGCATGACTGACTGCAGGCTTGATCTTCCCCGGCATCCACATCAGGCACGGCACCCTCATCCCACCTTCCCACGTGCTGCCCTTGCCATCCCTCAAGGGGCCGGCGCATCCCCCCTGATCATTCATCACCATCCACGGCCCGTTGTCACTGGTGAAGATGACAAGTGTCTTCTCCGCAATCCCTTCCTTCCGCAAGGCCTCAAGAACCTCACCCACACTCCAATCAATCTCCTCCACCGCATCACCATAAATCCCCGCCCGGCTCTTCCCCTTGAAATCCGGCGATGCAAACATCGGCACATGCGGAAACGTATGCGCCAAATACAGGAAAAACGGCCCATCCTTCTTCTCACGGATGAACTTCACCGCCTCCTCCGTATACCGCTTCGTCAAGGTCGTCTGGTCCACCGGCTGCTCGATGATCTCATCGTCCCGCAGCAACGGAAAATTCCATCCCTTCTCCGGCGGATTCGGCGAGCCCACCGCACCCTTCGGCAAATTCGGCACCGCATCCATGTCATTCGAATAGGGAACTCCAAAACGCCGCTCGAATCCCTGTTCCAGCGGACGCGATCCTTCATGAATCCCCAAATGCCATTTCCCGATCTGCATCGTCGCATACCCAGCCTCTAACAAAGCCTCCGCAACCGTCACCTCCTCCGGCGGCAATCCACCCTTCGAGTTCGGAAACAACACCCGCCGCTCCGTTCCACACATCCCGCTCCGGATCGGATACCGCCCCGTCAGCAAAGCCGCCCGGCTCGGCGTGCAAACTTCCGCCGCAGAATAGAAATCCGTAAACCGGACACCCTCATCAGCCATCCGGTCCAAATGCGGAGTCCGGATCACTGGCGAACCATAACACCCCAGATCACCATACCCGAGGTCGTCGGTGAATATGACAATCACATTCGGCCTCACATCCGCCTCCAAAACCCCAAGCCCGGTCAGACAAACAAAAAGAAAATGTCTCAAGAGATCTTTCATGATGATGGGTTGATTGATGATCCGTGACCCGCACCACCCTCCAGTGAAACCGGCCAACACCCCCACCTTGGCCAACCTACCCACCAAGTCAACCAACTCCACCCGCCATCCCACGCCCCCTCCCCCAAGTGTCGCAAAAGCTCGACAACTCTCCGCAAATGCAAGAGTCATCGCCCTTGTTGCATCGTGTATTCAAGCGATCCTCATTTCAACGCCCTTCCAATGACCCCGCAGCGCCTTGTCCCAGCCCTCTCAGCACTCGCACTGCTCGCCACCCATCTATCAGGCCTCGCGGCCCCTCTTCAGGTTTACATCCTCGCTGGCCAGTCAAACATGCAGGGCCACGCCCATGTCCGCACCATCGAACACGTCGCCATGGACCCGGCCACCATCCCGCTGTTCAAGGAAATGACCAACCCCGATGGCTCGCACAAAACCAGCCAACGTGTCTGGATCTCATCCATCGGCTGCCTCGATCACGAAACCAAGGAACAAACCGGCAAACTCACCACCGGCTTTGGTGCCAGCCAGAACGGTCCGAAAATCGGCCCCGAATTCACCTTCGGCCTCACCATGGAAAAATCCACCGACGCACCCATCCTCATCATCAAGACCGCATGGGGCGGCAAAAGCCTCAACACCGACTTCAGACCACCCTCCGCAGGACCCTACCCATTCAGTGAATCCCAACTCGCCCATTTCCAAAAACAGGGCAAGGACCTCGCCGCCATCAAGTCCGATAAAGCCAAACAAACCGGCGTCTACTACCGCATGATGCTCGCTCACGTCAAAACAGTCCTCGCCGACATCAAACGCGTCGTCCCCGATTACGATCCCGCACAAGGATACGAACTCTCCGGCTTCGCATGGTTCCAGGGATGGAACGACATGGTCGACAGCGGCACCTATCCCAATCGCAACCAACCCGGCGGCTACGACGAATACTCGAAAGTCATGGCACACTTCATCCGCGACGTCCGCAAGGACCTCGGCAAACCCGATCTCCCCTTCGTCATCGGCGTCCTCGGCGTCGGTGGACCCACCTCCGAATACGGACCGGACGAACAACGATACAAGTCAACCCATGAGAATTTCCGCAAGGCCATGGCCGCCCCGGCGAACCTCCTGGAGTTCAAAGGAAACGTCACCGCCGTTCTAACAGAAAGATACTGGGACAAGGAACTCACCGCCGCCCAAGCCAAGGAAAACCTCCTCAAACAGGAGGCCAGGAAACTCGCCACCTCGGAAAATCTCAATCCCAAGGAGGAAAAAGCCACCTTCGAAAAGCTCCGCCTCGAGAACCTAACAGAGCGCGAGCGGACCATCCTCGAAAAAGGCATCTCCAACTTCGCATTCCACTACCTCGGCTCGGCCAAAATCCTCGGCGGCATCGGCAAAGGTCTCGCCGAAGCCATGATCGAACTCCAACCGTCCACCGGACAATGAACATGAAACACATCCTGCTTCTCACCTTCGCAATCTGCGCATCCTTCCACCAACCGGCCATCGCCGCCGGCGGCGGTCCCGCGATCGCCATGCCGGACTTCACCAAAGGCGACACCATCCCAGCCGACGCGACCCACGATTGGAACCTCGGCGCCACCGGTGCCCGCGGTTGGATGTTCTCCGACAAACTCGTCACCTCGGACGCCCGCCAGATCGCCATCACCAAAGTCCAACCGGGCTCCCCTGCCGATGGCATCCTCGCCGTCGGCGATGTCATCCTCGGCGTCGCCGGAAAACCCTTCACCACCGATCCTCGCACCGAACTCGGAAACGCTCTAACAGCCGCTGAGTCGGAAGCCGGCGCCGGCAATCTCACGCTCACCTGCTGGAAAAATGGCACCGCTTCGGAAGTGACCATCAAACTCCCGGTCCTCGGCAACTACAGCGCCACCGCTCCCTTCGATTGCCCGAAATCAAAACGCATCCTCGAACTCGGAATCACTGCCCTCGCCAAACGCATCGCCGATCCGGGTTACCCCTCAAAACAAAACCCCATCACCCGCTCCATCAACACCCTCGCCCTCCTCGCCTATGGCGATCCCGCCCACCTGCCCCTCATCAAAAAGGAAGCCGAATGGGCCGCTTCATTCTCAACCGATAGCTTCCAGTCATGGCATTACGGATATGTCATGATCATGCTCTCGGAATATGTCATCTCCACCGGAGACACCTCCGTCATCCCCGGCCTGAAACGTCTCGCCCTCGAAGTCGCCAATGGACAAAGCGCCGTCGGCTCATGGGGCCACGGCTTCGCCCTCCCAGATGGCCGCCTCCGTGGATACGGAATGATGAACTCCCCGGGCCTCCCCCTCACCATCGGACTCATCCTCGCTCGCAACGCCGGAATCAAGGAACCCGCCATTGATCAAGCCATCGAACTCAGCGCCCGCCTCATGCGCTTCTACATCGGCAAAGGTGCCATCCCCTACGGCGACCACCACCCGTGGATCGAAACCCACGAGGACAACGGAAAATGCGGCATGGCTGCCGTCCTCTTCAACCTCCTCGGTGAAAAGAACGGCGCGGAGTTCTTCACCCGCATGAGCCTCGCCTCACACGGCCCGGAACGCGATTGCGGCCACACCGGAAACTTCTTCAACATCCTCTGGTCCCTCCCAGCCATCGCCCAATCCGGCCCCCAAGCCACCGGCGCATGGATGCGCGAATTCGGCTCGCGGTATCTCGACCTCGCACGCCAGTCGGACGGAAACTTCGTCCACCAGGGACCACCCGAACCCAAACCCGACAGCTACTCCGGTTGGGACTGCACCGGCGTCTATCTGTTAGCATGCGCCGTTCCGCTCCGGAAAATCCAGCTCACAGGCAAAAATGCCCCCATCACACCACAACTCAACGCCAAATCCGCCGAGTCCATCATCCTCGATGGCCGCGGCTGGTCCAACAAGGACCGCAACTCCGCCTACGACCGGCTCAACCCCGACCAACTCCTCGCCGCCCTCGCCAGTTGGTCCCCCGTCGTCCGCGAACGCGCCGCCATGGCCATCTCACGCCGCAAGGAATTCCCCGTCCCAGCACTGATCCAGCTCCTCGAAACCGGCGAACTCGATGCCAAATACGGCGCCTGCCAAGCCCTCGCCGCACTCCGAAACAGAGCCGCACCCGCCTTCGAAACCCTCACAAAATCCCTCAACCACCCCGACCTCTGGCTCCGCATCAAGGCCGCAGACGCCCTCGCCGCCATGGGCACACCCGCCATGCCGGCCGTGCCCACCCTCCTCAAACTCCTCGCACAAACCGACCCGGCAAAGGACCCCCGCGGCATGCAACAACGCTACCTCTGCTTCGCCCTCTTCGATTCCGGCGAAGGACTGTTAGGCCGATCCCTCGAAGGCGTGGACCGCGATTCACTCAATGAAGCCGTCCGCGCCGGCCTCCGCAATCAGGACGGCCGCGCCCGCGGCAGCATCGGCTCCGTCTATCGAAATCTCTCTTTCGACGATGTCAAACCGCTTCTCCCTTCCATCTATCAGGCAGTCGTCGAACCCGCCCCCAGCGGCGAGATGTTTGCCGATTCCATCCGCGTCGAAGGCCTCCGCCTTCTCGCCAAACACCGCATCCGCGAAGGTATCGCCGCCTGCGTCAACTACACCCGCCACCAAAACCCATGGGCCAGCCAGGAACGGACCCCGGAGCTGATGAAAATCCTCCTCACCTACGGAGCCCACGCCAAAGCCGTCATCCCCGAACTCACCAAACTCGCCACCTACTTCGAAAGCGAGGAAAAGGACTTCCCTAAACATCTCATGATCATGAAAGCCGGACAGGTCCGCGACACCATCAAAGCCATCGAAGCCTCCACCGACCTCCCGGAACTCATCTCAATCAAAGGATGAAACCCCATCTCAAAAACCCATGAAATCCAACATCTCTCCCCCACCGATCCGATCGGCGCTCCTCTTCGCCTTGCTGGCCCTCATCCCAACCACTCAAGCCGTCAAAGCAGCCGAACCCACCGAACCACCGGTCAAGGTCTACATTCTCGCTGGCCAATCCAACATGGTCGGCATCGGCCAGGTCTCAGGCCCAAGCGTCCGCTGGGGCGATGAATTCACTTCTCCCGTCCTCTCCGTTTACGAAGGCCCCTACAATCCGGATACCAACTACGACTCCCTCAAACCCACCACCACCCTCGAACTCGCAAGCTTCGGCGGCGGATCACCCACCCCCTACCCCGGCGGCGGAACACAGATCGCCCGCGGCTTCTTCGCCGCCAAGGAAACCGGCGTCTATCAGTTCAGCCCGGGATACGGCGACTCCACCCACAACATCATGACGGTCGGTGACACCGAAGTCCACCGCAAGGAACCCGGCAAACCATCCATCCATCAATCCATCAGCCTCAAGCAAGGCGAGAAAGTCGCCTTCAAGATCACCTATCTAACAAACGGAGCCAACGGACTCGGCTGGTACACCCGCATGGATGTGCCGGGCACACTCACCTCACTCGTCAAACAGGATGGCCTCTTCCCTTACCTCATCGACAAGGACCGCAACTGGCTCTCCCGCGACGATGTCTGGTACAAAGGCGTCGTCACCGCCACCGCCAACCAATGGCTCGGCATCGGCTGCGGTGCCGGCCCCTTCCCAGATCGGCCCGGAACTCGGGTTCGGCCACAAGGTCGGCGATCACCACTCCGAACCCGTCATCATCCTCAAGGCCTCCCAAGGCAACCGCTCTCTCGGCTGGGACTTCCTCCCCCCCGGCAGCCAACGCTACGAAGTCGGCGAAACGGTCTACGCCGGCTACAAGGACCCACAACCCTCATGGCCCAAAGGCGAGGAACCCAAACCCGGAACCTGGTACGCCGGAAAACAATACGACGACTGCTTCAACACTGCAAAGGAAGCGCTCGCAAACTTCGACACATCCTTCCCCCACCTCAAAGGCCGCAGCCACGAGATCGCAGGCTTCGTCTGGTTCCAGGGCCACAAGGACACCGGCAGCGAAGTCCACGCCTCTCGCTACGAACAAAATCTCGTCCACCTCATCAAAACCCTGCGCAAGGACTTCAACGCACCCAACGCTCCATTCGTCGTCGCAACCGGTTGCGGCAACGAAGGCCGCGAAGGCACCGGCCTCACCATCGCCGAAGCCCAACTCGCCGTCGATGGCAACACCGGCAAATACCCCGAGTTCAAAGGAAACGTCAAAAGCGTCGACATCCGCAATCTCTGGCCCGATGTCACCAAATCCCCGAAAAACCAAGGCTTCCACTACCACCAGAACGCAGGAACCTACATGGGCATCGGCGAAGCCATGGGCCAGGCCATGATCGATCTGTTGAAACCGAACTAACAGTCCGCCTCACTCCCCGGCTCGCATCTCCATCGGAGTCTTCCCAAGCTCCCTCCGGAACGTCACAGCCATGTACTCCGGACTGCTGAATCCGCACTTCTCCGCAACCACCGCCACCGGCAACCCCGTCTGCCGCATCATCTCCGCCGCCCGCTCCACCCGCACCCGCCGGATCTCCTCCGCCGGCGTCCGCTTCAACTGCTCCTGGAACTTCTGCTCTAACAAACGACGCGAAACCCCCGACTGCCTCGCCACATCCTCCACCTGCATCGACCCTCCATAACACTCCCGGATAAACTTCAGCGCCTTCACCAACGCCGGATCCTCCAACGCCAGATGCTCCGTCGACCTTCTCACAACCACTCCGCTCGGCGCGATCTTCACTTCCTCCGCCACCGCACCATCCACCCCCTTCATCAGCCGGTCCAACGCCTCCGCCGCACGAAAACCGATCAACTCCGCATTCTGCTTCACCGCCGAAATCGGCACCGGGGAAACCTTGCACAACAACTCGTCATCCGTCCCGCTCAACACAGCCACCTCGTCGGGAATCGACAACCCCGCCAACGAACACGCATACACCACCTCCCGCGCACTGCTGCTGTTCCAAGTGAACACCGCAAGCGGCTTCGGCAACTGCTTCAACCACTTCCCCAACCGCTTCAAATCCAGATTCCAGTTCGGCTCCGCCCCGATCTCGGGCTGCACCGCATACACCGAACAATCATGCCCGCCCATCCGCAACGCCGATTGAAACGCCAGTTGATGATCCATCACATACTCCAAACCTAACAAACTGAAATACCCGAAATTCCGGAAACCCCGGTCCAACAGATGCGCCGCACCCAGATTCGCCGCCTCCACCTGATCCGCCACCACCCGCGGATACTCCACCTTCGGCAATCGGATCGCCGAAACATTCATCACCGGCACCCGCATCGCATTCAATTGCTTCGCCAAACTCGGCAGCCCGACCCGCGCCACCACCCCGTCTCCCTTCCAACCCTCCGGCAACCAACGCCGCTGATCCATCCCCCGCGGCTCCAAGAACAACTGCCACCCGCCCTCGCCACTCCCATACCGGTGAACCCCGGAAATCACATCCCGACCCCACGTCGTCGACGTGTCCACCAAGACCGCAACCCGTCGACTGGAGTTTGTGCTCATCGATTCCATATCCGATCCTCCCTGCGCATTTTCAAATTCCTGCTACGAAAGCTCACCCGGAACCCACCCCCTGACAACCCGAAAATCCAACACTCCTCAATCCGCAGCCTCAGAAAAAACCGAACCCAGAAAATCCTCCGCCGCCGTTAGACACTCCGCACGCAAGGCTTCCACACCCTCATCCCGCCATGCATAAATCGGATGACCCAACCCCGGAAACAACTTCACCTCGCACCGCCCTCCCGCATCCCTCACCCTATCCGCAAACAGCTCCATCGTCTTCACCGGCACATACTTGTCATTCGTTCCTAACAAAACCAACGTCGGCGGATGCCCCGCACCGATGTTGTGCAGCGGCGAAATCTCGACATATCTCCCGCCAACCCGCCCGTGCCCATATCCACCCGGACCGTTGTCGATCACCGGATACCAAAGCACCAGCGCATCCGCCCGCGCGCTCACCCGCAGGTCATCCTTCGCATCATCCAATCCCGGCAAACACGTCGCCGCCGCAAGGTGACCGCCCGCCGATGCCCCCGCCGCCACCACCCGACCCGCATCCACACCCAACTCCTTCGCCTTCGCACGCACATGCCTCATCGCCGACTTCGCATCCGCCACCGCATCAAATGGCGAACTCCGATGCGTCGCCGCAATCCGGTAATCCGCAGCGATCGCCACCCATCCCATCCGCGAGAAATGCCGGCACTCCTCATAATACTGCAACGGCGTCCCCGAACTCCATCCACCTCCGAAAAAGAACACGATCGCAGGCCTTCCCTTGGCCGGAACATCACCCGCACCTTCCGGCGGAACCATCACATGCAACATCAGCGGCTTCCCCGCCACCTCCTTGTAAGGCAGCAACCGCGGCATCCGCACATCCCGGTTAGGCTTTGGCAACACTTCCCGCAGTGCCTCATTCCACCTCCCCGCCATCTTCGCTGCACCCGCCTCGTTCGGATGCACCCCGTCCGCCACCGCATCCTTTCCAGGCACAAAGCCCGAAGCCTGATCCACCACCCGCACCCGCGATTCCGCCGTATCCATCCGCTCCACCATCTTCCCCAACGCCTCGTTCAACTCCGGAAGATAACCATACTTCGGCAATTTCAAACTCGTGATCACCTTCGCCACCAGCACCGTCACCCGCGGATTCGCCTCCCTAACACTTCTGATGATGGACTCATGCGCCGCCACAATCCCCGCCACCGGCCGCTCCTCAGCGAAATGGTTGTGCCCGGCGTGCAGCAACACCACATCCGCCACCATCTCCTTCGCCTTGCCCTTCAGCCTCTCTGCCAGAAACTCCGCATTCTTCCCTCCATGCCCCTCGTGCGCCAGCGGCCCCACCCGGCTGCCGCTCACCTGCGACCCCACATACCGCACCCGATACCCCGCCGCCGTCAACCGCTCCCACAAATCATAACGCCAGTTCGAAAACGTCGCCCCCCCCTGCGTGATCGAATCCCCCACCGCCAGCAATCGCCAAACCCGATCCTCACCAAACCCCACACCGCTTCCCAACATCATCAACAGAAAACAACAAAACATCCCAAACCAGCAATCCTTCCCACCCAACTCATCTCCTCGGGCGCCATTTCTGCTAGATAACATCTTCTTCATGATCACGGTTTCAATGTCGCATGCCTCCCCAAATATCCGAACCCATACGACGCCTTCACCGTCGTCCCCTCCCGGTATTCCAACACTCCGTCACCCGCCTTCTGCGCCCCCTCCGCCGCCCGCAGACGGATCCGCCCGCTCAGCGTCCCGGAACTTGCGCCATCCTCCCTCACCTCCACCCGCTCCACATCCCCCTGCCCGCTGAAAACCATCACCGCCCCCGTCTCCACCTTCTCCCCATCGAAGTTCAACGGCGCCGTCAACCTCACCACCAACTCATCACCATCACGCATCATCTCCACCTTCGTCTCGCTCCACGCAAGATACGCCAAACTCACATTGAATGCCGTGTTGAACTGGATCCACCCCTCGGTCCAACCGATCTCACCCAACTCCGGATGATAGGGATAATGCGCGTTCTTCGGGCTCCCATCGATCACGAACCGCGCATCAGCCAAACGCCCGATCCCTCCCGGATAAAACCGGAACCACCCGTGCTCCACCCCTTCCACCTCACGCGGCGCATCAAACGAAAAATGCCTCCCCACCGGATTCCGGCCAAACATGTTATCAAAATGCGACCACACCAACTGATCCAAACGCTCTCTTAAACTCGAATCCTCAACCACACCCTTCGCCGCCAGAAGCGAAGCTGGCAAACCCACCACATTTCCCGGCTCATTCCACATCTGCGGCTTCTCGCCCATCGGCGTCCACCCATCCCCATCATCCAACTTCCGGAAATCCCAAAGGTTCCCGGACCTCCTCACCACCACCCGCACCCACTCCTCCAGCTTCGCCTTCAACCCCGCCGGAGCCCGCTCAGGATACTCGCGCAACAGATGGGCCAGCCCAGTCACCGTCAGCCACTCGCTCATCCGCTGGCCCTTCGTCACCAGCGGCTCATCCCAATCCAGATTCGCAACCATCCACTCCGCCTGCCGCACCGCCGCATCCAAATAAGTCATCGCATCATCACGCCCCATCCGCTTCGCCACCTCATGCATCAACAAGTTCGGCTCCACCGAAAACCCCGGCGGCAACGATCCCTTCGTCGATCCGATCTTCGTCTTCAATGCCAACAAATCATGCTCCGCACTCTCATCATAGGGATAACTCCGATCCGACTTCTTCTCACTCCAGATGGCAAAAGCCCGCTCCGCCACCACATCGAAATTCTGCTTCGGCAGATATCTCTCCAGCATCGGCCACGCATAAAGGAAATAGGCAAACTGCGCCTTCAAATGCTCGTGACTCACCTTCTGCGTCACCAACACATCCGCGCCCCAATGAATCAACTTCACCAGATCCGGCGCATCATCCGGATAGGGCTCCAGCGCTCCCCACAACCGCTTGTCCTGCGGCCCCTCAAACTTCACCTGCCGCGGCAACCGGTCATAGGCCGATGGATTGGATAGATACTGCGCCACCAAGGTATGCAATTCCCACCCGAAATGATGATCATCCCGCCAACCGAATGACCCGCCACACACCGCACGGTCATTCCCCACATAATGCCGGCTATCGATCATGAAATTCACCGCATTCTGATAACTCACCCGCTCCAACCAGTTCGGCGCGATCCGGAACGGCACCGATACATGCCCCCCCGCCTCCACCACAAACTCCTCATCCATCTCCATGTTGAGTTGGCTGAAATCCCCAACATGCCCTCGGATCACCCCCTTCGCGACCGGATCACCCCCTGCCGCACGCCGCACCACAAACTCCGTCCCATCCTCTAACGTCGGCGCGGTGAAACGCTTCGGCTTCCCCAGGTTGAACCCGCTCTGATTCAGATAGATCAACGGAATCTTCTCCTGCGGCGTCGCCTTCGCCACCACCGACCCCGCAGGCAACGGCGGCAAATCCCCTGCCCCCGCCGGCCAGATCACCAACTCCTTCACCCGCGCCGTATCCTGATGACTCGACGCCACCACCAACCGCACCTTGCTCGTCCGAACCTCCACCGCCTGATCGAACGCCACCGCCACCGCGACCTCCTCGTTCCCGGTCACCACCGCCGATGGAATCTCCCGCCACTCCCCATCCTTCCAATACTCGATCGAAAAATCCTTCACCGCATCCTCTTTCCCATACCCCGTGAAAACATGCACCCCAGCCAGTGTATGCTCAGCCCCCAGATCCACCGCCAACCACGCCGGCACCCCAACCCCGCTCACCCATCGCGAGTCATCCGAAACCTTCCCGTCGATCGCTAACCCAGCCTTGTATCGCGGATTCTCCGAACTCGCCACCGCCCCCTTCGCCCGGATCGGCTCCGCAGCCCAAGCCCCAGCCGGAGCCGTTCCCATCACCAATCCCAAGGCCCATGCTATCCCGTGAAATCTCATCGTTGAATGAAAACAATCCATTGCCATCCCCTAACGCCAGCAAGCTCAAAACCCTACAGGACTTTTACGCATCCCATCTTCGATTTCACGCTCCACCCCCTCATCCATCTGCGCATTTTCAAAGACGGAATGCGTGTTTATCCCTAGTGATTCCCTGCCAATGATCCAGACTCCTTGAAACCCTTCGGTCGGGACATCGCTCCTCACCCCTCAAAATCCCGGCGGAAATCCCAACCCGCCACCAACCAACCCATCCCTCTAACAAACCATCCCTTGATCCCATGAAACCCATCCATCCTTCCCGCGCGCTCTTCGGCTCCATCCTTATCGCCCTCACCGCATCCGCCACCCTCTCCGCCGCCACCTATCAGTGGAACGGCTCCGGCAGCAGCCTCTGGACCGAACCCACCAACTGGGTCCCCTCCGGCTCCTTCAATGCCCAAACCATCACCGCAGGCCCGGCCCCCACCGGCGGCACCTTCGCCCATCGCCTCAACATCAACAACGGCACCGGAAACGAAGCCGTCTACACCGCCGCCCAAGGCACCACCGTCTACGCCGTCGGCGCGAACCGCGGCCTCGTCATCGGCAGCGGAACCCCCAACGCAGGCACCTTCCGCATCACCGGCGGCACCTTTTCCACCGAGGGTTCCACCGGTGGCGATGTCATCGGAAACGCCGCCACCACCGCCACCCTCATCGTCGATGGCGGCAACTACATCGCCTCCGCAAACGTCCTCGTCGGCATCGGCGGCGGCCCCACCACCACCGTCACCATCAACAGCGGTTCCATCACCATCCCAACCCTCAGCATCAACAACACCACCGGCACCTTCAACATCAACGGTGGCACCTTCTCCCTCAACAACATCACCCGCGGAAACGGAACCAACACCATCAACCTCAACGGCGGCACCATCAAGCCCCGCATCACATCCGCCACCTTCCTCCCGGACCTTGTCAACACCACCGTCCGCGTCCGCGCTGGCGGCGCAATCATCGACACCTCGGGCGATGTCGGCACCGGCATCAACGCCACCATCTCCGAACCCCTCACCGCAGACCCGTCATCCCCCGGTGGCGGCCTCACGAAAAACGGACCCGGCACCCTCACCCTCGCCGCCACTCCCACCTTCACCGGCCCCGTCGCCATCAACGCCGGCACCCTCGCCCTCAGCTCCACCTCCGCACTCACCCTCAACCAGGCCATCTCCGGCGCAGGCTCCCTCACGACCACCGGCACCGTCACCCTCGGCGGCGCCAACACCTACGCCGGCCCCACCCTCGTCAACTCCGGCTCCCTCAATCTAACCGGCTCCCTCACCTCGAACCTCACCATCGCATCCGGTGCCAACCTCGGCGGCGAAGGCTCCACCACCGGCACCATCACCCTGGCAGGCACCTCCACAGTCTCATTCAACCCCTCCACCACCGCAGCCCTCACCGCCCCTTCCATCGACGCCTCGGCCGCCACTCTCAACTTCGCCGTCTCCGGTGCCTCCGCCCCGGCCACCGGAGCCGTCGTCCTCCAAGCCACCACCGGCACCATCTCCGGCACCGTCGGTGTCAACTTCCTCTCTAACGGACGCACCACCCTCTCCCTCAGCGGCGATAGCAAACAACTCCTCGCCAGTTACACGCCCGGCACGCTCCTCTGGAAAGGCGGCACCCCCGGCACCGAAGCCATCTGGGACCTCGCAACCTCCAACAACTGGGACAACGCAGGAAATCCCGACAAATTCTTCGGCGGCGACGTCGTCTCCTTCGACGACACCTCCACCCATCTCGACGTCGTCATCGCCGCAGGCGGAGTCGAACCCGGTGCCGTCACCTTCGCCAACAACAACGACTTCTACACCCTCGCAGGCGGCCCCATCCTCGGCTCCGGCGTGCTCACCATGAACGGCACCAACGAGCTCCGCCTCAACGCCGCCAACCTCCACACCGGCGGCACCGTCATCAACAGCGGAACCGTCGTCGCCCCACTCACCCAATCCCTCGGCGCAGGGCCCGTCACCGTCGGTGCCGCAGGCACCCTCAATCTCACCAGCACCGCCAACGGCGACTTCGGATACGTCGGAACCTCCAACGCCCTCTCCGGCTCAGGCGTCGTCAACGTCTCCCTCGGCACTGCCACCGCAACCCGCCTCTTCAACGGCAACAACTCCGGATTCACCGGCACCCTCAACATCGGCATCGCCGCCAGCGCCGGTGCCGGAAAAACCCAGATCAATTCCCCTCTCGGAAACGCCACCGTCAACATCCTCCAACACGCCTCCATCTTCCTAACAGGCACGGCCTCCACCCAATCCGCCACCCTCAACCTCCTCGGCGGCGATACCGGCGAATCCCTCGGCCAGCTCCGACTCGACAACGACGCCTCATGGACCGGCACCGTCAACCTCGCCGGCCCCATCTCCGGCACCAACGACGGCTCCATCGGATCCTTCCAGGGCACCGGGACCATCTCCGGACCCATCAATGAAACCGGCGGCTCACGGCCACTCATCAAGGTCGGCGCAGGAAAAATCATCTCCTCCTCCGCCAACGGATACACCGGAGCCACCCAGGTGTTAGGCGGTGCCCTCAACATCCGCCACATCGATGGCCTCAGCGGCGCAGGCACCACCGTCGCCAACAACGCCGCCCTCGAACTCGAAGGCGGCCTCAACATGCCCGCCGAATCCCTTTCCATCACCGGCCAGGGCATCAGCAGCACCGGCGTCCTCCGCTCCATCAGCGGCAACAACACCTGGAACGGCCCCATTACCGCCGCCGGACTCATCCGCATCGCCTCCGATGCCGACCTCCTCACCCTCAACAGCTCCATCAGCCACTCCGGCACCGGCACCACCAATGACCTCCTCGTCCTCCAAGGCTCTGGTAACATCGCCGTCAACGGCACCATCAGCGGCAACACCCAGCTCACTGGCAGCGCTAGCGGAAACGGCACCCGCACCCTCAACACCGCCAACACCCACATTGGCCTCACCCTCGTCAACGGCGGAAACCTCGTCGTCGCCCACGCCGAAGCCCTCGGCGCAACCACCGCCGGCACCACCGTCGCCGGCGAAACCCTCGGCGGCACCCTCTCCCTAACAGGAAACATCACCGTCGCCGGAGAATCCCTCAACCTCGGCGGCCGCAAGGATGGCTTCATCGACTCCCCACACCTCTCCAACCTCGCCGACAACAACACCTGGACCGGCAACATCGCCCTCACCTTCGGCGGCTTCGACTACAACCTCGAATCCCAATCCGGCCTCCTCACCCTCACCGGCACCATCACCGGCCCCGGCCTCACCGGCACCCGCCTCATCAAACTCAGCGGCAATGGCGACGGTGAAATCGCCAACGCCATCTCCCAAGCAGGATCCACCGCCACCTTCGCCATCACCAAGCTCGGCACCGGCACCTGGACCCTATCAGGATCTAACACAAACACCGGAAACACCCTCATCCAGGACGGCACCCTCACCCTCGCCCCCACCGGCCAGCTCCGCTTCGTACCCACCACCAACAACACCACCAACTCCGTCTCCGGCACCGGATCCTTCATCGCCGGCGGCACCTTCCTCCTCGACCTCACCACCACCGATGCCACCCCCGGCAACGAATGGCTCATCGTCGATCCCACCAACCTCACCACCCTCACCTACGGAGAAAACTTCGCCGTCACCAGCACCCTCGGTGCCTTCTCCAACGATGGCGGCAACTGGTCCATCACCCACGAAGACAAAACCTGGACCTTCAACCAAACCACCGGAACCCTCTCCGTCGCCGAAGCCTCCGGCACCGACTACGATGCCTGGTCCTCCTCCTTCGACCTCGCCGGCGGCGCGGAAGCCGACGACGACTTCGACGGACTCACCAACTTCCAGGAATACGCCTTCGGCCTCAACCCCACCAGCGCCTCCTCCGTCAACCCCATCTCCCAGCCGCTCGACCAATCCACCGGCACCTTCGCCTACACCCGCCGCGCCACCCCGGCCACCAGCGGCCTCACCTACCTCTACGAATCCTCCACCACCCTCGCCTCCGGAGACTGGGCCCCTTTCACACCCGAATCCCAAACCTCCAACAGCGCCACCCCCGTCGAGGAAATCACCGTCGAACTCCCCGCCGCCCTCCTCACCTCCCCCACCCTCTTCATCCGCGTCAGAGCCACCCAACCCTGACCCACCGGGCACCCCGCCACACACCATCCGAAAGCGAAAAACCCGCGTCGCAAAAACGCGACCGTTCTTCGCATTCCACATGACCAATCCCGGTCCCCGTACGGGTATTCGGTAAGGCATCCAAAAAGCCTGCCCAACCATCCCGCCACCATGAAACCCAGCCCCTCCACCCGCACCCCATGGAGCCGCCGCATCGCCGGCTCCGCCACCCTCGCCCTCCTCCTCCTCTGCGGCGCACAAGCCCGCACCTGGACCAGCTCCGACGGCGCAAAAACCTTCGAAGGCGAACTCAAATCCTACGACCCCGAAACCGGTGCCGTCGGCGTCACCCTCCCTAACGGAAAAACCCTCGACTTCAACCAGACCAAACTCTCCGAAGACGACATCGCCTTCCTCAAGAAAACCGGAAAAGTCACCCCCGCAGGCGCAGCCCCCGCCCCCAGCGACATCCTCGCCCCCGCAGGCGAAACCCCGGACATGTCCCAACCCGCCGACCTCTCCAAACCCGTCCAGGTCTTCATCCTGTTAGGCCAATCCAACATGGTCGGCGCCGGCAAAATCTCCGGCGGCGAAGGCTCACTCGAAAACGCCGTCAAAACCAAAAAACTCTACCCCTACCTCCTCGACCCCTCCGGCGAGTGGTCCGTCCGCAAAGACGTCCGCAACGTCCGCGTCATGGTCGGCAAAGGCAACTCCATGCAACTCTTCAACAACGACTGGATGACCGTCCCCGGCACCAAATCCATCGGCCCCGAGTTCGGCATCGGCCACCCGTTAGGCGACGCCATCGCCGCCCCCGTCATGATCCTCAAAAGCTGCATCGGCAACCGCAGCCTTGGCTGGGACCTCCTCCCTCCCGGCAGCGAACCCTACGAATTCAACGGCAAAACCGAACCCGGATACCGCGGCACCCCGGACAACCCAAAAGGCAACGGCGAAAAACCCGACGCCGTCTGGTACGCCGGAAAACAATACGACGACGACACCGACAACGCCAAAAAAGTCCTCTCAGACCTCAACACCTACTACCCCGACGCCAAAAAATACGAAGTCGCCGGCTTCTTCTTCTGGCAGGGCGAAAAAGACGGCGGCCACGACGCCCACGCAGAATTCTACGAAAAACACCTCGTCGCCTTCATCAAACAACTCCGCAAGGACTTCGACTCACCCAACGCCAAATTCGTCCTCGCCACCCTCGGCGAAGCCAAAAAAGGCAGCACCGGCCGCGGCGGCAAAATCCTCGACGCCCAACTCGCCGTCGACGGCGAAACCGGCAAATACCCCGAATTCAAAAACAACGTCGCCACCGTCTACTCCAACCCCCTCTCCAAAGGCGGCTCCGGCAACGGCCACTACGGCGGAAACTCCGAAACCTACATGAACGTCGGCGAAGCCATGGGCCAAGCCATGGTCAAACTCCTCCAATCCCCCACCCCATAATCCCCCCCCTGGGAACGCCGACGTCCTCGTCGGCCCGCGAATGAACAGCCAATGAAAAGCCGCCAACGCCCACCCATTGCCTCCCATTCCCCACCCCAAAAAAGTGTCCCGACTGCCTGCCCTTCGTCGCATCAGCGAAGTAGGGGCTCGTCTGCCCCTCATTCCCCGGGATCGCCGACGTCCTCGTCGGCCCGCGAATGAACAACCAATGAAAAGCCGCCAACGCCCACCCATTCTCTCCCATTCCCCACCCCATGAAAGTGTCCCGGCTGCCCGCCCCTTGATCTGGTTCAACAACACGCTCCGGCTCCAACCGAATTGCGCCGTGGCGCGGAGGTAGTAAAGCCGAGCGGCGGGTTCATCTAGCTTGTTCAGGATCACCAAGTGGTGACCCCATGGAATTTCTGCGACAAGCTGTCGCAGAAATGGAGCGGGATCGGACGCGACCATCGAAAGCTCACCAGATCCTCCCGGCAAAAGATGCGGTTTTGAAGAGCCGGGCTCAATTCTCGCACAGCTTGTGCGACAAATTCAGGACCAGAATAAGCCTCGAAACATTGGCGCATTCCCCCCACATTTGCCGAGGAAAAACCCCGCATGTCAGGAAACTGCGCGCGCAGGTCCGCCGCCAACGCCCATCCATTGCCAACCATTCCCCACCCAAAGAAAGTGTCCCGACTGTCTCAGTCGGCCCCTCCTCCGCCCATTAGCTCCACGCCCCCCGCCCGCTTCACCACCTTTTCCTAGCAAAAGACCGCCGCAATGGCTCACCCTTCCGCCATGCCAATCAGAGGACGCTTCTACTTCACCAAAACGGACAACGGAAATCTCATTGGGGAATTTTCACACAATCAATGTGCGACCATATTCACCGAAACCGCGCAACTCATCGACAGCACTGGAACGCCCGGAGAATATCCCGGCACCTACCATTCCGCATGGCTCGACGATGATGGAGGTAACAATACTGCCGCCATTCTAGCAGAATTGACGATCACACCGACCGGACCAAACGACCCGCGATTCGACCTCAACTGGAGGGTAATCGCGCCGGAACGCCAAGAACTCTACACAGGCCAAGCCATGCTCGCCAACGGCATGCTCATCGGCGATTACGAGTCCGCCTGACCCAGCTAGCTACGTCCATCCTAGCTCCCCATCATCTCCTTGATCGGCACCCAGTTCCGATCCGTCGCCGTCAAGAACAGGCAGGTCACGCCACTCAGTTCCTCCCACAGGGCACCGATGTCGCTATCATCCTTCGCATCGCCCCAGCGATCCTTACCCTTGTATTCCAACGGGAGGACTTCCGTCGCCAAATATCCTAGGGCCGCTGTGCGGTGGCAAGATTGCGCTTCTATTCCGTCGATATCATTCCCCTGGAGCTGATACTGGCCATAAGAGACCAATCCACATTCAAAATCATTGATGAATGATCGAAAGCGCTTGTTTGGCGTAAGTGACAAGTTCTCGAGCGTCCGGCACGTCTGCTGTGGCACCGGTGGTCCGGTGGTGAAAGCGTTGGCTGTACTCGTTGACCTCGGTAAGGCCACCAACGATTCCTTGGCATCGAATCAGCGGATCGTCTCCAGTAGCGCATCGGATTTCGCCAATCATCGTACCAAACCAATAGTCCTGCCCCGTCCAACGGAGAGGGAATTTCAGCTGAAGGTATTCTTCAAGGATTGTTCGCAGTGTTCCAGCAATGGTGTGCAGCTGATTGCTGTAATTGGCAGGGTTGGCGATAAATGCTGTCAATTCTTGGTATTTTGCTTCATATGCCCGGCTCGGCAGCATGGGGAGTTCCTTGGATTCCAAATATGTGTGGTCGGTCAACGGATCGAGAAGGAACGTGCGGGCGCGAACACCGTGAATAGGGGAAACTGCGCGAGCGAAGTCGAGATCATGGGAAAACACGAAGCATTGCTTCGCTTGGCGGGCGAGCGCATGAATGCGCTCAATTGTGCGATTTTGCCTTGAACGGTCCTGACTGTGGAATGGATCATCGAAGACGATTACGCTTTCTGCAAGGTCAGGCTTTTGTTCGACTTGCGCCAAGAAAAAGGCCAATGCCAGCGCACTCCGATCCCCACCACTGATAGTATTGGCCAGCGAGGGCCTGCCGGGATCCGCTGCATCTCCGGGCGATGACGCAATTTTTCGGCCAAGGATTTCAACGGCAAGCTGCCCGGAAGGTTGTCCCCCGCTGAATGAAACATAGTTTTCGTTGCTTCCACCGCAGACAATTCGGAAGTTGGCAGCAAAGAGGTCAAGCAAGTCATTAATCCGATTTCCATATTGGGCAAGAAGAGTATTGGTTTGATCACGCAAGGCATTATTGGCAGCATCCTTTTGACTTTGAGCGGCTACCTTTTCATGCAGGGCCTTTTCATAGGCGGCGTAAGCCTCAATCACTTCTGTTTGATGGCGCTTTTTGCTCGCTTCCAAAAAAGTTACAGACTGCTGAAGCGGCATGAGATCAATATTACCCGCATCGGACTTCAACTGGGTGAGTGTCTCGTTGATGTTGACGATACCTGAGTTATACTCGACCAGAGCTGCCGAAGTTAGTTCCCATTCCTCAAAAGCTTGCTGTTCGACTAAGGTAAGTGTAGTAGGATTGGCTGGATTGGCTTGCTTTCGACTCAGTGCCTCGATAATAGCTCGATGAGCTGCATCATGGACGGCCAGAATATCCGACACTTCGGGCACGATTCGGAGATTCAGCGCAAATCCTGCTACATCATTCCACCATGTACATTCGGTTTCGTGTAGGGTGAAGGTTTCGCGGATACGGCTTTTCGCTTCTTCGCCGAACGACTGATGCGTAGCTTTTATCAACGTCCTCCGAGTCATCTCCTCGGCCTGGAGCTGCCCGGCAAAGAAAGCGTTGTAGGCCCGCAAAATTTCCAGTCCATCCATGCTTTGACCACAGAATGGGCAACCGCTACCAGTTTTGGCCTTAAGGCCATGGCCTAGCCAGTGAAGATCCAAGCTGTCCGAATGCGCATGCAAGTGCTCCCTTATTTTCTGTTCCGCGACAAGTGCCGTTTCATCAAGCGTAGAGGCGAGAATATCAGTAAGATTAGTTGGTAATTTCGCGATTGGAACCAGCGGCAAGGCAGGACGTTGGCGAATGGATTCCGCCTTGGATTTTGTCTGTGAAGCGGCAGCAAGCATCTCTTTTGCCGAATTGATTTGCTGATCGACGTCTGCCACCTTTGGAATATTCCGAAACGATTCAACAGTTTGACCATGTGGCAAAAACCCCTTGACCTTCGTTTCTGCATCTCGAGCGCTATCCCCGCAATTTCGCAAGGTTACCTCTGCGGAATCCACATTTTGCTTCAAGGCGATTCCCTGGGCGCCGATGACCAACCCATATAGATTACGACGTTGATCGACATTGATGTGGTGTCCTATCAAGACGTTCTCTGTGACAAATCGATCATCATAAATGTGAATCTTGGGGCTAGCCGCTGCGTTGGTCCACACACCGTTCTGAAACCGTATGACTTGCTGAGCATTCAATCCTTCCACGGCAACTACAATCTCGGGGTCGCTAGCTGCATCAAGGCGCTTTCTTCCGATGACATACGATGGATCATTTACTAATGAGTCCAAAATAGTAAGGACAATGGCATCATGAGTGCTTTGTCATGCCGCATGCGCAAGGTTAGAGATACAGACGGCAGGAAGTTGACACATATGCAGCTCACCGAACTGAGAACACGTGGAGTTACCGCCGT
>SYAP01000209.1 GCA_005787565.1 Verrucomicrobiaceae bacterium | reverse complement strand
GGATGCGGCGTTCCCACCTCCGCCTCCAGTCGTTTCACTCCTTACGGCTACGGCGGCTAGGCCTGTGTGCCGCTTCGCGGGATGCGTTCGGGTTCCGGCAAGCCGGATGCGGCGTTCCCACCTCCGCCTCCAGTCGTTTCGTTTGCTAAATCACTTGGCAGGATTTTCGGCTGGATGGAGAGGGTGGGTGTGGTGGAGTGGGGGATGCGCAGACTTTGGTTGGTTCGATGGTTTTTGGCGGTGCTTTTGATGGCGTTTCCGGGGCGGGCGGCGGAGCGGATGAATGTGATCGTGATCCTGGTGGATGATCTGGGGTGGACGGATCTTTCGTGCTACGGCAGCACGTTTTACGAGACTCCGAATCTTGACCGGCTGGCGAAAGAGGGGATGCGTTTCACGGATGGGTATTCCGCTTGCACGGTGTGTTCTCCGACGCGCGCATCGCTGCTGACGGGGCAGTATCCGGCGCGATTGCATATCACAGATTGGATTCCGGGTGAGGGACGGACGAAGGAAAGGTTGCGAATTCCCGAGTGGAGGAAATTTCTGCCAGCGGAGGAAATCACCATCGCTGAGCGATTGAAGAAGCAGGGTTATGCGACGGCATCGATCGGAAAATGGCATCTTGGAAGGATCGACGGAAAGTATGCCGAGGCTCATGGATTTGATCAGAATATCGGCGGATATGATCGCGGTCAGCCACCCAGTTTTCATGCGCCCTATCAGATTCCAACTCTCGAGGAGGGGCCGGAGGGTGAATATCTCACAGATCGTGAGGCGAAGGAGGCGGTGAAATACATCGAGACGCACCGGGATCAGCCCTTCTTCATTTATCTTCCGCATTACGCGGTGCACACTCCGATTCAGGGCAAGGCCAATCTAACAAATAAGTATCAGGGCAAGGACAAGTCCAGCTCGAAACAAAGAAACGCCGCCTATGCTGCGATGATCGAGAGCATGGATGATGCGCTGGGCACGATCGTGGCCGCGCTTGAAAGGCTGGAGCTGGATGAGCGGACGGCGATTGTTTTCACCGGAGACAATGGCGGGTTGGTGCTGCGGCAGATCACGGACAACTCGCCGCTACGCGTGGGCAAGGGTTCGGCTTATGAAGGCGGCGTGCGCGTACCTTTGATCGTGAAATGGCCGGGCGTGACCCAGCCCGGAAGTGTTTGTCCGGTGCCGGCGATCACTCCGGACATCTATCCGACGGTGCTGGAGATGACCGGATCGCCAAGAGACGGGCGCGCGGTGATTGATGGCAAAAGCCTCGGGCCGGTGTTGCGCGGCGGGCAGACGTTGGAGCGGGAGGCGATTTACTGGCATTACCCGCATTATCACTCGGGCGGTGCCACGCCCTATAGCGCCATTCGCAAGGGCGATTGGAAGTTGATTCACTTTTTCGAGGGTGATCGGGTGGAATTGTATGATTTGAAAAATGATATCTCCGAATCGAAGGATCTGTCCGTCGAACAACCGGAGAAAGTGGCGGAGATGAAACAACAGCTCACCGCCTGGCGCACATCGGTGAAGGCACAGCTGCCCACGCCGAATCCGGATTACAAGCCATGAGCGGGTCGATGGAGATGTCCGGATTTCAGCCCCGCACCTGGCCGTTTCCCCTAACGCGATACTGATAGCTGGTGAGTTCGCGGAGGCCCATGGGGCCGCGGGCGTGGAGTTTGTCGGTGGATATGCCGAGTTCGGCGCCGAAGCCGATTTCGCCGCCGTCGGCGAAGCGGTTGGAGACGTTGTGGAAGACGCAGGCGGAATCGACACTTCGGAGGAAGGCTTCCGCAGTGGTTGGGTCTTCGGTAACGATGGTGTCGGTGTGGTGGGAGCCGTATTGATTGATATGTGAAACGGCTTCTTCGAGAGATGAAACGATTTTAATGGATAAGATGAGGTCGAGATATTCGGTGGACCAGTCTTCCTCGGTGGCGGGGGTGATGTCGGCTAGGATGGCGAGGGTTTCGGCGCAGCCGCGGAGTTCGACGTTTTTCGCGCGCAGGGCGGAGGCAAGCTTGGGTAGGAAGGTGCGGGCGATTTCGCGATGGACAAGGAGTGTTTCCAACGCGTTGCAGACGCCGCATTTCTGGGTCTTGGCATTGACTGTTAGAGAGACGGCCATCTCAAGGTCGGCGGATTGGTCGGCGTAAAGATGGCAGATGCCGTCATAATGTTTGATGACGGGCATGCGGGCGAGGGAGACGACGGTTTCGATCAGGCCTTTGCCGCCGCGCGGGATGATGAGGTCGAGCCATTGGTCCATGTCGGCGAGGGTGGCGACGCTCTCCCGATCGGTGAAGGGGATGAGCTGGATGGAGTGCTCCGGCGCACCTGCTTTTGCTAGAGCGGCGGAGATGGCAAGGTTGGAGTGGATGGCCTCGCTGCCACCGCGAAGGATAGTGGCGTTTCCGGTCTTAAAACAGAGGACGGCGGCGTCTGCTGTGACGTTGGGGCGGCTTTCGTAGATGATGCCGATGGTGCCGATGGGGACGCGGATTTGTTCGATTTCAATGCCGTTGGGGCGCGTCCATTTTTCGAGGATCTGACCAACGGGATCGGGAAGGGTGGCGACTTGGTCAATGCCCGCGGCCATGGCTTCGATGCGCTTTTCGTCGAGCATGAGGCGATCTAACATGGCGGCTGCTAAACCTTTCTCCTTGCCAGCTGCGAGGTCCTTGGCGTTGGCCGTCAGGATGTCCGGCGTGGCCTCATGGATGGCCGAAGCCATGGCGCGGAGGATGGTGTTTTTCTCCTCGGATGAAAGCTGTGCGAGCTGATAGGCGGCCTTGCGCGCCTGTTTTCCCATTTGGTGGATGGTTTCCCGGAGAGTGAACATCGGGAGAGACCGTAAGGGCAGGGAGCGGCGACTCAAGTGTGAATCGGATTTCAAATCGGACGATTCTCAGGTTGAATGGCGGCGTGGACGAGGAAGAACCTGTAGAGATTCCGATCCGTGATGAGATTAATCTGCACACTTTCAGACCATCCGAGGTGAGTGAGCTGTTGCCGGAGTATTTCCGGGTTTGTAGGGAAACGGGAGTTTTCCGCGTGCGGGTGATTCACGGCAAGGGGACCGGCACACTGCGCGAAGGAGTGCATCAGTTGCTCCGCAAACTGCCCGAGGTGGTGGATTTTCAACTCGCTGGTGAGGGCTCCGGTGGTTGGGGGGCGACGTGGGTCACGCTCCGCCGGTGATTTCGGAGGCGGAGAATTTCGTGGAAATCCCGTGCCCGGCGACAATCGCAGATAGGCGTTCCGGGTGGCGGCCGTGGGCGATGTGCGTTTCGATACCCGCATCGAGGGCGAATTTCACGGCGGAAAGCTTTGAGGCCATCCCACCCATGGAGAATCGGCCCTTGTCCTCGCGAACGTGGCGGAAGACGCCTTCGATGTCGGAAACCTCGGGGATGAGAGCGTCGGTTTCAGGATCTAACAGGCCATCGACACTGGTGAGGAGAATCACCCGTTTTGCCCCGGCGAGCTTGGCAACGCGGACGCAAAGCATGTCGTTGTCGCCGAATTTCAGCTCTTCGACGGCAACGGAGTCGTTCTCGTTGATGATCGGCAGGATGCGTGGCTCGGTGAGCAGGCGCCGAAGGGTGTCGGTGACATATCCGGCGCGGAGAGGTGTGCCGAGGTCATCCGCGGTGAGGAGCACCTGGGCGATTGTGACGTCGAAGTTTGAAAACAGGCTGCTGTAGGTCTGCATCAGCCGCGCTTGACCCACTGCGGCGCAGGCCTGGCGGGTGGCGGTGTCTTTCGGATATTCTGTTAGGCCCAGGGCGGAAACGCCAGAGCCAACCGCCCCCGACGAAACGAACAGGCAGCGATGCCCAGCATCCATGAGCCCTGAAATGGCGGAAACGAGGTGCACGAGCGCGGCGCGGTCGAGGGTGCCGTCGGCGGCCTTGGTCAGCACGCCGGTGCCGGCTTTGATCACGGTAAGGTCGGGAATCATGGGAAATGGATGATACTGGGCGGTTCCGGCCGCACGCGGATAGATCAAAACCCGCCCACACACCAATGCAATCCCGTATGCCATCGATCTACCCAAACGTCCGCCTTCATCAGAATTTCAACCCACTTCACTCCGCCTCCCGACGAACAGAAATTCCGACGTCTGCATCCTATTGACGCCTGCGGGCCGGATGGCCACGCTGCCGACATGGACGCCGCACCGATCGTAGGAATCATCATGGGCAGCACATCGGACTGGCCGACGCTGGAACACTCCGCGCGCACCCTGCGCGATTTCGGGGTGGCTTGGGAGGCTGAAGTCGTCAGCGCACACCGGACCCCGGGAAAACTGGTCACCTACGCGCAAGCCGCCAGCGCACGAGGACTGAAATGCATCATCGCCGGTGCCGGTGGTGCCGCGCATTTGCCCGGCATGACCGCCGCGATGACCGTGCTTCCGGTCTTGGGCGTTCCGGTCCAATCCAAGACCCTGAATGGCGTCGACTCGCTCCTTTCCATCGTCCAAATGCCAGCCGGCATTCCCACCGCCACCTTCGCCATCGGCAAAGCCGGCGCCATCAACGCCGCACTTTTCGCCATCGCCATGCTCGCCACGGAAAACCCGACCCTCGCCGAAAAACTCCGCGCCTTCCGGCAAAACCAAACCGACACCGTCACCGCCGCCGAGCTGCCGCCTCTCGATTGATCCCCACCATGTCGCCCGATTTCATCCCCCTTCATCCGCCGCATTGCGTCGTCGGTGTCATTGGTGGTGGCCAGCTTGGCCGCATGCTCGCCCTTGCCGCACGTCGCATGGGCGTGCGCACCTGCATCTGGACCGGCGGCCTCGAAGCTCCAGCGGTCGAAGTCGCGGACGAAATCATCGACCTCCCGTTCGACGACCCCGCAGCGCTCGAGAAATTCTGCCGCACCACCACCGTCGCCACCGTCGAGTTTGAAAACATCCCGCGCGAAACCCTCGAAAAAGTCGCCGGCTGCATCCCGCTGCACCCCTCGCCCCAAGCCATCTCGATCTGCCAAAACCGCGAGCGCGAAAAGGAATTCCTCCGCGCCAACGGCATCCCCCACACTTGGTTCGCAGTCATCGCCAGCGAGGCCGACCTCGCCGCCGCCATGCTCGAACTCAACGGCCCCGGCGTCCTCAAAACCGCCGCCTTCGGATACGATGGCAAAGGCCAGCTCAAACTCTCCGGAACCGAAAACCCCGCCGCCGTCTGGGCCGCCTTTGATGCCGACCGTGCCGTCCTCGAAGCCTGGGTCCCCTTCGAAAAGGAGCTCTCCGTCATGGCCGCCCGCGGTGCCGACGGCCGCACCGTCACCTACGACCCTGCGGAAAACCGTCACCGCCACCACATCCTCGACGTCTCCATCGTCCCCGCGCGCGTCAGCCCCGCCGTCTCCCTCGAAGCCGCCGCCATCGCCCGTCGCGTCGCGGAGGCCCTCGACTACCGCGGCATCCTCGGCGTCGAATTCTTCCTGAAATCCGACGGCACCCTCCTCGTCAACGAAATCGCCCCGCGCCCCCACAACTCCGGCCACCACACCCTCGACGCCTGCGCCACCTCCCAATTCGAGCAACAACTCCGCGCCGTCCTCGGCCTCCCGCCCGGCTCCACCCGCCTCCTCAGCCCCGTCGCCATGCTCAACCTCCTCGGCGACTTCTGGCCCGCCGAGACCACCCCGCCCGACTGGCTCCCGCTCTTTACCGACGGCGAAGCCTACCTCCACCTCTACGGCAAACGCCACGCCCGCGGACGCCGCAAAATGGGCCACGCCAACTTCCTCGGCCACGACGCCATTCATCGCGCCGAGTCCCTCAAATCCCGCTGGCTCACCGCCGCAGAAAATCCCGAGGACTAAAAATCGGCTCACCCCTCCAAAAACTCCCCCGCCAGCCGCTCCGACGCATACTCGCCCTCTCGCGAAACCCCGGAAAACCCCACGTGCCCGCCGATCCTCGGCGTCACCAGCTTCACCCGATCCCCCGTCTCCCCCTCCGGAAAACACCGCAGCCCCAAAAACGGATCATTGCGCGCGTTCACCAATAACGTCGGAATTCCGATCTCCGGCAAAAACCCCCGGCAACTACTACGCGCCCAATAATCCGCCGCATCCCGGAAACCATGCAGCGGCGCCGTATACCGATCGTCAAACTCCCGGAACGTCCGCATCCCATCCAGCCCCTCCAGCGACATCGCCTCCGGAAACCGCCCATGCTTCTCCCGGATCTTCTCCCGCAACGTCCGCATGAATCGCGCCATATAAATCCGATTCCCCGGCCGCTCCAACGCCGCCGCCGAACACGCCAAATCACACGGCACCGAAAACGCCACCGCCCGCGCAATCCGCCCATCCAGCCCACGCCCCTGCTCGCCTAAAAACTTCAACGTCAGATTCCCCCCAAGGCTGAAACCCACCAGCGCCACCCGCTCCGCCCCATGCACCGCCAGCGCCCGATCCACCACCGCCCCCAAATCCTCCGTCGCCCCGCTGTGATAAAAACGCGGCAAACGATTCGGCTCCCCTCCACACCCCCGCAAATTCCACGCCAGCACATCCCACCCTCGCCGCACCAGCGCCCGCGCCATCCCCTGCACATACGCCGCCCCAGCCGACCCCTCCAACCCATGCGTCACCACCGCCAACCGCCTCCCCTCCCGCCCACTCCACTCCAGATCCAGAAAATCCCCATCCGCCAACTCCAACCGCTCCCGCTCCCCCGTCACCCGCGCCACCCGCCGGAACAACGACGGAAAAACCGTCTGCGCATGCCCGCCCGGCAACCACCACGGCACCATCTTCCGCTCGATCTCCCGTCCATCCATCCGCCCCATTCTCTCCTCCAAATTCCACCCCCGCAAGCCAACCCACCATCCTGTCGGAAAAATCCACTTTTTCCCGCCGCACGATTTTTCATCCGCATGCTTGCCAGACCCCACAGGAATCGTTAATCCCCGCGGACATTCCTAACCCATATGAGCAATCCCCAAGCCATCGCACCCAACGCCCAACGGCTCCTATGGGCCGGTTTCACCGCCATCCTCGCAGCCGGAGTCGGCTTCGGCATCCGGGGTGGCATTTTCGCCAACTGGGCCGCTGACTTCGGCTTCACCGGAGCCCAACTCGGAGCCATCGGTGGTGCCGGTTTCACCAGCTTCTGCTTCGGCATCATCGCCGGCGGCATGATCGTCGATAAAATCGGCTACGGTAAACTGGTCCTCGCCGCCTTCGCACTCCACGTGCTCTCCGCATTCGTCACCTTCGGTGCCACCAAAGGCATGGACCCAGGCCTCGCCTATCAGTTCCTCTTCTGGGGCATGTTCGCCTTCGGTGCGGCCAACGGTGTGCTGGAAGCCGTTTCCAACCCGCTCGTCGCAACACTCTTCCCCAACAACCGGAACCACTACCTGAACATCCTACACGCCTCATGGCCGCTCGGCATGGTCTTCGGTGGCGTCGTCGGCTGGGTCCTCGGTGGCACCTTCAACTGGGGATGGAAATCCCAGCTCGCCCTCTACCTCATCCCAACCATCGCCTACGGTGTGATGTTCTTCGGCCAGAAATTCCCTAAATCCGAAGCCTCCGCAAAAGGCTTGAAAATGGGCGATATGCTCAAGGACGTCGGCATCCTCGGTGGTGGCGTCGTCTGCTTCATGCTCTATCTCTTCTTCAAGGGAACCCTCACCCCGATGATCGGCAACGCCACCGTCGCAACCATCATTTCCGCCGGCGTCGCACTCGGCATGCTCGCTTGGGTCGCTGCTGTCACCAAATTCGCTATGGGCCACTGGCTCCTCTGCTTCCTCTTCATCATCCACGCCATGGTCGGAGCGGTTGAACTCGGAACCGACGGATGGATCCAAAACATCACCGGCGCCATCCTCAACCCCACCCAAGGCAAGATCCTCTTCGTCTTCACCTCGTTGATGATGTTCCTCCTCCGCTTCTGCGCCCACTTCATCGAAACCAAGCTCGGCCTCAAACCCGTCGGCCTCCTCTTCGTCTGTGCACTCCTCGCCTGCCTTGGCCTCAACCTCGTCAGCGCAGTCCAGACCTTCGGCCCCGCCCTCGGCGCACTCCTCGTCTACGCCTTCGGCAAAACCTTCTTCTGGCCCACCATGCTCGCCGTCACCTCCGACCGCTTCCCACGCACGGGTGCCATCGCGATTTCGCTCATGGGCGGCGTCGGCATGATGTCCGCCGGCCTCATCGGCGGACCCGGACTCGGCTACGCCAAAGACCGCTTCGCTGCTGAAGAACTCACCAAAGTCGATCCCGCCCTCGCCGCGGAGTGGAAAGGCACCGGCGATCCGAGCAAGTTCCTCACTTTCGAACCCGTCCAAGCCATTGACCCCGTCCGCCTCGAAGAAGCCAAGAAAGCCGCCGGAGCCAAAAAACTCGTCGCCGAAGGCAACAAGGATAAAGCAAACATCGACCTCGCCGCCACCCTCACCCCGGAGCAGGAAAAGGTCGTCGCAGCAGACATCGTCGGCAACAGGCAGACCCTCAAGGTCGACTCCTTCATCCCCGCAGCCATGGCCCTCTGCTTCCTCCTACTCATCTTCTACTTCAAAGCCATCGGCGGCTACCGCCCGCTCACCGTGGACGAATCGAAGTAAACCACCCGTCTCTCAAAAAGCGGCGTCACCCCCACGGGCGGCGCCGCTTTTTTGTGCCCACCCCGCCCGCCTTCACCAACCTCGTCACAGCCTCCACCAGCCAACCACCCAAACTCCTCACCTCCCCGGATACCCCAACGTCACCCGCACCGGATAATGATCCGACGGATAAATCCCACCCACCGGCTCCTGCAAAACCTCCGCCGAAACAAACCGGAACGAATCCGACGCATAAACATAATCGATCCGGATCCCATCCTTCCGCCCCGAGAAACCATGCGCCGTCCCGCTCTCCGCAGGCGTCGCTTCCGGATTCAACTCCAGCCACACATCCTTCAACCCCTGCGGGCTCGTCAGGATCGCCTCATGCAGCGGATTCTCCGGCAACGCATTGAAATCCCCAGTAAAAACAAACGGACCCTTCGCCCCCGTCTCACCGATCCGCTGCAAAATCAACTTCACCCCATTCGCCCGCGCCAGATCCGACTCGTGATCCAGATGCGTGTTGAAAAACCACAACTCCCGCTTCGCCTTCCGGTCGTACAACCGCGCCCAAGTGCAAATCCGCGTCACCTGATTCCCCCACGTCGCCGATGCCACCACCTCCGGCGTATCCGAAAGCCAGAACGTCCCCGACTTCAGCACCGTAAACCGGTCCGCCCGCGCGAAAATCGGCGCCGCCTCGCCCTTCGCCAACCCATCCTCCCGCCCCCCGCCAATCTCAAAAAACCCCGGCACCCGCGCCTGCACATCATCCAACATCGGCCGCAACCCCTCCTGGATCCCGATCAAATCCGGCTTGTCCTCCAAAATCACCGCCGCCACCCCATCGCGCCGCGCCGTCCACGTCCGGTCCCCGCGATCCCCGTCATTGATATACCGCAAATTGAAACACAACACCCGCAACTCATCCCCCCCCTCATCCGCCACCACCACCTGACCTAACAAAACCACCGCAGCCATCCATCGTTTCCAACTCATGCCAAACCCTGCCCGGGAAACTCCCACCCCGTCAAGATCCACCCACCTCACCCCATCACCCCACCTCCCGCCACCGGCGGAAAATAATGCCCCAGCGCCTCGATCACCCCATACGCATGCACCCCCGCTGCCACATACCCACCATTCGCCAAAACCTTCTCCCGCACCGCACCCACCGCATTCGCCGGACACGCCGCCATCGCCGCATGCGCCGGATCCAACATCTCCAAATCATTGTGGCTATCCCCCACCGCGAAACACCTCGACGCCCCCAACGAATAATGCCGCGCAACCTCAGACAAACTGCTCCCCTTCTGATACCCCCGGTGCCCGAACCGCAGATAAATCGAATTCCGCTGCCACGAAAGATCCGGCTCCCCCGCCACCATCGGCTCCAACCGCGCCACAATCCATTCCATCTCCTCCTCCGTCCGCGAAATGATCCCCGCCGGCTCCCCCTGCATCTCGATCCACTGCGCCCCCGTATGCTCCCCCACCTCGCGCCGTATTGCCTCTAACAACTTCTTCGCCCGCTTGAAAAGCCGGTGAATCTCCTTCTCACACCGCTGGTTCCAACCCTCATGCGGCAACCATCGCCCGAACGCGTTCGGAAAATAAATCTCCCGCTCCCGCGCCACCACAAAGTCCGGCAAAAACGGAAACCGGCTCTCCAAAAACCCCTCCATCATCTGCGGCATCGACCGCCCCGTATTGATCCCCCACACCACCGCATGCTCATGCCGTAACCGCTCGATCCGCTCGAAAAACCCCACCGGAACCGGCGGCTTCTCCGAGGGATCATGCAGCGTCCCGTCGAAATCAAACGACAAAACGGCTGCAACCATCGGGGCGGGATCAAGCGTTCGCATGCCCATCGCTACACCCCATGATCACAGCCGTCGATCCCAGGAATCTCAATCCCGCAACGTCCACTCAGGCAAACGGATGATCTCCCCGCCCTTCATCGCGGAATCATGCGCCAAAATCCCCGTACAGGTGATGTTCGCACTCTCCACCGCGTTCGGATACGCATCCTTGCCCGTCTTCAGCATCTCCACAAACCGGTGCGCCAAATGCGGATGCGATCCGCCATGCCCGCCACCCTGCGTGAACGAAAGATGCTCATCACCCGCCTCACCACCGTAAACCCCACCCGTCGTGAAATGCTGGATCTCCTTCGGCAAATAATGCGCGAAGTCCGGGCACTTCACCTCCTCCGGAATCTCCGGCTCAGGCTTCTTCGCCGTATGAATCACCAGCGGATCATGCTCGATCAACGGCCACTCCACACTCTTCTTCGTCCCGTAAACCTCGAACGACTCCCGATACTGCCGCGCCACATCAAACAACGAACGGATCACCTGCGCGGACAAATCACTGTCCTTCATCTTGATATGGCATGTCTCCACCGCGAACGGCGAACCATAACACGCATGCATCGACTCATCGATCGTCCCCGATCCGAAGCACGAAACATACTCCGCCTGGCTGCCCATCAGACCCAGAATCGGACCCACGCAATGCGTCGCATAATACATCGGCGGCAGACCCGGCCAATACCCCGGCCACCCTTCCATATCCTGCTGGTGCGTCGCCTTCAGGACCTGCACCTTCCCCAGCTCACCCTTCTCATAAAGCTCCTTCATGAACAGGAACTCCCGGGCATAAACCACCGTCTCCATCATCATGTACTTCAAGCCCGTCTCCTTGCAAAGATCGATGATCTGCTTGCACTCATCCAGACTCGTCGCCATCGGCACCGTGCACGCCACATGCTTCCCGGCCTTCAACGCCTGGATCGATTGCTTCCCGTGATCCGGAATCGGCGAGTTGATATGCACCGCATGCACCTCCGGATCCTCCAGCAACTCCTCATAAGAAGTATAGCGGCGCTCGATCCCATACTTGTCACCCACCTCATCCAGCTTCGACTGCGTCCGCTGGCAAATGGCATACATGTTCGCATCCGGATGACGCTGATAGATGGGAATGAACTCGGCTCCGAAGCCAAGACCGACAATGGCGATGTTGATTTGTGACATGGTGAATCGAAATGGTGCGAATCTGCCTCACAAACTGCCCGAAAAAATCGAGCGGCTGAAAGCAAAATCGAATGGGTTCCATACAGGCCGCATGACCCGCACACCCAACAGCCTAGCCACCTCGCCCGCCACGGCTTGTAAGTTCGCGGCTCAATTGTGTAGATTTCCGACCTTGCTTTCCTCAGCAAGCCCGCTACACCCCCGCCATTTCCACCTCCGGCGCGATCTCCCGATCATCC
>SYAP01000208.1 GCA_005787565.1 Verrucomicrobiaceae bacterium | reverse complement strand
GCTGTACGCCACCCTCGGGGTCGAACGTGCCAAGTTGAAGGTTGAAAGTTCGACGGCGTATGACGATGATCGCAACCTTCAACGTTCAACGTTCAACGTTCAACGTTCGACCTCCCGACCTTTCCCATTGGCATCTTCAGATTCCACCGCTAAATCCCCTCACCGGATTGCCTGCAAGCAACCCAACCCAACCCCCGTAACTCTCGCCCCCATGAACCGCCGCCTCAGCCCCATCATCCTCACCCTCGCACTCGCCAGCCCACTCTGCGCCGGCACCAAGGTGCTCCAAGCCTTCGAAGGCGACGGTTTCGACGATTGGAAAGTCGACGGTCCAGCCTTCGGAATGGCCCCCGTCACCGGCAAAACCGAACAAATGACCTCCGAAGTCAAAGGCTACGCCAACGAATCCTTCGCCTGCTCCGCCCACAACGGAGACGCCGCCACCGGCACCCTCACCTCACCCGAACTCACCCTCACCGAGCCCTACATCACCTTCCTCATCGCCGGCGGCGACCACGCCGGAAAAACAGCCGCCCAACTCCTCATCGACGGCAAGGTCGTCCGCGAAGCCACCGGCAAAAAGGACCTCGAAGCCCGCCCCACCCTCTGGGACGTCCGCGAATTCAAAGGCAAAAAAGCCCAAATCCGCCTCATCGACAACGAAACCGGCTCCTGGGGCATGATCGCCGTCGACCACATCATCCTCACCGACTACCCCAACCAGAAATTCCCAGCCTCCACCCGCGGCGGCAAACCCAACATCGACGGCCTCGTCGAATCCTCCATCCCCGGCATCACCATCCCCGCAGGAACCGAACTCGAAATCGCCGCCACCCGCGAAGACCAAAACGTCGTCTCACCCACCGCACTCACCTTCGACGAAAAAGGCGCCATCTACATCTCCGAAACCCACCGCTTCCGCTTCGGCATCGAGGACGACCGCGACAACCTCTTCTGGTACCTCGACGACCTCGCCGCCATGACCACCGCAGACCGCCTCAAACTCCACCAGAAATGGCAGGAAAAGGTCTCCATGCAGCGCCTCACCGAAAAATCCGAAGTCATCCGCCGACTCGCCGACAATGATGGCGACGGCACCTTCGAAGACTCCAAAGTCTACGCCGACAAATTCAACGACCCGCTCGACGGCACCGGCGCAGGCGTCTTCGTCTACGAAAACTCCCTCTACTTCGCCTGCATCCCCAAAATCTGGAAAATGGAAGACACCAACGGCGATGGCGTCGCAGACACCCGCAACGTCGTCGAAGAAGGCTTCGGCGTCCGCATCTCCCTCTCCGGCCACGACCTCAACGGCTTCGCCCTCGGCCCCGATGGCCGCATCTACGGCACCCTCGGCGACCGCGGCGTCTCCCTCACCACCAAGGAAGGCAAAGAATACAAATACCCCAACGAAGGCGTCGCCTTCCGCTTCGAACCCGATGGCACCGGCTTCGAAATCTTCCACACCGGCCTCCGCAACCCCAAGGAAATCGCCTTCGATGCCTACGGAAACGCCTTTTCCGTCGATAACAACTCAGACCAAGGCGATGCCGCACGCATCGTCTACCTCGTCGAAGGCGGAGACACCGGCTGGCAAATGGAACACCAGGCCATGCACACCTTCCACCGCCAGATCGGCCTCGAAGAACGCCCACCCAGCCGCTGGATGAACGAAAAAATGTGGGAACTCGAAAACGAGGACCAACCCGCCTACATCCTCCCACCCATCGCCCACCTCACCGCCGGCCCCTCAGGCCTCACCGTCCACCCCGGCACCGGCTTCCTCGAATCCGAAGCCAACCGCTTCCTCATCTGCGACTACCGCGGCGGTGCCGCAAACTCCGGCATCTGGTCCTTCGAAATGAAACCCAAAGGCGCTGGCATGGAAATGGCCGACTCCCGCCGCTTCAACTGGGGCGTCGCCGCCACCGATGTCGAATACTCATGGGACGGCAAACTCTACGTCACCGACTACATCGGCGGCTGGACCTCACACGACAAAGGCCGCATCTACGCCCTCGATGCCGGTAAAAACACCTGGCGCGCCCAAGAAGCCAAACAAACCGCACAACTCATCGCCGAAGGCTTCAACCAACGCACCTCCGCAGAACTCGCCAAACTCCTCAACCACCCCGACGCCCGCGTCCGCCTCCGCGCACAAATCGCCATCACCCGCAAACCCGACGCCCTCGACATCTTCTCCACCGCCGCCAACTCCAAAATCGAAATCGAACGCATCCACGGCATCTGGGGCCTCGGCATCATCGCCCGCCGCGGCGGCCCCGTCCCAACCCCAGTCAACGACGGCTTCGCCAACCTCCCCGACGTCAAACGCCGACTCGCCGCCGCCGAAAAACTCGGCCACATCCTCAAACACCCCGAAGCCGAAACCCGCGCCCAAGCCCTCCGCGCCCTCGCGGACTGCGGCCTCACCGGCGATCAACTCCCACTCGCCGCACTCCTCCGCGACGAATCCCCACGCGTCCGCTTCTTCTCCGCCATCGCCATCGGCAAACTTAAAACCCTCTCCTTCTACGGCCCACTCCTAGACTTCATCGCCGAAAACAACAACCGCGACAAACACCTCCGCCACGCCGGCATCTACGCCCTCGAACACATCACCAAAGACCCCAACCAACTCATCGTCCTCTCCCGCCACGAATCCCCGGCCGTCCGCCTCGCCGCCACCGTCGCCCTCCGCCGCCTCAAACACACCGGCCTCACCCACTTCCTCAACGACCCCGATCCCACCGTCGCCGACGAAGCCATCCGCGCCATCCAGGACCTCGACCTCACCGCCGCACGCCCCGACGTCGCCAAACTCCTCGACACCCTCGAAAAACGCTCCTGGAAACCCTTCATCCTCCGCCGCCTCATCCACAACGCCTACCGCGTCGGCTCCACCGAAAACGCCGCGCGCCTCCTCACCTTCGCCGCGGACACCAAACAACCCGAAGAAACCCGCAAAGAAGCCCTCCGCCTCCTCGCCATCTGGACCGATCCACACCCCGCCGACCAACTCTCCGGCCACTATCGCCCACTCCCCAAACGCGACCCCGCACAAATCAAACCCGCCCTCGAAAAATCCCTCCCCACCCTCCTCAAACAAGACGGCTTCGTCCTCACCGCCGCCCTCGGCCTCATGGACACCTTCCACATCAAAGCCGACATCCTCGACACCCCCACCCTCCAAACCCTCGTCGCCAACAAACAACTCCCACCCGCCGCACGCGCCAAAGCCCTCGACCTCTACATCCAGCGCAAACCCGAAAACCCCGCCGCCTTCCTCGCACCCCTCGGCTCCGACCCCGCAGACGAAGTCGCCCTCGCCGCATTGAAAGCCCTCGCCGCCATCGATCCCGCCGCGGCACTCGCCCCACTCGAAGCCGCCGTCACCGGAAAAAGCACCACCCGCGCCCAACAAGTCTGGTCCATCCTCGCCACCGTCTCCGGCAACGAAGCCGCCAACTTCTTCGCCAAACACCTCGACAACCTCCGCGCCGCCAAAGGCATCTCGCCCTTCGCGCTCGAACTCCTCTCCGCCGCCAAAACCCGCAAGGAACCCGCCGTCACCACCGCCCTCGCCGCCTTCGAAAAATCCATCACCGACTCCAAGGAACCCCTCGCCCCATGGCACACCTCCCTCCAAGGCGGAAACCCCAAAAACGGCGCTTCCCTCTTCGAGTCCCACCCCGCCGGCCAATGCATGCGCTGCCATAAAGCCGAATCCGGCCACAAAGGCGGCGGCGAAGCCGGTCCCAACCTCGCCGGCATCGGCAACAAACAAAAAGCCGAATACCTCCTCGAATCCCTCGTCAACCCCGGCGCAACCGTCGCTCCAGGCTACGGACTCGTCTCCATCACCCTCAACAACAAAGCCACCCTCGGCGGAAACCTCCTCGCCGAAACCCCAGACCACGTCGATATCGACGCCACCGGCAAAATCTGGCGCGTCAAACGCTCCGACATCCAGGCCCTAACCCCACCCGTCTCCGCCATGCCTCCCATGGCCGCACTCCTCAAACCCGAAGAACTCCGCGACCTCGTCGCCTGGCTCTCCTCACTCACCACCGCTGGCGACCCACCTAAACCCGCCAACCCACAACCCCTCGACCCCGCCTCCCTCCTCAAACCCGCCGAATCCGCCACCGACGGCAGCGCCGACTCCACCACCACCCCCGCCGACTCCGCCTCCTCCACCGAACCCCCTCCCGCCGCACCCGCAGCAGACCCCGCCGCACTCAAAAAAATCGGCCAACAACAATTCATGGTCTGCGGCGCATGCCACGGCCAATCCGGCGAAGGCGGAGCAGCCGGCCCACCCCTCGCAGGCTCCGAATGGGTCAACGGCCCCGTCGAAAACCTCATCCGCATCCAACTCCGCGGACTCATCGGCCCCATCACCGTCAAAGGCGTCGAATACTCGCAATTCACCGCAGGAATGGCCCCCATGGCCTACCAAACCGACGAACAAATCGCCGCCGTCCTCACCTACATCCGCTCCAACTTCGGCAACAACTCCGGCCCCGTCACCCCGGACCAAGTCGCCGCCCTCCGCTCCGAAGTCGGAAAACCCCAACTCACCGTCGCAGACCTCATCCCCCCACCCCTCCCCACCCCCGCCGCCACCAACAAATCCAACCCCTACGCCACCCTCAAACCAGACTCCGGCATCCCCGCCTCCCTCATCCTCCTGGTCTTCCTGTTCGGTGCCGTCTGCCTCGTCCCAATCCTCCTCAAACGCTGAACCCCGGCAAACGATCCAGATAAGTCCTACCAGCCCCATAGGCCCTATATCCGCTCCCCCAATCCCCCTGTTCCACTTCTCACTTCTCACTCGGCACCTCCCTTCCCGCAACCTTCTTGCATTTACCCCAAACCCCGGACATCTTCCCGGCGTGCGCGGCAGCCCCCTGTTCAGAACCCTCATCCTCGCCATCAGCCTCCTGATGGCAGGCTTCGGCTTGAACCACCTC
>SYAP01000207.1 GCA_005787565.1 Verrucomicrobiaceae bacterium | reverse complement strand
GGGGGGGGGCGTGGCGTGCGGGGGGCGGGGAGGTGCGGAGGGCGAGTGCGGATGCGTTCGGGTTTGTGCCGCAGGGGGATGGGGTGCTGCGGGTGCGGTTGGATGGTTTGAAGGCGGGGATGGGTCATGAGGTGCGGGTGGTGGTGGAGGCGGTGGATGAGCCGAAGACGCGGGAGGAGACGGCGTGGAAGGCGTTTCGGACGCTGGCTCCGGAGGGGGAGGCGACGCGGTTTGTGGTTTGGAATGACACGCATGAGAATGCGGAGACTTTGAAGCGGTTGCATGAGGTGACGCCCGAGGCGGATTTCCTGTTGTGGAATGGTGATACGTGCAATGACTGGCACAAGGAGGAGTGGTTGGTGCCGACGTTGTTGAATCCGGCGGGTCAGGATTTTACGGCGGGTCGGCCGATGTTGCTGGCGTGGGGGAATCACGATGTGAGGGGGAAGTGGGCGTTCCGGGTGAGCGAGCATGTTGCGACGCCGGAGGGTCGGCCGTTTTATGCGTTTCGGAGCGGGCCGGTGGCGGTGGTTTGTTTGCATACGGGTGAGGACAAGCCGGATGCGCATCCGAGTTTCTGCGGGCGGGTTGCGTTTGAGCCGATGCGGATGGAGCAGGCGGAGTGGTTGAGGGAGGTTACGGCGAAGCCGGAGTTGCGGGATGCGCCTTACAAGTTGGTGTTTTGCCATATTCCGTTGCGGTGGACGGATGAGCCACCGGTGACGGCGTATGAGGCTGGAGGGTATGATCATTTTGCGCGGAGCAGTCGGGCGGCGTGGCATGAGGCGTTGGTGGCGTGGGGGGCGCAGCTGGTTGTTTCCGGGCATACGCACCAGGAGGCGTATTTGCCTGGTAATGAGGAGTTTCCGTATGCTCAATTGGTTTCGGGCGGGCCGAGGCCGGATGGGGCGCGATGGATCGAGGGACGGGCGGATGGGGCGTCGATGAAGCTGGTGATGCGGGATTTGGAGGGGAAGGTGACGCAGGAGGTGGAGATCAAGGCGTGATGGGTGGGTTGCGGGTGAACGCGGGGGTTGCGCGGGTTGGGGCGGGTGTCTAGGTTGGTCGCTGTGATTCGTCCGATCGATTTGCTGTTGGATTTCCTGAACGCCGAAGTGGCGCGAGGGGAGACGCATTGTCACCTTGATGAGGGTGCGCGGGAGGCGTTGCGGGATTTGTATGAGGTATCGCGCGGGGGCGGGCGGAAGGCTGCGGCCGGGGTGGAGGCGCCGAAGGAGAAGGTGGTGATTTCTGTTAGAGAGTCGGTGCAGGAGGAGGTGGTTGCGAAGCCTGCGGCGGTGACGGAGTTGCGGGTGGAGGGGGTGAGCCGGGAGGAGCGGTTGGAGTCTTTGCGGAAGCAGGCAGAGGTGTGGGAGCCGGCGAGGAGTTTGGGGACGCTGCGGGAGATGATGGTTTTTGCGACGGGGAATCCTGAGGCGCGGGTGATGTTGGTGGGTGAGGCTCCGGGGTATGAGGAGGAGCGGCAGGGGATTCCGTTCGTAGGTCCGGCGGGGCAGAAGTTGACGGATATTCTGAAGGCGATGGGGATCAAGCGGGAGGATGTTTACATTTCCAACATTGTGAAGTTCCGGCCGGCGACGGCGAAGCAGGCGACGAACAATCGGAAGCCGACGGCGGAGGAGATGGCGGCGTGTTTGCCTTTTGTGCGGGCGGAGATCGAGATCATCCGGCCGGAGTGCATCATCGCGTTGGGCGGGACGGCGGGGGAGGGTTTACTTGGTCTAACGGGGACGGTGACTTCGATGCGCGGGAAGTGGCATGATTGCAACGGGATTCCTGCGCGGGTGACGTTTCATCCGAGTTATCTTTTGCAGAGCGGGGACGCTTTGCACATCAAGCGTCAGGTGTGGGAGGACATGCTGGCGGTGATGGAGCAGCTGGGGATGCCGATTTCGGAGAAGCAGCGGGGTTTTTTCCTGCCGAAGGCGTGAGTTGGTGATTTTTCAGTTAGATTATGTCATTACTTGTCATCACCACGGGCGGCACCATTGATAAGGTGTATTTCGATGCGACTTCGGATTATGAGGTGGGGGAGCCGACGGTGCCGCATGTGTTCCGGGAGGCGGGTGTTGCGATTCCATATCGGGTGTTGCCGTTGTTGAGGAAGGATAGTTTGGAGCTGACGGATGAGGATCGGCAGTTGATCCGGCAGACGTGCGTGGATGCGGCGGAGGAGCGGATCTTGATCACCCACGGGACGGATACGATGCCTCTAACGGCCGAGGCGCTGATGGGGATCGAGGGGAAGACGATTGTTTTGACTGGGGCGATGGCGCCGGCGCGGTTCCGGGTGACGGATGCGGTTTTCAATCTGGGGTTGGCGTTGGGTGCGGTGCAGGCGTTTGGTGTTGGGGTTTGGATTGCGATGAGCGGGTCGTTGTTTGAGGCGGGGAAGGTGAGGAAGAATCGTGAGGCGGGGAGGTTTGAGGGGGTGGATGCTGAAAAGCTGAGATGAAGAAGTGCCGAGTGAGAAGTGAGCAGTGAGAAGAGGAAGGAATAAGGAAGGTAGGAATGCAGGAAGAAGAGGTTGGTGTCGCGTAAAAGGCTTTGTCTCAGTCGAATGATGGAGGGTTTTGGGGTGGGTGGTGGTTTTCCAGCCGAAATTCTTACGAATTTCGCTACGGGGGGAGAGGGCTTCGCGCGGGTCTTTGGTGGTCCAATGGCTTGCCGACGGGGACGTCGGCGGTCCCGGGTGCATTGGTTGCCGGCTGAGACCCTACTTCGCTGAAGCTACGAAGGGCAGGCAGTCGGGACACATTCCTAGGGGGTTAGTTGATGTCAACGGAGAGGTCGGTGCCGAGGTTTTCGATGGCAGAGATGAGGGTTGCGGGGTCTGCGGATTCGGGGATGGAGATGATGCCTTGGGCGCGGAAGAGTGGGTGGCCGCTCATGGGGGCGCTTTCGAGGCCGGTGATGAGGTCTTCGACGTTTGCGCCAGCGGTGGCGATGGCGGTGGAGAGGTCGCGAACGATGCCGGGTCGGTCATTTCCGACGACGGTGACGGAAAGGGTTTTGCGTGGGGCGGGATCTGAGGATTTTTCGCGGACGGCTTGGACGGTTAGGCCGACGGTGGCGAGGGCGTGGAGGTGTTCGATGAGGTTTTGTGCGCTTTCGGTGGGGCATTCGACGCGGACGATGCCGGCGAATTGTCCGGCGAGGCGGGCCATGCGGCTTTCGAGCCAGTTGCCGTCGTGGGTGGCGACGACATCGGAGAGTGAGCGAACGAGGCCTGGGCGGTCTGCGCCGAGGACGGTCATGACGAGCGAGGTGATCATGGGAGGAAGATGGCGTGGGGTGGGAGGGGTGGCGAGCGGATTTCGTGATGGCGGGTGAAGATTAATGATTTCATGGCTTTTCAATTCCGGGCGGGTTGCTCAGGTTTCCCGGGTATGGAAAGCCATGAGGTTCTCAAACGCGCGCTTGCAAAGACCAGTCCGAAGGCGGTGGCTTCGGAGTTGGGATTGTCTTTGTCGCTGGTTTACAAGTGGGCTGAGAAGCCGAGTGATGACGGGTCAGGCAGCAGGAATCCGTTGGACCGGTTAATGAAGGTGATCGAGCTGAGCGGGGACACGGGGATCATCGAGTGGCTTTGCCGGAAGCATCGCGGGCATTTTGTTTTGGATCCCGGGGTGGATGACCATGACATTCATCATGTGTTGCCGGCGACGCAGGAGATCATCAGCCAGTTTTCGGAGTTGTTGAGCCGGATTTCGGATGCGGCGCTGGATCACTCGGTGACGAGGAAAGAGGCTGTGGAGATCCGGGAGAGTTGGGACAAGCTGAAGAGTTATGCGGAGGGGTTTGTGCGGCTTTGTGAGAATGGGAATTTTGAGAAGATGTTGAAGATTCCGCCGCCGTCGGAGGGGCCGAAGCGGTTGGATGTGGGGAGTTGAGCGGGTTTGTTTATCTAACGGTGGCGACGAGTCGGGCGTAGCGCGGGCTGCCGGGTGGGAGGGCGACGCGGATTTCGTCGGGTGAGGGGCCGTTGGGGATGGCGGTGACGTTTGCCGATGAGGTGGCGGGGATGGGGATGTTGTTCCAGTTGGCGAGGTCGTCGCTCCATTGGACGATGAGGTCGGCGTGGGGAATTGATGCGTCGTTGCGGAGGAAGGTGAAGATGGGTGCGGTGGTGTCTCCTGTTAGATGGGGTGCGATGTTTGGGTCTGGTTGATTTGGCAGGCCGCCGAGGATGAATTCGAGGAGGAGGGGGATGGAGTCGAGGTCGTCATCGGTGAGGGCGTTTGCGGCGTTTCCGGTGAGTTGGTATTGGTTGAGCCATGTTTGCCATGGGGAGAGGGAGGCGGCGGTGATGGTGAGGGCGTCGAGCTGGATGTTGCCGCTGGTTTTTGTCTGATAGAGGAAGGCGACATAGCGGGTGGAGGGGGAGAGGGAGTCGGAGTAGGTCTCAACGGTGTTGATTTTGTTAGAGACGGTGCGGATGGTGGTGAAGGTTTCGCCATCGGCGGATTGTTGGATGAGGAAGGTGCCTTCGGTGGCGTTTGATCCTGAGGGGTTTCCTCTGAGGGCGTAGGAGAGCTGGGCGGGCGAGCTGTTGAAGGCGATGATGATTTGATCGTTGGTGTCATCGAAGCGGGCGGAGCCTGTGGCGGTATCTCCGGCGAGGCTGGTGGTGTAGGTTCCGGTGCCGGTGCCGAGGAATCCTGTGGGGAGAGGGGACCAGGGTCCGCCGTGGGCGACGGGGAGGGGGATGGGTTGGATGAGGGGGTCGTTGTCCGTGACGGTGACGGAGATGTCCGGGGCGCTGAGGATGGCGTAGCGGGGATCGGTGGTGGTGATGCCGTGGGTGATGGTGAGGTTGAGGGTGGACTCGAATGTGGTGTCGTCGACGGCTGTTAGAGTGACGGTTTGGGGGGTGTTCCAGTTGGCGGGGGTGAAGGTGATGGTGGCGGGTGAGGCGGTGATCTGGTTGGGGGTGGACGGGGTGGGTGTGAGTGTGACGTTTGCGGAGGGTTGGCTGGCGAGGACGATGGTGTAGGAATCGGTGGTGGTGCCTTCGGTGACGGTGGCGGCGAGTTTGTCTAACAGGAATGAGCCCCAGACGCGGGCGACGAAGTCCGGTTGATCGACGAAGGGGTTGCGATTTCCCTGGAGGATGAAGGTGCGTTGGTTGCGTTCGCGTTCGAGGGTGTCGACGGGGTCCTGGTTGTGCCAGCGGAGGAGGGTGGAAAGTTTGGCGAAGCGGCCGAGGGCGGTGGAGGGGGATTCGGAGAGTTCGAGGTCGAGGGTGAGGGGTTCGCCGCCATCGTAGCGGGTGGCCATGTAGAACATGGTGCGTGCGATGTCGCCTTTTTCGGTGTCGCGGGGTTCCCATGATTTGGTGTCGTAGGAGCAGAGCGGGGCGAGGAGCGGGGTGGTGATGGTGCCGGAGCTGGTGTCGTAGTAGCGGTTGCTGCGTTGTGAGTTGAGGGTGTGGACGCAGGGGCGGAGGTTGAAGAGGTCGGTGTAGTCGGGGCCAGCATCGCCGTTGGTTGAGCCGGGGTTGATGTTTTCTGGGTCGAGGCCGTAGGAGTCCGGCCAGAGGTGTTCGCGGGACCATGTGAGGTCGGGGTCGAGTTCGGCATCGGGGCGGAAGACGTCGTTGCGGTGGATGGAGGTTCCGGAGTAGACGGTGATGATCCTGTTAGGGTCGGAGGGATCTGCGAAGATGGTGCGGAGGGGTGTGAGGGTGCTGCCGTAGATGATGGGGTTGTGGCCGGTGGAGGCGATGAGGTGGAGTGCGGCTTTGAGGGATTCGCCGTCGAGGCCGGGGGTGGTGGCGTAGTGGCCGGGGGGTGGGGAGAAGGGGTCTTCGTCGTCGGTGACTGTTAGATCGGAGGAGACAGGGGTGGTTCCGGGTGCGGATGCCAGGAGGGTGACGGTTTGGGATTGATCGTAGAAGTCGTCGTTGGCGGCGTTGATGGGGAAAGAGACGGAGGATTGGCCGGCGGGGATGATGCGGGTTGCGGGTGTTGCGATGGTGGCTTCCGTTAGGTCGTCCGAGGTGAGGGTGACTGAGAGGTTTGAGGGGACGGGTGAGGAGGTGGTGATGGTGGCGATTGCGGCGTTGTTTCCTGCGGCTTCGGAGATGGAAAGTGGGTTGATGGAGAGGGAGAGGGTGTTGGTGATGGAGGTGGCGTTTGCCTGGATGTTGTCGATGGCGATGCCGGAGCTGTTTCCGGATTCGGAGCCGCGCCAGACGGCCCAGCGGATTTGGATGTTGGGTTGGTTGTCTGCGGAGGAGGGGAGCGGGCAGGAGACGTTGGATTTGATTCCGGGGGTTCCGCCAGCTTGGGAGAATGGGTTTGATCCGGTAGAGGGTGTTAGGGTGGTCCATGGGCCGGAGGTGCCGATGCGGAATTGGGCGACGATGCCGATGGTGCGGGGTTGTGCGCTGATGATTTCGAGATCGTAGGTGAGGATGATGGAGCTTTGGTCGGTGGTGTTGAGGGCTAGGGCGAGTTGGTTGGTTCCGTTGGTGGAGTTGGAGCTGGATTGGATGTAGAAGCGGGCGTTGCTTTCGGAAGCGAGTCCGTGGGAGCCGCCGAATGTGGTGGGAGTGGTTTGGGTGGAGACGATAGCGTTTCCGTTAGGGGTGCTGGATTCGGCTTCGGCGAGGGTGTCGAGATTGGATCCGTTCAGTCCGTTCCATGTGGTGAGGCCGGGGGGGAGGGTGGAGAAGGGTGTGGTGCCAAAGGTGGTGGCGAAGGGGATGGGTTGTGGGGAGGGTTGGGTTTGTGCGGAGAGGATGGACATGCCCAGAAGGATCCAGGAGAGGAGAATGTGATGGATGGTCAGGGCGGGCATTGGGCGATGGTAGGCCGGAAAGTGGCGGATGGCGAGGGGGGATGCGGAGATTTGAGGCTGGCTAAATTGGGGTGGGGGAGGTAGTGGGTGCGCATGTTGACTCTCCCCCCGGGTCTTGGATGGCGGCTTTTGCCGGTTGTTATTGCTGTTTCGATGCCGTGCGCGGAGGCGTTGGAGGTGCGTGGATATGTGCAGAGTTTGCACAACCGGATGTATTTGTTTCCGGGTTTGCCGTTGTTCAATCAGGTGCCGGTGATCAATCCGACGTTCATTGCGGATGCATCGAAGTTGCGTGCGGTGGGGTGGCCGGCGCATGAGACGGAGTGGTATCGGCACATGGGATTGATCTCGCCGAAGCATGTTTTGTTGGCGACGCATTATCCGATGGATGCCGGGTGGAAAGTGGCGTTTTTGGGGGCGGACGGGGTGCAGCATGAGTATGATTTTGTTTCGCAGGTGGCGGTGGTGAATCCGCAGGGGCAGCCGACGGATTTGTTGCTTTGCACATTGGCGACGGAGGTACCGGTGGCGACGGGGGTGGTGCCGTTCCGGGTGTTGAATCTGGCGGGGGAGAGTGCCTATCAGAATTCGCCGTTGTTGGTTTGCGGGAGTGCGGTGAGTGCGGGGACGGCGGTGGTTGATGGTTTCACGACGTTGGTGAATGATCCGGGATTTGATACGACGAGGTATCTGTATTTCGATTACAACGGGTCGCTGCCGGGGCCGGTGGGGCAGTGCAATTATACGGGTGGGGACTCGGGAGCGCCGACGTGGGTGATGGTTTCCGGTGAGCCGGCGCTGGTGGGGGTGAACAGCGGGCGGGATCCGCTGCCGGGTGGGGCGTTCCGGAATTATGCGAGTTTTGTGCCGGCTTATCTAACGGAGCTGGATGGGATGATGGAGGCGGAGGGATATCATGTGCGGAGGTTTTATCCGGAGGCGACGAGTGTGGTGGACGGGGTTGCGGCGGATGGTGTGGTGAGGCGGCTGAAGGCGGGCGAGGTGAAGATTTCGGTGGAGAATACGGGGGCGGCTGTGGCGCACAATGTTTCGGTGCGGCTGACGTTTTCCGATGCTCCGACGGGGGTGTCGGGGTCTGGGTGGGTGTGTGAGGCGGAGAGTGCGACGGTTTGGCGGTGCCGACGGGGAGGGTTGGCGGGGTTGGGAGAGTTGTTGGCTTCGTGGGTTGCTTTGCCGGATGAGGAAGCGGTGACGGTGGGGGTGGTTAGGACGTTTGACGGAGGCGTGGAGGCGACGAGCGAGGCGGCGGTTTCTTTGTTAGAGAGTTATGGGTCGTGGATCGGAGATGAGGAGATGGACGGGTATGGAGCCGATGCGGACGGGGATGGGGTCAGTAATTTGTTAGAATATGCGGGTGGTGGTGATCCGCAAGTGGCATCGATGGATTCGACGGTGGGTTTGGGTTTGTTGCCGGAGTGGCAGGTGGTGGATGGGGAGTGGGAGGTGAGCTATGTGAGGCGTGTGGATGCGGCGGCGCGGGGGATTTCCGCGGTGTTGGAGTTTTCCGGGGATCTGGATGGGTGGACGGAGGTGGCACCGCCGGGTCTGACGAGTCGTGTGGGTGCGCCGGTGGGTGGGTATGAGGTGGTGACGGCGAGTGGGCCGTTAGGGCCGGGGGCGTTGTTTGTGCGGCTGCGGGTGAGTTTGAGCGAGTGAGCTCAGGGTGAGGAGAGGAGGTTGACGATGCGGGAGGTGGCACCGAGGTGTGGGGAGAGGGTGGAGGTGGCGCGGGTGGTGAGGGATTTGGCGGTGGCGGGATCGAGTGCGGCGGTGATGGCGGCGGGCAGTTCGCCGAGGCCTTTGGGGCGGAGGCATGCGCCGGATTGGGTGAGGCGGGTGGCGAGGGGCTCGAAGTTTTCCATGTGTGGTCCGCAGATGATGGGGATGGATGCGGCGATGGCTTCGCAGGGGTTTTGTCCGCCGAGGGCGAGGAAGGATTTGCCGATGATGACGGCGGTGGCGTGTGCGGTCCAGTCGCGGAGTTCGCCGGTGGAGTCGATGATGAGG
>SYAP01000206.1 GCA_005787565.1 Verrucomicrobiaceae bacterium | reverse complement strand
TTGTTAGAATCTTTTGAGCGTGCGCCGTAGCGGAGGGTGACTTCGACGGATTGGTTAGGGTCGAGTGATGGAGGGAGGGGGAGGAGGATGTCTTTGCCGTCCTTGCGGGCATTGACGGGTTCGCCGGCGACTTTTGCTTCCCAGAGGACGGGGGAGCCGGGGAGGGACATGCGGAGGACGCCGGTGCCTTTGGATTTGATGTAGAAGCGGGCGTCGGTGACCCATTGACCGTCGCGTGAGATCTGGGTGGAGAGTTTGAGGAAGTCGACGACTTGATCGGCGGTTTCGCCGGGAGTGAAGGAGTCGATTTTCATGGCGATGGAGAAATCGCGTCCGGTGTATTGCCATGCGCCGAGGGTGGGTGCGCTGCTGAGGAGTCGGAACTCGGATGGGAGTTCGGAAGGGTCGAGTGCGAGGAGTGGGCCGGTGCTGGTGGTGACCTCGTGATTGATCTGGAGTGGGCTGACGACCTGGACGTAGCCGCGTTCGTCCTGGACCTCCAACGGGCGGACCTCGCCGGGGCTGATGGTTGAGGCGGTGGAGGAGATCGGTTGCTCGAAGGTGACGAGGACGGTGCCGGCACCGAGGACGGGTCGGGAGAGCGGGATGATGAGGGTGTTTTTCTCGATGCGCCAGTCGCGGCCGACGCTTTGGCCGGTGACGTCGATGTTTCCGAGGCCTTCGGGGATGGAGATTTTCCATTCGGTGGCGGGTGCGCCGATGACGAAGTAGTTGAGGAGGACGCTGCCGTAGACGGCGTTGGTTTTGAGGGAGTAGAGATGGAAGACATCGGCCTGGATGCTTTGGCCGAGGGCTTCGACGCCGAGGGTGATGGACCAGTTTTCCTCGCGGAGGCGGAAGGCTTGTTGGAGGCCTGGGGTGGATTTCGGGAAGAAGCTGACGGGGACTTCGGCGACGCCTGTTAGTTTTCCGGCGGTGAGGCGGTAGCCTGCGGCGGCGACGGCTCCGATGTATCCGCGGCGGGATTTCGCGCCGGGGAAGCCGAGAGGTGAGAGGGTCCATTCGCCGGGTTTTGCGGATTGGTTGCGTTCGAGGCGGAGGGAGATCAACTGGCGGCCGGAGACGGGCTCGCGGAAGAGGATCTTGAGTTTTTTCTTTCCGTTAGAGGATTGGCTGGCGATGACGTAATCGGCGACGGAGGCGCCGGTGACGGAGGCGACGGCGTGGTCTTCGGGGATTTCGAGATCCCATTCGCGGAGTGGGGCTTCGCGGATGTCGAGTTCGATGTCGGAGAAGAGGCGGCGGTCGGCTTCGGCGAGTTCGTAGACGGTGACTTCGGTGACGGAGATTTCCGGGAGGACCTGATCGGCGAGGATGGCATAGCTTCTGTCGGCGGAGGGGAAGCGATAGACGTAGACCTGGCGGAGGGATTCATCGACGCCTGCTGGGAATTGAGCGGGGGTGAGTTGGATCAATCCGGTGGCATCGGCGACCTCGATGCGGACGGCTCCTTCGTTCGCGATGCGGAGCCAGCCGCTGTGGCGGAGGGCGCCGACGGGTGAGAGGCGCATGGCTTCGGTGCGGACGGGGAAGGTGCCGAGGGCGGCTTGGGATTCGATGGTGATGCTGGTTTCGCCTTCGATGGGGCGGTTGAGGCGGATTTCCAGCAATCGCATGTCATCGACTTCGCTGACGCTCCAGCCGATGACGACTTCGCCGTTGACGGCGAGGACTTCGCCGGGGCCGGCGATGGCGATGTTGAGGGTGGGGAGTTTTCCTTGGAGGACGCGGAGGTCGAGTTGAGTGGATTGGCGGAGGAGTCCGCTGCCGATGCGGGTGTCTGTGGTTTCGCTGGAGGAGAAGAAGAGCGCGCCTTCGCCGATTTCGTCCTTGAGGTGCCAGGCGAGTTGGGAGCGTCCGTTGGCGGGGACGAAGCCGCGCCAGGTGGTATCCGTTAGGTTGGGGACGACGGGGAGGGAGCGATCGAAGGAGACGCCTTTGGCGAGGCCTTCGAGGGTGATGGGGACGACCGCGCCGCCGTTGAGGGAGAAGTCGAGGGTGTGCCAATCGCCTCTGCGGGAGATGGGGACCTCGAAGTCGATGGAGACGGGGAACTCTCCGGGTTCGGCGGCGACGAGCTGATAGACGGGGAGGCTGGCGACCTGGACGAGATCGATGTGCCAGTTTTCGCCGGAGACATTTCCGGAGAGGGCGGCGCCGTTTCCTAACAGGTCGAGGGTGGCACCGGCTTCGCGGGCGCGGGCGTTGCCGGTGAGTTGGAAGGAGACGCTTCTGCCATCGGCGGAGAGTTTGCCGGTGACGGAGGCGTTGATCCAATCGAGGCCGCGTGAGGATGAGCCTGCGGTGGAGGTTTCGATTTCGAGGATGGCGGCGGATTTGGCGATGAATCGGCGTTCGTTGGGGTCGCCGACGGCTGAGAATCCATCGGCGCGGGTGATGCGGAGGTCGAGTGTGGGATCGGCGGTGATCTGGAGGTTGAGGTTGAAGCCGGTGGCGTTTCCGGGAGCGGGGAGGGGGAGGGAGATGGCTCCGGGGGTGGCTTTGGTGATGGTGGTGGCGACGACTGTTAGAGCGGCGGGGAAGATGCCATCGGTTTGGGTGGGGCGGAGTTCGAGGAAGCGGTTTCCTTCGGCATCGGTGCGGATGGCCCAATCGCGGAGGCCTTCGCCGGTGACGGTGGTGATTTCACCGGAGCCGGTGATGGGGAGGGAGAGGAGTTCGGGTTTTCCCTGATGGATTTTGAAGTTGAGTTGGTGGGATCCGGTGATGGATTCGAAGCCGACGGTGGTGGTGACGGAGGCATCGACGGAGAAGAAGAGGGGGACGGGGACCGGGGTTTTCTCGACCGGGACGAGGACGATGCGGCCATCGGCTTCCTGGGCGCGGGCGGGGAGGAAGAGGGCTAACAGGAAGAGGAGTTTGAGGAATTTCATGGCGAGGAGAGAAGAGAGAAGAGGGAAGAGAGGGGGAGATTGGGAGAGGGTGATTTGGGATGGGAGGGTTATTGGAGTTGTTCGGTCATGCGGAGGACCTGTTGGGCGCGGGGGTTTTGGGCGTAGTATTGTTTGAGTTTGGCGCGGACCTTGGTGAGGTCTTGGAAGCGGATGGCATCGGCGAGGGGGCCGCCTTTGAGTTTTTCGGCGGAGAGGAGGGCGAGGCCGGAGAGTTGGAGGGAGGGGGTGGCTTGGTCGAAGGCGGGGGTGGCGGGGTCGTAGGGGATGGTCCAGGTGCGTTCGACCATTTCGCCGGTGGCGGTGTCGCGGAAGCGGACGCTCATTTCGCCGATTTCGCCGGAGCCCTGGGGATTGGTTTGGACCTGATAGAGGGCGGTGCCGGCTTCTTCGGATGCGAGCTCGGCGGCGTCGACGGCGTCGTTGCGGAAGTCCTCGGTGTTGAGGCGGTGTTCCTCGAAGCCGTTGAGGCGGTAGGAGACGACGCGTTCGGAGTTGAAGCGGATCTGGACCTTGACGTTTTCGGCGGCGGGGCGGAAGGCACCGGCGAGTTGGTTGGCGAAGCGGTTTCCTGCGTCTCTGCCGTCGACGATCTGATAGCGTCCGTTGCCGTGGCGGGTGAGTTCGGAGAGGAGTTGGTCGTTGAGGTCATCGGCGCTGATGCCTGCGACATCGAAGGCGATGCCTTGTTGGCGGAGGGCTTTGACGTGTTCGGCGAGGCGTGCGGGGTCGGCATCGCCGAGGTTGGCCGCGCCATCGGTGAAGAGGATGATGCGGTTCTGAGCGCCGGGTGTTCGATGGCGTTTGGCGAGTTGATCGGCGAGGTTGATGGCTTGTTCGAGGTTGGTTCCGGCTTCGGAGGCGGCGAGGTTGACGAGGCCTTTGAGTTCGGGGGCCTTGTCGCCGGTCCAGCCATCGGCGAGGAGGCGTGGGGTGCGGGAGAAGCCGATGACGCTGATTTTGTCGTTGGGGGTGAGGAGGCCGGCGAGTTGGTTGAGTGCGGAATCCATGGCGGCGCGGCGGTCGTCGCGGGCCATGGAGCCGCTTTCATCGATGAGGAGGGTGAGGCGGAGGGGTTGGGCGGCGGAGCGACCTGCGGCGGCGGTTTTGACGGAGAGGCGGACGAGGTTGCGGCCGGGGATGACGGGGTGTGCGGATTGTTCGATGTGGCCGGCGACGGGCTCGTTGTTAGAGGGTGAGGGATCGCCGCAGTCGATGGCGTTGTAGAATTGCTCGGGTTTGATGATGGATGGGTCCGGGCGTTCGCCTTTTTCGAGGGCGGCCTGGGCTTGGACGAAGGAGGCGTCGCTGATGTGGAGGGAGAAGGTGGAGTAGGGCTCCGTGGTGGCGGTTAGTTCGTTAGAGAAGTCAAAGGTTGAGGGGACGGTGAGGGACCAATGGGCATCGACTTCGGCGAGGAGTTCGGCGCGGGTGTGGTCGTAGGTTGCGCGGTAGTAATCGGATCTTGCGGTGGCGACGCGTTCGAGGCCACGGCGGGCTGCGGAATTGTAGGGATCGATGCGGAGGGTTTCCTCGAATTGTTTTTTGGCTTCGTCGAGTTTGCCGAGGTTGAACTGGCCTTCGGCGACGGATAGGTTGCGGCGGATTTGATCGACGGTTTCTTGGTTTTCGTTGGTGAGTGCTGGGTTGGAGCGGATGGGGTCGTCGAGGTCAGCGAGGGAATTTTGAGCGGCTTCGTTGGTTGGGTCGGCTTCGAGGGCTTTGGTGAGTTCCTCGCGGGCTTCTTCGAATTTGCCTGTGGTGCGGAGTTCTTTGGCTTTGGTGACGAGTTCCTCGGCTTTGGCTTTGGCTTCGGGGAGGGTGCTGTCCCAGGTGTTTTCGGCTTCCTTGAGGATGCGGTCGCGGACGGGGTCGGCGGGAGGGGTGGGTTGAAGTTCCTTCAGTGCCTTTTCCTGAATGGGCATGGGTTGGTTTGT
>SYAP01000205.1 GCA_005787565.1 Verrucomicrobiaceae bacterium | reverse complement strand
GCCAGATCCACATTCGCAGCATCCTTCGGAATGCAAAGATCATCGCACGAAAGCGCGCTCCCCTCCTTCGGAATCTTCACCACGATGTCCTCATTCTCATCGGCCCCCTGCAACAGATCCCCCGCATACCCCTGTACCACGTGAAACTCCCCGGAAGCGATCCCGCTCTTGTACTGCTCGTTGTCAAACTTCGCGATGTTCGCCTTCCATCCCACCACCACCTCACGAGCCTTCGCCAACTCATCCGCACTCTTCGTGTTCAGCGAAAATCCCAACGTCCGCAACGCCGCCCCCAAAACCTCACGCATGTCATCCAACAACGTCATCCGCCCCTTCAAATCCGCCCGCCCGAACATCCCCCACGTAGCATCCGCATCCTTCACCTTCGATCCCAACCACGCCACACACGTCGGAGCCATCATGTATGGCACCGAATACTCCATCTTCGGATCCAGCGCCCGGCTCAAATAATCCGCATCCACATGCTTCCTGTTAGGCAACTTCGCCGCATCCAGCGCCAGCAACTTCCCGTCCCGGATCAACGTCTTCACCATGTACGAACTCGGCACCAGAACATCATAACCACCCGCCCCTGCCGAAATCTTCGCATACATCGCCTCATTCGAATCAAACGTGTCCAACACCAGCTTGCACCCGCTCTCCTCCTCGAACCGGCTCGCCAGATCCGGCGCCAGATAATCCGCCCACGTGTAAACCTTCAGCGTGGTCCCCGGCTTCGAACAACGGGGAAGCGCGGCGGCGGCAAAGGCGGCGGAAGTGGCGGTAAGAAAGGTTCGGCGGTTCATCAGCGTGCGGAAAGCCACTCTTCAACCAGAAATCCACCCCCTTGCCCATCCCAATCCCCCGCCATCCCGCATTTTCCACAGACTTGCCCACACCCCCGGCGACGCTAAGCTCTCCGCAATGAGCCGCAGAAAACGCAAACGTCAGGGCACCGCCAGCGGTGGGTGGTTCAGCCGCGCCGCCGTCACACTCCTCATCCTCGCCGTCGTCGGCTCCGGCGTCCTCTACGCCATCCTCGGCCAATACCTCCACAGCGAAGGCTTCCGCAAACTCCTCTCCTCGGAAGTCAGCAAAGTCGCCAAAGTCGATGGCTCCTTCTCCCCCTTCCGCTGGGAAGGCCTCGCCGTCGATACAGACCACTTCGATGCCACAGGCCATGGCATGATCCGCTCCATCCGCGCCGAAGGCCTCCACACCGAAATCGGACTCTCCGGCATCACCCGCGGCGTCTGGGAAATCCGCGACTCCAACATCCGCCGCATCGAAATCGACATCGACGCACGCCACCCCGAATCCACTCCAACCACCGAAACACCCGCACCATCCTCAAAACCCTCCGCACCCACCCACAGCTGGCTGCCAAAGGAATTCGAAGTCCAGGGCCTCGACCTCCGCGACATCCTCATCCGCGCCAAACTCGCCGAAGGCGACCTCACCGCATCCGGCATCCAGGTCCGCGTCGATCCCACAGGCGGCAAAAACGCCTACAAAGCCACCGTCGACGGCGGCACCATCCGCCTCCCCTCGAAAATCCTCCCCGTCGTCCACCTCAACCGCGCACGCGCACGCTATCAAAACGACGAAATCTTCGTCACCGACGCCACAGCCTCCATGTTCGAAAACGGCCGCATCAACGCTTCCGGCGAATGGAACCTCGCAACCAAACGCTTCGCCTTTGAAGGCGACGCCACCGGCATCCGCTGCGAGGACCTCCTCAACGAATCATGGGCAAAACGCCTCACCGGCACCGTCTCCTCCAGCTTCACCCTCGACCGCCTCACCGACAAAACCGTCGCCCGCGGCTCACTCAATATCGAAAACGGCGTTCTCACCGCCTTACCCTTGTTAGACTCCCTCGCCGCCTACGCCGACACCCGCCGCTTCCGCATCCTCAACCTCAACCAGGCCCGCACCGATTGGCGTTACTCCCAAGGCGAAATCACCCTCACCGACCTCGTCCTCTCCAGCGAAGGCCTCGTCCACCTCGAAGGAACCCTTATCATCAAAAACAAACAACTCGACGGCCGCTTCCGCCTCGGCCTCGCCCCCGGCACCCTCGCCTCCATCCCCGGTGCTGAAACCGACGTCTTCATCCCCGGCGAACGCGGCCTCCTCTGGACCCCCCTCCACATCACCGGAACCCTCGACGATCCCAAGGAAGATCTAACCGATCGCCTCATCGCGGCCGCCGGAATGCGCATGTTCGACGTCCTCCCCGAAACCGGCGAGAAAGTCCTCAAATTCACCCAGGGCGTCATCCAGGACAACGCACCCAAAGCCATCGAAACCGGCGTCGAAGTCATCGAAAAAACCACCGACGTCGTCCGCGAAGCCAGCGGAATCCTTGGCAACCTCATCGGCGGACAATCCCCTCCTCCTCCCGCGCCCGCACCAGCACCCCAACCTCCGCAACAGGAAAAACCGGCACAACAGGACTAACAGAACATATTTTCGTTAGACAAACATCCACACCAGCTGCGCCACCCCGTATCCCACCACCGATACCAGCGTCGAAACGATCGTCCACGTCTGCAACGTCTGCTTCTCCGTCATCCGCAGATACCGCCCCACCATCCAGAAACCGCTGTCATTGACGTGCGAAACCGCCGACGCCCCGGCCGCGATCGCCACCACCACCAACGCCAGTTGCGGCTGGCTCAATCCTCCTGTTAGGGACGCCACTAGCCCCGCCGCCGTCACCATCGCCACCGTCGCCGATCCCTGCGCCACCCGCACCAGCACCGCGAACACATACGCCAACAAAAGCACCGGAATCCCGGTCCCCTCGAACGACTGCTTCAGCGCGTCGCTCACCCCGCTCTCCCCGAGGAACTTCTTGAACACCCCGCCCGCCCCCGTGATCAGAATGATGATCCCCGCCGGCCCCAACGAACGCGTCGTCACATCCATCAGCACCGCCCGATCCACCTTCCGGAAATACCCCAGAAACACCAACGCTCCCAACGTCGCGATCAGCAACGACACAATCGGATGCCCCAAAAACAACAGCGCATTCACCCAAAATCCCGCCTCCCCTCGCGCCGCCAGCAACGCCGCATCATACTCCGCCTTGCTCAACCCCGTCGCAATCCCGGACGCCAGAAACTCCTTCGCCACCGTCCCTAACACAATCAACAGGATCGGCACCCCGATCAACCCGATGATCAACCCGAAATGCGGCAGCTTCCCCTCCTCCATCACCGCATCCGGATCCTCCTCCGGCGGCGCGATATACATCCGCTTCGCCATCCACGCAGGCGCCGCGATCCCCGCCACCAACGCCGTCGGAATCCCCACCAAACACCCGAACAAGATAACCCACCCCAACCCCACTCCCAACTCATAAGCCACCCACACCGGCCCCGGCGTCGGCGGCACAAACGCATGCGTCACCGCCATCCCCGCCAACAACGGCAACCCGAACGCCAACAACGATTTCCCCGTCCGCCGCGCCAACGCATACAAAATCGGCGCGATGATCACCAACGCCACATCCAGAAACACCGGAATCGAAATGATGAAACCCGTCGTCACCATCGCCCACGGCGCACGCTTCTCGCCAAACACCCGCAACATCGTCCGCGCCAACGCCTGAGCCCCTCCCGAATGCTCTAACAAAGATCCGAAAATCGCCCCCAACCCGATGATCGTCGCAATGAATCCCAAACTCGACGCCATCCCGCTCTCCATCATCGGACCAATATCCGCCAACGACAACCGACCCTTCCCCCCCGTAAACTCCGCACTCGACCCGATCGCCACCACCAAACTTGAAATGATCAGCGCCAAAAACGCCTGCACCTTCCACTTCAAAATCAGCCACAACAACACAGCCACAGCAAAGACCAGCAACCCGATCAAATACGGCAACGAAAGCGTCCCCACCCCCGCGGCGGAAATCAAAGGCATCAAACGCATCGGCAATTCAACGATCACCCCGCCATTCCTTGCGCATTCCACCACCCGGCGCAACCTCGCGGTTGTGCTCGCCACATTTCGCGGCGATGGTCCCCACCGTGATCGTTCGTCTCTGCCTCATCCCCCTCGCCCTGGCCACCAGCTGCCTCCGCGCGGAGGAACTCGTCAAAGCCAAAAACGGCTCCGGCATCTTCGGCTACAAACACACCCCGAAGCTTCCCTGGTGCGGCTACCTCGTCCACGACCCGGACCGCCCCGCGCCCCCCATCGTCACCCCCGCCCCATCCCCCACCCCCACTCCCCCACCCGCCGACGCCATCATCCTCTTCAATGGCACCGACCTCTCCCAATGGGACCCCGGCTCATGGAAACTCACCGATGGCACCTTTGAGGCCCACGAAAATGAATCCCCACGCACCAAACAGGAATTCGGCAGCTTCCAGCTCCACCTCGAATGGATGGCCCCGGCCAACTTCCAGGGCCCATGGCACGATCAGGGAAACAACGGCGTCCTGATCCACGGCCTATACGAAATCCAGATCTTCGATTCCCATAACATCAAACTCTACCCCGATGGCCAGTGCGCCGCCATCTACGCCCAGACCCCGCCACTCGTCCACGCAACCCTCCCGCCCGGCCAGTGGCAAACCTATCAGATCATCTTCACCGCACCGGTCTTCAAGGACGATGAACTCGTCTCACCCGCACGCATCACCATGTTTCACAACGGCATCCTCGTGCACCACCACCAGGAAATCTTCGGCGCCACTGGCCACATGGTCCTCCCGCACTACAATCGCAAAATCAGCCAAGGCCCGCTCGTCCTCCACGGCCACAACTGCCCCGTCCGCTTTCGCAACATCTGGATCCGAAAACTGTAAATCATGAACGCTCAACCCACACTCCTGCCCGCCAGCCCACATCGCTGGATCATCCCCGCCATCTGCGCCATCCTCTGCCTCGCACTCGGCACCGCCTCCGGACTCCTCACCGCAAGCAGCATCGCCACCTGGTACGCCCCCCTGCAAAAACCACCCGGCACCCCGCCCTCATGGGTCTTCGGCCCCGTCTGGACCGCCCTCTACCTCATGATGGGCGTCGGCCTCGGCCGCCTCATCCTCCGCAAAAACACCCGCGCCGTCACCACCTTCCTCGCCCACTTCATTCTCAACCTCGCCTGGACACCCGTCTTCTTCGGCGCACACCTCCCGTGGGCCGCCCTCGCCATCATCGTCACCATGATCTTCCTCCTCGCTCTAACCATCCGACAATCCCTCAGCGGCCCCCACTGCGATCCCATTGCCGCCGCACTCATCACACCCACCCTCATTTGGGTCTGCTATGCCACCTGGCTCAACGCCGGAATCGCATGGCTCAACCGCTGAGCCACCCCATTCAACGCACCGGCACCAGCGTGAAATCCTTCACGCTCACCCCGCGGCTCCCTGCCACAAGCTCGAAGTCCAACACCTGTCTCCCCTTTTCTAACAAAATCTCAATCCCCTCGGTCTCCTTCCACAATCCCATCGTGTAGGGGACCGCAAATTCCATCGCATCCTGCGCTCCCGCCTTGATCCGCACCTTCTGCCCCGTCTGAACCGTCGCCACACGGACCGTCAGCACATACTTCCCACCTCGCGGAACATCGATCTCATACGGCGCCTTGAAACCCCCAAGGCAATGCAACTGCATCCCGCCGGAAACTCCCCGCATCGCACTCGCCTTCCCCACCGCCTTGCCATGCGCCACCGCCGGAATCACCAAACCCCCATCCTTCCGCACCTCCACCTTCCGATCCCCATCGGATACCGGCGCCGATGCCACCTTCTGCTCCTTCTCGTTCGCCTCCGCCAACTCCTGCCCCAGCGGACCCAACACCACCTCCTTCTCGGACAACACCACCGATTGGAAATGCGCCATCCGGCTCCACAACCCTCCTGCGATTTTCCTCCGCTCGTTATATCCCGCCTCACCCACAATCCGGCTCACCCATTGCGCGCGCAAAACCCTCATGAACTCCCGCTCATGCTTCCGCGCCTGCGTCTCTAACAAAAACTGCGTCCCGCTCATCGGCACCTCCTCCTTGTCCCACCAGCTCGCCTGGAATCCCGCTCCCAGATTCACCACCCACCCCTTCGGCGTCCAATGGCTCAACGCCGCATGCTTGTGCTGCGTCACACCCCACGTCGGAATCCCGAAACTCCGCAGAATGAACCGCCCGAAAAACGCCCTCCGCCCGCACACCCCGCCATTCATGATGATGTTCTGATACTGGTGCAACGATGGCAGATCATCCTTCACATTCTGCGATCCATACGGAACCTCCGTCCTCACCGCGGAAACATAACGCCACCCGTAATCCGGCATCGAAACATGATCCGGCCGATACGCCCGCAACATCTCCCGACCCCACGCCAGAATCTCATCCGGCGCATCACAATTGACCACCATCCGGTATTCCCACGTCGTGAATCCCTTGAACGCCGGATCCAGTTCGCCCGCCAGAAACGCCTTCTCGTAATGAAGATACCGCTTCACCGGATCCACCACCGCTGCCGCCGATCCCTTCTGCTCCGCCGCAGCGGTTTGCTCGATCGGCGTCGCATGCTCCAAACTCGTCGCCAGCGCCAATCGCTGCAAAGCCCCTTCCCTCGCCCGGTCCGTCGCCTTCTGGATGCCCGCATAAATCCTCATCGCCTCCCCATACTTCCCGAACCGCGCCCCACCCGCGATCAACATCTCCCTCATCATCCCAACATCCCCCAGCAACCGCTCCACCATCGCCTCCTCTTCCTTTCCCTGCTCTGCAAACTCCGCCAAACCACGCGGCGTCGCTGCTGTTAGAACGACGCACTTCACCAACTTCGCATCCAGCCGGTCCGTCCCTAACACCGTCGCCAGCTCCGCCAGAATCGCATTCGCCGCCGCACGCTCGCCCGCCCGCGCGCGCTCCAGCGCCCCTTGCGCCGCCTCATGCGCCTTCAACCACTTCGGCTCCTCAGCCTTCGCCTGCTCATACGCCGCCTGCCGCTCCTTCAACGCCTTCAATCCATCCTCCTTGTTCGCCTGCCACTTCGCCAACTCCTTCCTCGCCGCTTCCCGCTCCGCATCCGTCTTCGCCTTCTTCAACGCCTCCTCCGCCGCCGCAATCTCCCGCTCCGCCCCACCGATCCATTTGCCCTTCGCGTGCTCCACCAACCCCTTCGCCCCGTTCACCTTCCCTAACAAATCCTGCGCCGCAGCCGCCTCCGCCTCCGCCTTCCGGAAGTCCTCACCCGCCTTCTCAAGAGCCGCTTGCTTCTCACGGCTCACCACAGGCAACGCTCCCGCAACTTCGTTCTTCAATGCCTCAAGCATCGCCGAATACCTCGCCTCAAGCACCTTCCCCCCATCACTCAAAACCACCGCACCATCCTTCGCCGCCCACCCTGCGGACAACCCACCGCACATCCCCGCCACAACCAGCATCAACAATCTCATCCTTAGGTTTTTCATAAACAGTCCTTTCTCTCGAATCCAATAATCCAATCACCCTGCGGATTCGGTAACCCGCAACCTATCCCACCCGGCCTCCATGTAACGCGAAAATCACCGCAAATTGTCAGAATCATTCGCGCATTTGCGCCATCACCTCCAACCACCCACTTAACGCCATTCTTGCCCATCCGCCCTGCTTTGCCAAAGTCCCTCCATGCCCGGCCTGCAATCCATCGCCCTCCTCGCACTCTCTAACATCTTCATGACCTTCGCCTGGTACGCCCACCTCCGCGACCTCCGCGACAAACCCTGGTGGATCGCCGCCTTCATCTCATGGGGCATCGCCCTCTTCGAATACCTCATCCAGGTCCCCGCCAACCGCATCGGCTACCAGGTCTACTCCCTCGGCCAACTCAAAATCCTCCAGGAAGTCATCACCCTCTCCATCTTCGTCCCCTTCGCCGTCTTCTACATGGGCCAGAAACTCACCTGGAACTACGCCGGCGCCGCACTCTGCCTCGCAGGGGCCGTCTTCTTCATCTTCCGCGACGCCGCACCTCAGGCCACCGGATGACGCCCATCCTTGCCATTCCGCAAATCCAAATACATCCGCACCGCCGCCACACGGTTGTCCACCCCGAACCGGTTGAACACCGCCTCCAAATGCTTCTCCACCGTCCGTGAACTGATCTGCAAAATCGTCCCCACTTCCGCACTCGTCTTCCCCTCGGCGATCCAATCCATGATCCCGCACTGCCGCCTCGTCAACAACGGCACCTCGCTCACCCCATTCCCCACCGCCGCCCGCGTGAACATCAGCAGCGCCCCTCCACCATGCCGCGCCATCCCGTCCATCGAAATCTCTCCCCCACCGATATCCAACGTCACGGGACTCCAATCAGCCTCCACCGGATTCCGCCACGAAGTCGCCATCACTTCCCAAAACGCCGCACCCTGCTCCTCCGTCAACTCATGCGTCAGCTGATCCTGCCCCCACCAATGCTCCGCGCAATCCACCGATCCCGCGTTGAACGGCGTCACACTCAACCCCTGAATCACGAAAATCGCCAACTGCGAATCCCGCCTAACAGAAAACAAACGCTCCCGCATCCGGCTCAGGTAACCCTCGGAACACAACCGCCTCAACGTGCACCGAACGATCACCCCCATCGCATCAAACCGCTCGACCTCCGCCTCACTGAAATCTCCCGATCTCCGCGACATGATCAACTCCACCCCGGAAATCGCACACCGCCCCAACTCACGTCTCCTCTCCACACCCTCCACCACAGACCCATGCCGCCGCGCCACCGATCCATCCTCCAGAATCTCATCCACCGCCACCGCATCCGCACCCAATAACACCGCCAACTCGGGCCCCATCAGCGAGGAAATCACCTCATCATATCTCGATGAAGCGCTGTGTCGGTCCGTCCACGCAAAAAATTCACTCCCTAGCATACTCAGCCGAGTCAACCACCGATCCCCGCCCCGTCAATCCATCATCTCACCTTAAAAATCCACACCTCACCCCACACTTGCATCCACCGGCAACCTCACATCGAATCCCCTCGGCAATGATCATAGCCTTCCACAAACCCTTCGGCGTCCTCTGCCAGTTCACCCCGGACCAACCCGGCCAAAGAACCCTCGCCGAATTCTCATTCCCCCCGCACACCTACCCCCTCGGCAGACTCGACCTCGATTCCGAAGGCCTCCTCCTCCTCAGCAATGAACCAGGCCTCAACAACCGCCTCCTCGACCCCAAAACCGCCCACCCTCGCACCTACCTCGCCCAAGTCGAGAGAACCCCGGAACCAGGATCCATCTCCCGTCTAACAAAAGGCGGCCTCGTCATCCAGGGCCATCGCACCCTCCCCTGCAAAGCCTCCATCCCCAATCCACAACCCGAATTCCCACCACGCGATCCACCCATCCGCTACCGCCCATCCATCCCCACCACCTGGCTCGAAATCACTCTAACAGAAGGCAAGAACCGCCAGGTCCGCCGCATGACCGCCGCCGTCGGCCACCCCACCCTCCGCCTCATCCGCATTTCCATCGGTGCCTTCCATCCCACCGACCTCTCACCCGGCTCATGGCGCATCCTCACCCCCGCCGAATCACGCCTCATCTGGCAGCGCTGAGAAATCTCATCACCGCACCCCACCCGACAACCGCCGGATCTCCTCCGTCTGCGCCTGGACCAGCATCTCCAAGTCCGCCTGTCTGTTAGAAACCCGCGATGCCCTCATCCCGTGAATCCCGAACCCCGCGCCAAACAACAAACTCCCCAAACCATTCAACCCCGCCCCGGCCACCCAGAACATCGTCATTCCGGAAACCACATCGCTTCCCCACCCGGTCATCGCACCAACCATCATCAAAATTGAAAACAAGATCCCGATCACACTGCACCCGACCCCACACGCCATCACCCACCACGCCGACGTCCGCCCAGCCTTCGCCAAGCCAACCAACCCCACAATCTGGGCCGCCAGAACCACAAATCCCAACAACCCGAAAATTCCGAATCCCGCACTCGTCATCCACCCATCCTGCAAGCCTCCGGATCAACGTCAATGACCCTTTTCACCACCGCGTCCTCCACGACTCCCTCTCCCCTACCACCCCGCCCGCTTTGGAACGGACGGGGTGGATAACACACACTCGGGGGGACAGTGCGCCAACCAATCAGTCCTTGGCGACACACTGTTAGAAAATCTGCGCACACTCTATCCCCCATCAGCCCGCCTGCCAACCCACGCGATCACGTGGGATCTCCAAACCAAACACCCGCCAATCACCAATCCGCATAATCCTGCGGAACATGATTCCGCGTCCCGGAAAGCGAGCACGGCATATACAACACACCCATCTGCGGAACCACATCCTCGCCACTCACCCCGCCGATGTTGTAAGTCCCACCCCCAGGACACACCGGCGTCGTCTCCACAAAACGCCCCAAACCAATCACCCGATGCCTCAATCCCGAAACCGTCTCCCCGGGATTATGCCCATATGCGTTCGCGTAACTCCGCATCCCCTTCTGCACCCGCTGCTGGTTCATGATGCACAACGCACGGTCCGACCCTCGCTTCCACGCAATCGATCCAATGAACAGGATCGTAACCATCGACAACAAAACCAGAATCACCACCGTCATCTCTAACAATGTCATCCCCCTCATCGCTCCTTGGCGATGAATGCGGCGCGGATCGTCAGCGCAAGCCACGACCCGACATGGCTGTCGAGAAATTCTGGGGGGCATCAAGGGGGAAGGGCCGGGGTCAGCCCGCACCGAAATAATCAATCTATCACTGAAGATCAAGCCACATTTCCTTAAAATCAGGAAATGCGTAATAACCCGGATCCGCACCTTCCATCTAACGCTCCAACAACACCTTCTCACCCAAGACCACCACATCCACCCGCCCCTTCAGCGTCTGATCCAGAAACGGCGTGTTGCGCGACTTCGACTTCATGAAATCCGCCGTAAACGTCGTCTCCACATCCGGATCAAACAACACCAGATCCGCCGGCTGCCCCACCTCGATCGATACCTCAGGCAACCCCATCAACCTCCGCGGCTCCGCCGAGTAACGCTTCACCACCACATCCCAACCGAAAATCCGCTTGTCCACAAAATGATGATGCAGCGAAACCAACGCCGTATCCAACCCCGTGATCCCGTTCGGTGCACTGACAAAATCCTGCGCCTTCTCAAACGGCGTATGCGGCGCGTGGTCCGTCGCAATCAGATCGAACACCCCCTCCAACAATCCCTCTAACAGACCCTCGTTGTCCGCCCTCGTCCGCAACGGCGGGTTCATCTTGTAATGCGTGTCGAAGTTCCCGATGTCCTCATCCCGGAACAAAAGATGATGCGGGGAAACCTCCGCCGTCACCTTCACATCCCCGCGGCTCTTCCACCACCGGATCGTCTCCATCCCCAGCTTGCTCGAAACATGCTGGATATGGATGTGCGCCCCGGCTGCATGCGCCAACCGGATGTCTCGATCAATGATGATCTCCTCCGCACACGCCGGCGATCCCTTGATCCCTAACCGATAACTCATCACCCCCTCGTTCAACGCCCGCGGCCCCGCCAACTCCGGCACCTCGCAGTGACTCGCGAAAAACATCCCCAACTCCCCCGCATACTGCATCGCACGCAACAACACCGCCGGATCTCCCGTCGTATCCCCGTCATCCGTCAGCATCCTCACCCCCAGAGCTCGCATCCCGTCGATCCCCGCAAGCTCCTTCCCATGCCGCCCCTTCGTCACGCATCCCGATGTATAAACCGGAATCCGCGCCGTCCGCTTCGCGATATCCAACACATTCGCAACCACCGTCCCCGAATCAATCGCCGGACTCGTGTTCGGCATCATCACCACACCCGTGACCCCGCCGTTGATCGCCGCCTCCGCCCCCGTCGCGATCGTCTCTTTCGCCTCAAAACCCGGCTCACGGAAATGCACGTGCGCGTCAAACATCCCCGGCAACATCACCCTCCCGCGCGCATCAATCACCCGCGCACCCTCAGGCACCGCCATCCCCGCCTCGATCCTGGAAATCACCCCGTTCTCTATCAAAACATCCGCCGCCAACAAATTCGGGCTCTCTTCGGAAGCAATCAGGGCGTGCTGGATCAGGATCATCATCAAGAAAGATTCGGGGTTGCGCCACCCATTCCAACCGCCCTGCCCCACGCCTGCAAGCGGGCATTTCCTCCCGCATTCAAACCTTGCCCCACCGCCCGTTCTCCGAAACCCTCGGGAATGTCCAAACTCTCACAAGCCGTCAGCCTCCACCCCTACTTCGACGTCCGCGAAGGCAACCTCGACGCCTTCCTCGCCCTCATGCCACAGTTCGTCGAAAAAACCGCCACCGAACCCGCCTGCCTCTACTACGACTTCACCCGCAACGGCAATCGCTGCGCCTGCCGCGAAGCCTACATCGGCGCCGCCGGCATCCTCGCCCACCTCGAAAACGTCGGCGAACTCCTCGGAAAATTCCTCGAACTCGCCGACCTCGCACGCCTCGAAATCCACGGCCCCGCCGAAGAACTCGACCAACTCCGCGAACCCCTCGCCCACCTCAACGCCGACTTCTTCATCTGGGAATGCGGCCTCGAAACCAACTGAGCCACCCATCTCACCCCATCACCCCCTCACCAACGTCATCACACACTCCACATGACGCGTGTGGGGGAACAAATCGAACGGCTGAACATCCTCCAACCGGTATCCCCCCGCCGTCAACTGCTTCAAATCCCGCACCTGCGTCGCCGGATCGCACGAAACATACACCAACCGCGCCGGACCGAACGCGATCAACTGATCCAAAAACTCCGGCGTACACCCCTTCCTCGGCGGATCGATCACCATCGCCGTCCTCTCCGCCGGAAACGCGATCCGCTCGAAAATCGCCTCCGCCGATGCCGTTAGAAACGTCGCGTTCCGGACCCCGTTCGCAGCCGCATTCTTCCGCGCCCACTCACACGAAGTCTCCGAAACCTCCACCCCCGCCACCTCCGTGAAATGCCGCGCCAGCGTCAGCGAAAACAACCCGGACCCACAATACGCATCCACCAGGAACTCCACCCCGTCCCCCGCCGCCCGCTCCGCCACATAACCCGTGAACGCCGGCAAAATGAACGGATTGTTCTGGAAAAAATCCCCAGCCAAAAACCGGAACTCCACCTCACCCACCCGCTCCAACGCCGTCGAATTCGGATCCGTCTCCACCCGCCCGTCCGTCGCCCGCAACAACAACGTCCCACCCCGCTTCAACGTCCCCGCCCGTGCCCGCCCACCCTCACGGATCCCCGGCAACGCCCCGTTGATCTCCTCCATCGCGATCAAACAACGCTCCACATCCACCATCTTCGACCGGCTCCCCGGCGCAAGAAACCCGATCTCCCCCACCCGCCCATCCCGCGGCCTCTCGAAATGCGGCGTGATCTTCGACCGATAATGCCACACCTGCGGCGAGGAAACACACGCGTTCACCGGAAACTCCACCCCCGCCATGTGCTTCATCAACTCCGCCACCTGGCGCGACTTCCACACCAACTGCACCTCATGCCGCACATGCTGATACTGGCACCCCCCGCACTCCCCGAACAATGGACACGGCGGCTCCACCCGATCCGGCGACGCCTCAACCACCTCCACCAAATCCGCATGCGAACAATTCTTGTCATTCCGGAACACCCGCGCCCGCACCCGCTCCCCCGGCAGCGCGAACGGCACAAACACCACCCACCCATCCACCCGCGCCACCCCGGAACCCAAATTCGTCAACGACTCGATCCCCACCTCAATCACCTCATGGTAAGCGAACGGATGCGGATGAAACTTCTTCGGCGGGCGCTGCTGCATACCCGGAAACCAACAAAACAATCGAAAACAAATCAACCAAGGACCCAACAAATCGCCCCTACCCACGCGTCCCCGAGATCCTGATAGCAGGAGACACAAATTATTACTTGCCCCACCCAGCACCGTCCCACCCTTCACCCAAATATCCCATTTCGGATGCAAATGCTCGCTTTCAGCCTGCCACCAAAGGCTGCAAGAAATCAGTCAAAGCGACCTCGTTTCCTCCCATTCCAAAAAGCCAAAAGCCACCACCGGCTCCGCCCCGGGGAATTCTTGAAACCTCACGGCGGTGAGCTAGACTCCGCCGTCATGACGAAACGAGGATTTGGCTGGTTGATGATGGCGCTGCTTCTGGGAATGGGCGGCCTGCCGGCGTTCACGCTGCCAGGGGACTCCGCGCAATGTGTGGTGGGGATTTCCGACGGGTGGAACAGCTCGCGGGTCACGCTGCGGTTTTATGAAAAGCGCGGCGGGCATTGGCAGGCGGCGGGGGCGGCTTGGACCGGGCGGCTCGGCGCAAGCGGGTTGATCTGGGGCCGGGGATTGCATCCGGTCCCGGCGGGCGTGGCGATGAAACGCGAGGGTGACAACCGCTCGCCGGCCGGCGTATTCGACCTCGGCGGAGCATGGGGATATGCCGCGCAGATCCGGAAACATCCGAAGCTGTTCTATCACCAGGTCACTTCGCGGGACCTGTGGGTGGAGGACCCGGCATCGCCGCACTACAACCGCTTTCTAACATTGAAACATGAACCAAGGACCCCGTGGGAGAAGAAGCAACAGATGAATCAGAACGATCCGCCGCACGCGTTGAAATTGTTCATCGCCCACAATGCGCCGCCCAAAGTGGTCCCGGGTGCGGGGTCATCGATCTTCTTCCACATCTGGCGCGGCAACGGTAACCGGGCGACGGCGGGTTGCACGACGATGGCGCAAGCGAACTTGGAATCGCTGATCGCCCGGATCGATCCAACAAAACGACCGATCTACGTGCTCCTGCCGAAGGCGGAATACGAGGCGAAGCGCGCGGCCTGGAAGCTGCCGTGAGCAGGATGGCGCCTTGGGCGGGATGGAAGTCCCAACTTGGGGAGGTGCGGGGCGTTTTCTATCGTCCGGCCCGTGGAAGTTCCTGTGAAAAACCGGTCGCACCGGAGGATCCGAAAGTTCGGGTCCTTTGAGGAGCTGAGGACACAGCAGGTACGGGATTGGCAGGTTCTGGGTGGAGCAGAGCGCCGTAAGGCCCATGGGAGCTGGTGACGGACTATTGGGTAGGAAAGAATGGAATGCACCCGGATGAACTCAGACTTCAGAGATCTGTTACAAATCTTCGCCGAGGAGAATGTTGAGTATCTGGTGGTGGGGGCCTACGCTGTGATCCACTACACTCAACCCCGTTATCCGAAGGCTCTTGATCTCTAGATCAATCCTTCAACAGAGAATGCGGCACGAGTGGTCCCTGCTTTTCACCGATTCGGCATCCCTCTGATTGAAGTAAATCAGGATAACCTCGCCCACGGAGGATTGGAATACGTGATCGGGGTCTCCCCCTCTCAGATCGACTCTCTAACCACGCTGCCTGGAATTCCGGACTTTGATGAGGCGTGGGCTGAGCGGTCCACAGGTTCGGAAGGAGGAACACCAATCTACTTTCTAGGCCACAGCCAACCAATCATGACAAAATCGAATGCGGGGAGACCACAGGATTTGGCGGACTTGCCGCGCGGATCCTTGAAAGCGATCAGGGCTTTTTCTCTTCCGCTGGCTTTTCTTCGGCGGCCTTTTCCTCAGACTTGGCAGGAGCGGGGATGTATTTGAGAGCAACGCCGTTGATGCAGTAGCGTTTGTCGGTAGGGGTGTCGAATCCCTCGCCTTCGAAAACGTGGCCAAGGTGGCCGTCGCATTTGGCACAGAGGACTTCGGTGCGAACCATCCCGCCGGAGAGGTCCTTGCGGACGGTCACGTTCTGGGCTTTGGCAGGATCATAAAACGAAGGCCAGCCACAGCCGGAGTCAAATTTGTGATCGGAGTGGAAGAGGAGGGCGTTGCAACCCGCGCAATGATAGGCCCCGGCACCTTGCTTTTTGAATTCCTCGTAAATTTTTCCGTGAGCGCGCTCGGTTCCAGCCTCTCGAAGGATGCGGTATTGCTCCGGAGTGAGTTCCTTGCGCCATTCCTCTTCGGTTTTGACAACTTTGGCAGTGGGCTCGGCAGGGGCTTCGGAACTGGTTTCCATGGTGGGTTTTTCTGAGCAGGAGGCGAATCCGAGCGATAAAAGAAGGGAAAGGGAGAGGCGCGACAGGAACATGACCTTAAGCTAGCCGCAAAATGCCCGGTGACAAGCGGGGGATTTTTCCGAACTTGTCAGGACCTCTCCTGCGCCGGCGCGTCTCAAGCAAATTGCTCGTGGAGAACGGCTTTGGCGAAGTCCCGGTTCATGCGGGCAATATGGTCGACGCTGATCTCCTTGGGACAGGCTGCTTCGCACTCGTATTGGTTCGTGCAGTTGCCGAATCCTTCGGCGTCCATTTGGCGGACCATGGCAAGGACGCGTTTGTCGCGCTCGGGTTGACCCTGCGGCAGGTGCCCGAGGTGGGAAACCTTGGCGGAGACGAAAAGCATCGCGGAGGCATTCTTGCACGAAGCGACGCAAGCCCCACAGCCAATACACGCGGCCGCATCGAAGGCATGGTCGGCATCTTCCTTCGGAATAGGGACGGAATTCGCATCAACCGCCGAACCCGTGCGGACGTCGATGTATCCGCCAGCCGCGATGATGCGGTCGAAGGCCGAGCGGTCGACAATCAGGTCGCGGATGACCGGAAACGGATTGGCGCGAAATGGTTCGATCCAAATGGTGTCCCCTTCGCTGAATTTCCGCATGTGAACCTGGCAGGTGGTGATGCCGCGTTCCTTGCCGTGGGGAATGCCATTGATCGTCAGCGAACAGGTGCCGCAAATGCCCTCGCGGCAGTCGTGATCGAAGTGGATCGGCTCGTCACCCTTCTCAATGAGCCGCTCGTTGACGATGTCGAGCATTTCAAGAAACGACGCCTCGCCAGGAATGTCGCGGGCTTCGTAGGTTTCGATGCGGCCGGCCGCGTTGGGGCCTGATTGACGCCAGACTTTGAGGGTGAGGTTCATGGAAAATTCGTTGGATGTTAGCGGTCCGCACGCACCACCGGTTGGACTTGCGGGCATCGTAATCCAGACGGCGATCCGGGCTAGGAGAAAAATTCCAGCGATGGGAATTTTCCAGATCCAACCCTAAAAAGAAAACCCCCGGGAAGCGGACTTCCCGGGGGTCGAAGGTTTGATCAGGCTCACTCGCCGAGGCCGAAGCGGACAAAGCGGGTGACGGTCAGGGTGTCGCCCAATTCCTTGCCCTTGGCTTCTAACAAGGCGGAGACCTTGATGTCGGAATCCTTCACGAAGCCTTGCTCAAGGAAGCAGCTTTCGGCGAAGAATTTGCCAATCTGGCCCTTGAGGATGTTCTCGATGATGTTGGCTGGCTTGCCTTCTGCTTCAAGACGGGCGCGGAAGATCTCGAGCTCGTTGTCCACCACCGATTGCGGAATGTCCTCGCGGGAAAGTCCTTTCGGCGCACAGGCGGCGATGTGGAGGGTCAGATCCTTGACGAGCTCCTTGAAGTTTTCGCTGCCGGCGGTTTCAGGCTTGGTGGTTCCAACTTCGAGAAGAACGCCGACTTTTCCACCAAGGTGGATGTAGGAGGCGATCACGCCACCGGAAGCGGCATCGAAACGGACGTATTTGCGGAACTGGAGGTTTTCACCCACTTCGCCGACCTTGGCCTTGATGGTGTCCTCGATGTTGTGGTCACCATTCGGCAGCACAAGAGCGGCTTCGAGGTCAGCCGCGCTGGAGGCGGCAAGGGTATCGGCCAAGCTGCCAACGAATGCCTGGAAGCTCTCGTTTTTGGAAACGAAGTCGGTCTCGCAGTTGACTTCGAGGAGGATGCCCGAGGTGGCACCGGCATTGACGCGGGCGGTGATAACGCCTTCGTTCGCGGCGCGGTCGCTCATTTTCGCGGACTTCATGATGCCCCGCTCGCGGAGGAGCTTGATGGAGGCTTCGAGGTCGCCGTTGGTTTCGGTGAGGACCTTTTTGCAGTCCATCATGGGGGCGCTGGTTTTATCGCGGAGTTCTTTGACGATTGCTGCGGTGATCATGGAATTGGGAAGTGGAATGTTGGGAAAAAAAGGGGCGACCCGCCGGTTAGACAGGCCGCCCGGTAATGATTGAATCAAGCTTTGCGGGCGGCGACCATGGCATCCACCAAGTTCTGGAGGATGATGCGGATCGAGCGGATGGCGTCGTCGTTGCCGGGAATCGGGAAATCAACGACGGCGGGATCCGCGTTGGTGTCAACAAGGGCGACAATCGGGATTTCCAAACGGCGCGCTTCGGCGACCGCGATGGTCTCGCGGGCGGAGTCGACGATAACCACGGCATCCGGCTTGCGATCCATGTCACGGACGCCACGAAGGTTGCGGAGAAGCTTCTCACGCTCGCGACCGAGGGCAGCGAGTTCCTTTTTGGACATCGCTTTGAACTCGGGCTGCTTCTCGATGTTTTCGAGGTATCTGAGGCGCTCGACCGACTTGCGGACAG
>SYAP01000204.1 GCA_005787565.1 Verrucomicrobiaceae bacterium | reverse complement strand
GTATTCTTCGTCACCACACCCCGACCTTCGACCGCTGCCCTACCCTTGTTCTTCCCGAGCGCCATCCCCATCAACCGCCGGTAAATCCGCGACGCATCCTTCCACCGCTCCGCCTCAAAACCCACCCCCGCATGGGCCAAACACGCCCTAACAAGACCCTCCCGCGACTTCTTCCCATTCCCCTTCGACCCACCGCCAATCGCCTCACCATAACTGCTCCACCGATACTCCGCCGGATCCGCCACCATCGCCGCTCTAACAGGATTGAGATCGATGTAAGCCGCCATCGTCCGCGCCGCGACCCCGTCCTCAACAATCACACTCTTGAACCGGTCCTCCCACAAGTGACCCGACCGTTTGTGCTTCGAATTGAACCACTTGGTGAATCGCTCTAACAGAGACTTCATGAACTCGCTCAAATTGTGCATCCGGCGCGTGAAACGGCTGCGGATTTCATCCAGCCTTCTGCCCGCGTCCAGCCGCGCCAGCTCCGCCTCCTGTTCGGTGCTGACCGGAAGTCCGGCGACATCCACACGTGGCATTTCAGACTCCCCCCGTGGCCTTACCACCACCACATCCGCCATTTCCCTTGCGATTTCCGCCAGATGCGCCTCGCTGTAAAATGCTCCGAGTCGTTCAAACAGCTCCGCGTCGGGAATTCCTTCGGCAGGCATCGGGGGAACTTCCAACAGAAGGTGGAAGTGGTTGGACATGATGCAGTAGGAAAGCACACGGCAGCCGCTGAATCTCTCGCACATTCGCATGAGCTTTCTGAACTGCTCGCGCTCGTCATCCTCCAGCACAAACCGCCGATCAACCACCCGCGAAACGCAATGATACATCGCTGGCTTCGTCGCGGAATCCTTCCACGGCGCAATCCATCGTTTGCGGTTGTTGGAGCTCATCTTCGGAATCCACACCAAACCGCACCTGAACACAAGTTCTTTCTTTATAAAAAGTCTGGCTCAATTATCATGGCTCAATTATCATGAAATTCGGCGGGGAGCAGAAGGGGCGAATGCCGCTCGATTGCAACGAATTGGATTGGCTCTAGATACCAACGGACACTCGTGATTCGCCAAGCTCAGCTTGATCGCTTGATCGTTCCTTCGGTGCGATTCTTAACTACCCCCCTTGCAACTGTACGGGATCATTCCAGGCTGATGCTCGCCTTCTTCCGTTGATTGCTGGCATCGGCATTGCAGGTGGAACCCGGAGGGCAAGCAGGAGGAAGCAGCCGCCCTGTGGAGAATATCCAATTTTTGATACGCGAGGTCGGCAAAAGCTCCATTCCGATCAGAAGAACCCCTGCGATCCCGAAAAGCACTGATGCGGCGAGGGAGATCCTCACCAGCTCCTTCGCTTCGACAAAAGCGATTTGGCTGCTAGCCACATCAACGCGTGCTTGGAAAAAAATCGCAGCTGCGACGATCAGTATCGATCCGGTGATAGCTTTCATGAGGGTAGGAGGAGATTCTTCTTCTTGAGAGACGGATAGCTTGTCCACGGGGGGTGGGGAAGCCCGAAACCAAGGAACGACGCTACCCGCCCGTTGCAAAGAGCATCGTGGCCGCTTAGCTTGGTTCTGCAGGTGCGCTTCAGGATTCGCCGTTGAGACCTCCTCCCAGGCGAGATCGCGCCATGTGTTTTCGGTGTATCGTAGTAGGGATTGCTCATCTTGAGAATATTCTACCGTACCGTGTTCACCTTTATGATCTCTGAGGACGTTATCCTGAAGGCTTCGACTCATTGGAGAATTGTAACAAGTGTTGGTTTGGGCTGGTTGGTGGGGGTCGGTGTTTGATCTGAGTTGGGGAAGTTTGGACGCAGGCGGCAGAATGCGAAACTTTGAACACCGAGGGGAAGAGGGAATGGGTGGAAGCGGAGAGGGTGGTGGATTTTTGTGAAACACGGAAGGGGCGGGGGGCGTTGTGGAGGGGTGATGGATACTGAAGGCGTCGGCAAGAGCGGTGAAACGGAGATCGGAGAGCGTTTGCGCGGGGTACGCAGGCGGATGCGGCGTGTGCAGTGGTGGCGCGGGTTGATGATGGTGGCGACGGTGGCGCTGGCGGGCTTGGTGTTGATGCTGGGGGTGGATCGGGCTTTTTCTGCGCTGCCGGGATGGGGCCGGTGGGGGATGTTTGTGCTGTGGGTGGGATCGGTAGGATGGGCGGCGTGGCGTGGTTTTGCGCCGTTGCGGCGGAAGATCGGGCTGGTGCAGGTGGCGCGGTGGATTGAGGAGCGACATCCGGAGATGGAGGAGCGTTTGAGCACGGTGTTGGAGCTTTCGGACGGGCGGGGTGGGGTTTCGCCGGAGCTCTTGGCGGCGCTGGAGAGGGCGGCGGAGGCGGATGCGCTGAAGGTGGATGGGGTGGGCGAGGTGCGCGCGGCGCGGACGTCGCGGAGGTGGGCAAGGCCGGCGGCAGTGCTGGCGGTGGCGCTGAGGGTGGCGCTGGCGGTGTGGCCGCGGGAGGCGGGCAGGCTTTTGGTACGGGCGGTGGCTCCGTTTTCGGAGGTGGGAAATGTGGGGGCGACGCGGTTTGAGGTGATGCCCGGAAGTGTGGAGATTTTGGCGGGGGATCGGGTGGAGATTTTGGTGAAGTGCGAGGGAGCAAAGGAAGTGACAATGGAGTTAGTGATGGAGGATGGGACGAAGCTTTCGCAGGTGATGGAGCGGACGGAGGATGGATTTTTGTATGTGATGGATCCGGCGCGGCAGGGTTTCGGCTATCGGGCGCGGGCGGGTCGTGCGGAGAGTGATGGATTCGCGGTGCGGGTGTGGCCGGTGCCAAGGTTGGGGGAGTTGCGGAGGGTGTATGAGTTTCCGGAGTATACGGGTTGGACGCGGGCGGAGATGCCGTTGGGTCGCGGGGTGGAGGCGTTAGTTGGGACGCGGGTGACGGTGGCCGGGACGTTGAATACGGCGGTGGTTGAAGCGCGGCTGGAGGTGGATGGAAAGGTGGCGGCTGAGGGAGTGATCGAGCAGGCGGCGGGCGGGGGACGGGTGGAGTTTGCGTGGACGTTGGAGGAGGGTGGATCGGGGGAGGCGCGGGTGTTTTTGAAGCATCGGCTGGGTCGTGAGGTGGAGGCGTTGGGTTTCCCGGTGGATGTGCTGGAGGATTTGGCTCCGGCGGTGACTTTGTTGAGTCCGCAGCAGCGGGAGTTGAGGGTGCGGCCCGATGAGTTGCTGCCGATGCGATATGAGGTGGTGGAGGATGTGGGACTGGCCGGGGTGTGGGTGGAGGTGGATGCAGGGGGAAATGGCGCGGGGCTGCTGGAGCAGGCTTTGCCGGTTGCGCTGCCGGGGACGAAGCCGCCAAGGTTCTTGGGAGAGGCATCGCTGGCGGTGGGGGCGATCCGGGAGCGTTTCCAGAATTCACGGGATTTCCGGCTGCGGGTGAAGGCGCGGGATGGCCGACCGGCGGAGCTGGCAGGACCGGGTGAGGGTTTTTCGGAGTGGGTGAGGGTCAGGATTGATGAAGGGGCGGAATCGCTGGCGAGACAGGAACTGCGGCAGGAGCACGATGGGGCGAAGGAGGAAATCGAGAAAGCGCTGCAGGAAATCCGGGAAGCTCGGGACAAGATGAACGCACAGACGGATGAGGTCCGGAAAGAGGAGATGAATGAGCACGCGACGAAGCAACTCGCTGAGGCGGCGGAGAAGTTGGCAAAGGCGGAGGAGGCACTGAAGGAGGTGGCTCCAAAGGTAGAGGCGGGAATTCACGCGACGAAGGCGGATGAAGTGGAAAAAGCGTTGGAGGCGGTGGCGGAATCGCGGGAGGAACTGGAGGCGGCACCTTTGCAGGACGAATCGGTGGAGCGGGCGGCGAAGCTGGATCAGGCGAAGGCGCTGGCGGAGGCGGCGATCACTGCGCTGGAGAAGGCGCGGGATGAGATCGAGCAGGATCGGAGCAAGGTAGAGGAGTTGGCGAGGTTGCAGGATTTGGTGCAAAAGCAGCAGGAGTTGGCACGCCAGGCGGAGTCCGCGGCGACGGAGCCCCAGGCGGACAATTCTCCACCGCAGGAGTGGCAGCAGCAACAGGAGCAGGTGGAGAACGAGCTGAGACAGCAACTGCGGGAGCGTCCGGACGCGCGGGCGGAGGCGTTGCAGGCACAGGCTGAAGCGGCGCGGGAATTGTCAGAGGAAGCGCGGGAGTTGGCGGAGAATCAGCAGGATTTGCAGGAGCAGGCGGCGGGGCAGAATCAGGCCGCGCAGGATCCGGCGGCAGAGGAGGCGTTGGAAGAAGCATTACACGAAGCACTGGCTGAGCAGCAGGCGCAAATCGCTCGTGAGGCAGCACAGGCAACCACACAGGCCCAACAGGAACGCAGTCCTTTGGCGGACACTTTGCCCGGAGCGGCGCAGGCGGCGGGCGAAGCAGCGGAGGAGTTTCAAAACGACCAAGGAATGGAGGCTGCGGATTCGGCTGCGGACGCTGCCGAAGCCCTGAGTGAGGCAGCCAATCAAGCCGAAGCACTTTCGCAACCACCCGTCGCAAAGCCAGTGGAACCCGGCGCAGAACCCGGCGCAGAAACCATTCAAAGTGAGTCATCTTCAGTGCAGGAAGCCGCCCGGGCCGAGCAGTTGGGCGATCTCGCCGAAAGACAAGACCGTGTCGCCGAAGCCATGAAGGCGTTGGCGGAAGGAAATGCCTCGGAGGCGTTGCAGGCACTTCAGGAGCTACAGGCAGATGCGGCAGCGGAACTGGCTGACTCATTGCAGAACTTACCGGAAATCGACGGCAACAGCACAATGAACGAAGCAACCCAAGCAGCCCAACAAGGCCGTCAGCAGGCGCAAAACGCAGCAAAACAAGGCGAATCCGGGAATCTTTCCGAAGCCGCAGCACAGCATGGCCAAGCAGGCGAACACTTGGCCAGCAGCGCCGAAGCCCTTGAACGCGCAGCGCAGGAGCTTTCAATCGCCGCCCAACAAGCAGCTGGCCAAGCACCCGACCCAAACCGTGTTCCTATCCCGCCGCAGGACCTCGCCGAAGCATTCAACGAGGCAGCTCAGGCATCCACTCCTGGAAACAGCCCGTCCGAAGCCGCACAGCAGGCAGCCAAAGCAGCGGAAGCTCTTTCCCGCTCAGCCCGCCAAGCCCGGTCCTCAATGCAAGGCCGCCCGACCGGCCAACCGGGGAAACCCGGCCAGCCCGCACAACCCATGCCTGCCCAACCGGGCGACGCACCGCAGGGGGGGCATCAACTCGCTCAACCCGATCAGGGAGTTCCGCCAGAACTCGCCAAGCTCGGCATCAGCGCTGCAGACTGGGAGAAAATCCAATCCTCCCTGAAATCGGACGTCGGCAGCGCCAGCGCGGGCAGCGTCCCTGAAGAATATCGCGATCTCGTCAAAGGATACTTCGAAAGCCTGTCCAAATCAGGCAACGACCAATGAAATCCATCATGCGTTATCTATTTCATACCCTCCGCAACGCCCTGTGCGCCTTGTTTTTCCTACCCGCAGTTTGTCATGCCGAGGAAACGGCAGACCCTGTCTTCGAAAAATGGCGCGACCGGGTGGACCCATCGATTGAAAATGCGTTGCGATATCTCTCCCGTGTGCAGCAGCCGGATGGATCATTCCCCGCAAATTATGGAGATTCCTCAGGCATACCCGCCCTGGTCGGAATGGCCTATCTATCAAAAGGTCACCTCCCCACCGAAGGACCTCACGTCACCCCAATCAACCGCTGCATCGATTTCGTCCTCGCGAGCCAGAAACCCGATGGCCTCTTCGAACGCGGCCATGCCGGCAGCGGACCGATGTATGCCCACAACATCGCCACCCTCTTTCTATCAGAGGTAAGCGGCATGGTCGATCCCGCTCGGCAGGAAAAGATCGAGAAAGCCCTGCCACCCGCGCTATCCCTCATCCTCCGCGCCCAAGCGGTGAAAAAAGACGAGCGAAACCAAGGCGGTTGGCGTTATCACCCGAACTCATCGGACAGCGATACGTCATGCAGCGGCTGGGCCCTCATGGCACTGCGTTCCGCAAAACTCAATGGAGCTGCAGTGCCCGATCAGGCGATCGCAGATGCCGTCTCATATCTCCGCGGCCACCAGCATGCGGAAAAAGGCTGCTTCGGCTACACAGGACGCGATGACCACGCTCGCTCGCTGACAGGCATGGGCCTGCTTTGCCTCGAACTCTGCGGCCTTCATGGCTCGGAGGAATCCACCAAAGCGGCGGATTTTGTCATGCGCACATATCGCGAACTGCCTGGCGATCAATTTGAATTCTATGGCAATTACTACAACGCACAGGGAATGTTCCAAATCGGAGGCCGATACTGGAGCGAATACGCGGATTGGATGTATTCAACCTATCTCAAGGAACAGGACAGCGATGGCTCATGGGAAAGCCGCGAGGCCGGCCGCATCTACGGAACGGCCATCATGACTCTCGCATTTACCGTCCCTTACCGCCAACTCCCCATCTATCAGCGGGATGAAACCGTGGATGAGGCCCAGCCCTGAATCTTTTCAACGCCGGCGTCGCAGCGGAACCAACATCGCCACGCCTAACAAAATCGCCGTCCCGGGCTCCGGAATGATTCTCAAATAAAGCGCTGAGGTGACACCATCTAGATGGAACACACCTGTACCAACCGCAAGATTGGTCGCGGTGAAATCGCTCTCGGTGAAATTGCTGGTCCCGTCCCAGTCAATCAGCTTGTACCAACCCAGCGCCCCGGAGTTGGCAAAATCAAACGTCCATGTGCTGCCGGTGCCTTTGGTGAAATCTCCACCTCCCGCTATGACGATCAGATCCTGTGTGCTGGTTCCAAGAATCGCATCCGCCAACGAAACGGAAGCAATACCAAGCTCGAACTCCCAATCATCCCCTCCGTTCCAAACCACATCGTTGTTGAAAGTGAGGGTGCCGATACTGTTGCCCGGGGCCACGGAGCCTGAAATCTGCGTGCTGCTGTTAATGAACCCGCTTCCCGAAAGCGTCGCACCGGCCGCCACCTTGAGAACCCCGGTGCCAGTGGCGCTACCGCTGGTATTGTTTGCAATGAGCTCACCCGCGTGGACCCAAGTGGCCCCACCATACGTATTGCTGTTGGTGACCTCAAGAATCCCTCCCGAAACCGCAATACCTCCCGTGCCAGATATCACTCCATCAACCCGGTTGATGCCGCTGCCGGTGATTTCTAGCAGCTTCCCGTTGGTGTTGATGTGATGAACCGTGATTCCACCGCTCCCACCATCCCAATACTGGGCATTGCCCAACAAGATATCATTCTCGAAAACTTGCCGACTGTTATCATAATTGGTGATCCCACCACGCCCGAGTGTTAATACGCCGTCACCATCGAAGCTGAACCCATCGCCACTTCCGGCAGTCGACCGGAAATAAAGCCCGCGCAGATTGTGGTTGGCATCGACGTTCACCGCAAGACCTCCACCAGCAGTCGCCGCATCGAAGGTAACGAACCGATCGGAAGGCGCGGAGCTGAAAATGGGAAGTCCCCATGAAATCCGGCTGGTGATGTCCGTATTGGATGCCCCGACCCAGGTATTGGTAGGATCACCAGCGACTCGAAGGGCGAATCCATCGTTGTTCATGAATTCGTTGAGCTTTGCCATCACTTCAGAAGTGCCGACAAAATTGATGAAGTTGAGATTGTCCGGAATGCTGATCGCCGCGTGATTCCCAACAAGCGTGAGTTCCTCGCCACCGTTGGGGTTGGTCCAACGATGCGTCGCGGGACTACCGGAATCGCCCCCCTCCAACTGCACATTGCTCCGCGAGGTGGTGAAATAATGATTGTTTCCTGATATCGTAACACTGTTGATTGACGCCGCCCCGACACGGGTGCTGGAGCTGGCATTTGGCCCCCGACCGTAAAGCAGCAGATCAAGCCCCATGTAAGCGGCCGGACTGTTCGTGGCCGACGCCGAGTTCAGATCCAGCACCGCATACCGAGGCATCCCGCCACTCGCCGGATTCGGCGAGGCAAGCGTCCCGACAGAGATATCACCGAGAGTTTGGCCTGCGAACACAACACCAAGCCCAGTCGCTTCAACAGTCGATTGAGCGTATGTCTGCACACTGCCATCGGCGAAAATCCTCAGGTTCGTGGCTCCGCTGAAATGCCGCGCAACCAAATAATGCTGCGGGCTCAAAAACCCGAAACTCTTGGTGGCCAAATCAGCAGACCAACCGACTCCACCCCAGTCCAATCCCGCCCCGACAAACCCCGGACTTCCGTTTTCCACCGGAGCCCCGGGATAGCCTGAGGAAAAACGATCATTCGCCGTGCTCGTATAACCGGTGACAGTCATCGCCATCGCGGACGAACCGCCAAAACACAAGGCAACCGAGACCAAACGTAAACTGCGACTGGGTTTCACACTCCGGGAACTACACCGCGATTCGTCGGTTGCCAATCCTCTGTTTGTGGAAACGGATGGGAAAATCCTCATCGCCAAGACAGCGGCACGATGTTTTTCTCCCCCCACGATGTCAGCATTCATTGCAAACGCCGATTACGAGGAAAAGGACACCGATCCATTGAAACTGGACGCAGGGGACGAAGTGAACGTCGGACCCGCGGACCGCGCATGGCCAGGCTGGGTCTGGGCAAGCGACCACGCCGGGCGCGATGGCTACGTCCCGGAAGAAATCCTCGAACCGCTCGGTGAAGGCAGATTCGCCGCCATCGAAGCGTTCGATCCAACCGTCCTGACCATCAAACGTGGCGACCAATTGGAGTCACTCCGCCAAATCCACGGCTGGCACTGGTGCCGCAACGCGTCAGGCCAATCCGGTTGGGTCGCCGGCTATCTCCTCAAACCCGCGTGACAACCATGCTTTGCAAAACCCTTCTCCTCTTGGCGCTGTCCGCGATTCACCTCCATGCAGCCCCGCCAAACGTGATCTTCGTGATCACCGACGACCTCGGCTACGGAGACCTATCCTGTTACGGCCAAAAACATTTCAAAACCCCAAACCTCGACCGCATGGCCGCAGAGGGCATCCGCTTCACCCAGCACTATTCCGGTGCCACCGTCTGCGCTCCCTCACGGTGCACCCTGTTGACTGGCCAGGACACGGGACACGCATCCATCCGCGGAAACGGCCCCTTTGCCCTGCGCCCCGATCCCCAGGACATCACCATTGCCACAATCCTACGCCAAGCCGGATACAACACCGCGCTCATCGGAAAATCCTGTGTCACAGGAAACACCCAAACGCCCGAGACTCTATCACAAAAAGGCTTCGACTACTTTTACGGAACCACCGATCACAAGGATGGCCACTTCCGCTACCCGAAGTTTGTCTACGAAAACGACCAACGGATCGACCTCGATGGCAACACCCTCGGCGATGGCCCGTCCTATGACGTTGATCTCTACACGGGCAAAGCCATCGAGTTCGTCGAACGCCAAAGCACCGCCAAACCCTTCTTCCTCCTGCTGTCCTACCCGGTTCCACACGCCACCCTCGATGTCCCGGAGGATTCTCTTGCAAAAGTCCGTGGCGGAATCACCGAGGAGACATCCTATCAGCCCGAAAAATTTCACTACAAACCCGTCAAGGAGGTCAAGGCCACCTACGCCGGAATGGTGGTCCGGATCGACGACGCCATCGGCAGCCTGTTAGAAAAACTCAAGAAAAAGGGATTGGACGAAAACACACTCGTCATGTTCACCAGCGACAATGGCTCGCACGTCGAGGGAGGCTATCATTTCCAAATGCTGGAATCAAACGGCATCCTCCGCGGCGGCAAGCGCGATCTGTATGAAGGCGGGATTCGTGTTCCGCTCATCGCGCGATGGCCCAAGGCAATCCCCGCCGGACGAACCTCGCCACATCCATCCGCATTCTGGGACTTCATGCCAACCGTCTGCGAAATCGCAGGCATCGAACCACCATCAGGCATCCAAGGCATTTCCTACGCCCCCACACTCTCCGGAATCGGCTCACAAACCACCCACAAATCCCTCTACTGGGAGTTCCACGAAATGAACGGACGACGCGCCTTGCTCATGCATCCTTGGAAACTCGTCCAATACGATTTGAACGCCAAACCGGCAGGCAAACCGGAATTGTTTAATCTCGATTCCGATCCATCGGAGAAATCCGACCTCGCCGCCAAACATCCCGAGAAGGTCATCGAGATGATGCAACGCATCGAAAAATCCCGCATCCCTAGCGAGCGATTCCCCCACCCCGGGCTCGACAGCGCATCGCCGAACTGAAGAAAGAATGCCTGCCGATTCCAACAGTCCGGAGGACAAGAAACCAAAGCGCGCCGTGAAAAAAAACACGCCTCGCCTCGTCAGCGTAACCCCGCCCGGCAAACACGACCTTGCCTTTCTTCTCAAGGCCGCTCCTGTGCTGCTGCCCTTCCGTTTTCAAACCGACCGACCGCTCACCGCATCTAACACACCAATCTCCGGACACTTCGCAGGGGTTTGTCTCGCCGTCCCGGCAAACACCACTCAAGCGGACATCGTGATCGGCCACTTGCGCGACCTCGGCCTGATCAGTGTTAGAATCGATCTTTCCTACAACGATCAATCCCCAACAATCCGTCACTTCCTCGATGGCCTCCGCAAGGAAGGAATGGCGGTGTTGCTCCATCTCGTGCCACCTTTCTCGGAGGCACGACAAATGCCGGAGCCTGCGTCAATCGATCGCTGGAAACATTTCGTCGAACAAATCGTCCACGACTTCAGGGACTCCATCGAGGGAGTTGAAATCGGCAGCACGGTCAACCGCGCCAGATGGACAGGCTTCTCCCTCGAGGGGTTCCTCAAAGCATGGAGCGTGGCCCATGACATCATCCGCCGGCACCCGAAGCTCAACCTCGTCGGACCGAATGTCACCGACTTCGAACCGCAATACAACGCCGGTCTGTTAGGCATGCTGCGGAGTCGTCAACAATTGCCGGACATCCACTCCAGCAACATGTTCGCCGAACGAACCATCGAGCCGGAAGCCCTCGACCATAAAATCGGAGGCCGCCTCTTCACCCGGCTGATCAACTACAACCTCATCCGCAAATCACGCCTCATCCACGCGATCGGTTGCCACCAGGGAGTCAAACCAACATGGTCAACCTGCGCGTTCTGGACACTCCCCCGCATCGAACGAGTGCTCGTGGACTCGGAGGAAAAAATGGCTGACTACATCACCCGTTATTATGTCCTCGGCGCCGCGATCGGAGCCTTCGAACGCCTCTATTGGGGACCTTTGGTCAGCTTTCGCGAAGGACTGTTGGATGATGGAACCGCCACCCGCGATATTACCGGCACGCCGGATGCCGTCGCCTTCTATCCGGAGTTTCCCGGAGACTCCAACCAATGGCGCCGCCGACCCGCTTTCGATGCCATGAAAACCGTCGGTCAATGGCTCCACGAAGCTCTCTATCTAGGACCACAAACACGGTACGCCGGATTGGAAATCCACGCATTCGACCGTCCCGACGTCACCTTTCACGTTGCATGGACCCGCAACGCCTGCCTGGCAGCGATCTCGGATTGCTACCGCACCGAAGATCTAACAAACCTTCTCCAGCTGGTATCCCACAAGGGCGCTCCCATCGGGAATACGCCTGACTTCATCACGGAAAGCCCCATCATTTTGGTTTGGAAAAAAGGCAGCGCACCCCCCGTGCGCGAGACCGCATCCCCTCTCAAACAGGCAAAAGCCGCTTCTCACGGCACCGCAAACCAATACTACCTCAAGCGCAGCAATCAGGGACAAGCCATCGTTCACGCGAAAAACCAGGCGGATGCGAATCTCCTCTTCGAAAGGTTGGACGCCGCTGAAATCGATCGGATCGCAGCGGAGTCCACCATGCGAAAAGCCCGCAACCGCGTCTGGACCATCCCCGATCCGCGCAATCACGACCGACTCCTCGTCGTCAAAAAGCCGATCCGCATCCCCTGGCACAAACGCATCCTCGACGCCCGCAAACCAAGCAAGGCCCTCCGCAGTTGGAACGGCACCTGCGAACTCATCCGCCGCGGCATCAACACCCCTCGGGCCATCGCATGCATCGACTCCTCGGACCCGTTGGAAAACTGGTTCGTCTGCGAGCATTTCCCCGGCAACCAGACCGCACGATCCTACTTCGTCCGCTACCGCGCGGGAGATCAAAACGTCGAAGGCGTTCATTTCAAAACCTTCATCTCCGAACTCATCCCGTTCGTCCGCAACATGCACGAACGCGGCGTCCACTTCCGCGACCTGTCAGGCGGAAACGTCCTCGTCGGCAAAAATCCAGACGGCACCCTGCTGTTCTCACTCATCGACACAGCCCGCGCCCGCTTCTCCAATCGCCGCTTCCCACTCTCAAAACGGGTCGCCGATATCAAACGCCTCGTCCACAAACTCGACCCCCCGCGCCAAGCCGAGTTCATGCGTATCTACCTGTCATTCGAAGGAAAATCCTTCACCACGGCCATGAAATGCTCGTTCGCACTCTATACGCTCAAAACCACCCTTAAACGCTGGAAACGCAAGTTGTTCTGACCCTTCCGCTAACCCGGTCGGGTGATGGCTCCGACTGCCGGATTGACCGACCCTTTCACGCACCGGAATTCCGACCATTCCCACTTGGAAGTTCTCAACCGACCCATGCCTCAGCCCCACCATGCCAGACTGACTCTCTGGACCGCACTCGCTCTAACAGCCGCAATTCCTGCGATTGCCCAGATCCCCGCATTCCCCGGCGCGGAAGGCTTCGGCGCACACTCCACCGGCGGCCGCGGGGGTGATGTCTACTACGTCACCAACCTCAACGGATCCGGTGCGGGCTCCCTCAGAAACGGCATCGAAACCGCGCCATCTTCCGGCCGCACCATCCTCTTCGCCGTCAGCGGATACATCCCCCTCCCCGGCGGAAACCTCCGACTCGTCCAAAACAAAATCACCATCGCCGGCCAAACCGCTCCCGGCGATGGCATCGGCCTTCGCGATGGAACCGTCCGCCTAACAGGAAACAACATCATCCTCCGCCACCTCCGCCTCAGACATGGAAAAAACGGCAGCGGCGGCGATTGCCTCAACATCGATAGCTCCGCCAGCGACTCCATCATCGACCACCTCACGATGCAGTTCAGCACCGATGAAAACATCTCCTTCTTCAGCAGCTCCCTCGATCGCTTCACCATGCAGAACTCCGTCTCCGCATGGGGACTGGAAACCCACAACGCTGGCGGCCTCTGGGACCTCAACCGCGGCACCTGCCGGACCTCCCTCTGGGCCCACCACCACACCCGCAACCCCAAGGCCAGACCAGCCCTCCTCGAATGGATCAACAACGTCACTTACGACTGGGGCATCGGCATGATCTTGGGCGACTCCCAAACCCCTGCCTCTTGGAAAGCCAACGTCCGCGGCTCCTACTTCCTCTCACCTCCCGGACGCACCGACAACATCGCCTTGGAAAAGGCCACCATCGATCGCAACGGCAACCCCAACTTCAGCCTCTATCTCGACGACTGCCTCCACGACTCTAACGGCGACGGAATCCTCAACGGAACCAACAAAGGCTACGCCATCGTCGCGGGCTCCGAATACATCCCTGCCGAGAACGCACTCCCCGGCTCAACACGCTACATCAAATCCCCAACCCCTTTCCCCGGCACATCGGGAAACATCGCCGTCACCATCGACCCGCCGCTCACCGCATTCAAGAAAGTCCTCTCAAACGCCGGCGCCCTCCGCCTCGACGCCACCTTCCCCGGCACACTCCGCGACGAGGTCGACACTCTTCTCTTCCAAAACCTCGCCACCCAAACCACCAACCGCATCACCCGCGAATCCGATCTCGCCGTATCTAACAGCGGTTTCGGAAACCTCCAGTCATCCACTCCTCCCACCGATTCCGACCTCGATGGCATGCCCGACTTCTGGGAATCGTCCCTTGGCATGAACCCCGCCGTCCCAACCAACAACACCCTCTTCACAACCCTATCTAACACCTTCTTCCCCCAAGGAACCCCAACCGGCTACACCCACCTGGAGGAATACCTCCACTTCAAAGCCATCCCCCACGCCGTCGTCGCCCGAAACATCACCACCGATCCCTCGCAAATCACCACCGACCTCCGGAAATTCACCAGCGGATTCACCAAATCCCCCACCTTCTCTATCACCTCCGTCACCGGCGGCTCCATCACCCAGTTCGCAGCCAACGGGGCCACCCCATCCGCCCAAGGTCCTGTCATCCGCTTCACCCCCACCACCAACACCAGCGGCCGCGCGGGCTTCAATTTCACTGTCACCGATTCAGACGGATCAACATGGACTCGCCAGTTCGCCATCCTCGTCACCAACTCCGGAATCCCGCGCGACCTCATCTGGCTCGGAGGCCCGGGAAACACCTGGAACTCCACCTCACTCCACTGGAACAAGCCCGATCAAACACTCACCTCCTTCGGCCCCGGAGACACCGCCCTCTTCGATGAACGCGGATCTAACACAACTTCCGTCAACTTGACGGAAACCATCCTCCCCGGCTCGATGACCGTCGCAGGAAACAAATCCTACACCCTAACAGGAGTCGGTTCCATCGCCTCCACAGGCATCCTCGCAAAGAGCGGCGACTCCAATCTCACCTTCGCCTCATCCGCCACCTTCACCGGCGGCAGCTACCTAAGCGGCGGCGAAACCATAATCGCCAACGGCGGAAACCTCGCCGGCGGCCCCATCCGCTTCACCGGTGGCAGCACCCTCCGGTCCACACGCGGCAGCAATGATGTCAACACCCTCACCCTCCTGCCCAACCTCGTCGTCGATGAAGGAGCCACCGGCAATCTCATCCTCTCACAACGCGTCAACGTCAAGGGCTCCCTCTCCGGCGCGGGAACTTTCAACATCCACTCCCCATCCAACCTCGGCACCGAGGGCCGCGTTTATCTCGACGGCTCATCCGCCGCATGCACCGGCAACGTCAACCTCATCGGCGGCGGCACCGGTCGCGTCGCCTTCCGCACCAATGGCGGCGCATTCAATGGCTTCAACAACGCCCGCCTCCACCTAGACGGCATCACTGTTTTCACCACAAACAATTCCGGCGGAAACACTCACGCCATCGGCTCCCTCTCCGGCACCTCAAATTCAACCTTCGCCGGCGCATACAACAGCGGCGCAGGCCCCACCACCCTCAACATCGGCGGCCTCGGCCTCGATACCACCTTCCACGGACTCATCCGCGACGGAAACACCGCCATCACCCACATCATCAAATCCGGCAACGGACAACTCAACCTATCAGGACCTAACACCTACACCGGCAACACCACGGTCCAATCCGGAAACCTCCTCGTCTCCGGCTCCCTCGGTGCCACTCCCACCACCGTCGCCACAGGCGCGGCCATCTCCGGGTCCGGCTCCCTCGGCAGCTCTCTCACCCTCGCCAACGGCGCACTGATCTCCCCAGGCAATGTTCCGGCAGCCGTGGGAAACCTCACCGTCGCCAACGGACTCACCCTCCAATCAGGCTGCCTCCTCGACTTCGACCTGTCATCAACACCCTCTTCTAACAACGACCGCGTCACCGTCCAGGCTGGCACTCTCTCCCAAACCGGATCCATCAACTTCCGCTTCCGCCTCACCGAGGGCCACCTGGGAAACGGCACCTACACCCTTGTCACCGGCGCACCTAACAGCTCTGCGTCATCCGTCAACCTCACTCACGACCTCCCCGGCAACACACGCCAGTCCTTTTCCATGGGCCGCTCCTCCACAGTCTCAACCGGCGCGAAAAGCATCTGGCTCACCGTCAACGGCACCGCTGGCGATCTCACATGGACCGGCTCATCCTCCAACTGGGACCTCGCCACCTCGACCCCATGGACCGGCGCTCCAGCCGCGGACAACCGCTTCTTCAACCTCGACCGCGTCCGCTTCACCGACACCGCCACCAACCGCACCGTCCAGCTCTCCGGAAATGTCCAACCCCGCCGCATCGACGCCACCCACACCTCCGGCACCTACTCCTTCACCGGTGACGGCACCCTCACAGGCATCGCATCGCTTTGGAAATCCGGAGCCGGCACCCTGGTCATCGCCAACTCCGCAGCCAACACCCACACCGGCGGCACCGTCCTTGAAGCCGGAACCCTCAGCCTAACCAACACCGCCTCCCCTCTCGGAACCGGCCTCATCGATGTCCGCGGCGGCACGCTCCGACTCCCTAACAGCGCCATCTTCCTCAACAACTCAATGGTGTTCTCCGGCACCTCTTCCATCGCCTCCACCTACTCCGGCAACTCCACCCTCATCAACTCAACCACCTCAACCCTCACCAGCTCCGGTGAGGCCACCATCCTTCTCGACGGCCTCGCCGGCATCCTCAGCATCAATGGACGCATGGACGGATTCTCCGGCACCATCCAGTTCGGCTCCGGCTCCGGCATGCTCCGCCTCAACTCGAACTCCATCGGCACAAACGACGTCAACACCGGCAGCCCCTCCACCCACTTCAACCTCGGCACCGCATCCGCCCATCTCGTCAATCGCAACGGCGGCCAAACCATCGACCTCGGCGCCCTCTCCGGCGGCCCCTCCACCCGACTCAGCGGCAGACAATCCGGCTCCGGAAACACCTCCACCACCTACCGCGTCGGTGCGAAAAACCTCCCCACCACCTTCAGCGGAATCATCTCTAACGGAAACGACCTCGCCGGCCTCCATCTGGAAAAAACCGGCACCGCACCCTGGACGCTCGCCGGAAATTCATCATTCCACGGCTCCCTCTCCGTCGAACAAGGCTCCCTCATCCTCCCCGGTGCCATCGAAGTGACCGGCAACACAACCATCCGACAAAACACCACCGTCGAACTGTCAGGCGGCACCCTCTCCGCAGAATCCATCGATGCCTCTGGCAACCTCGACGGCCACGGCACCCTCTCCGGCAGCGTCCGCGTTTCCGGAACCCACCGCGGACGCGGTACCCTGAACTCCACCACCGGCTCGCTTTCCATCAACGGCGACACCTACTTCGACGCATCATCTAACATCCACCTCAAAGTCGCAACAACCCCGGACACCATCGCCGTCACCGGCGACCTCACCCTCGCCGGCACCCTCCACCTCCAGACCGCTCCCGCCATCACCTTCGGCCGCTTTGTCCTCTTCACCCACACCGGCGATCTCGAACTCGGCCAAATCAACCTAACAGGAAACCCCTCCGCCCTCCTCTCCACCTCCACCCCAGGCGAGGTCGCCGTCCTCATCAACGACTCCGATGCCGACGGCCTGCCAGACACATGGGAACTCCTTCACTTCGGAAACCTCTCACGCCATCCCTCGGACCCCAAATCGCCCTTCAAAGCAACCATCGCCCCGACCGCCACCTCCATCTCACTCACTTGGCCATCCGCTCCCGGAATCGTCTTCGAAATCCAGCGCACCACCAGCCTCGACACCCCTTGGCAAACCCTCACCACCATCACCGGCAATTCCGCTTCCCACTCCTATACCGATCCGTCACCCCCACCGGACCGTGCCTTCTATCGGATCCGCATCCCGTGACAAACTCATGCGCCGCCTGCTCTCCATCCTCGTCGCAATCCTCGCCGCCATCTCGCTCGACGCCCACGCACAACGCCAACTCGAACCCCTCGGCCGCGGCCTCGTCGCCGTCCGCACCGGCACCGCCTCAACCTACATCGGCTGGCGTCTGCTAGGAAACGATCCGGAGAACATCGCCTTCAACCTCTACCGGAGCATCGGCACCTCCTCCCCGATCAAGCTCAATCCCCAGCCTCTAACAAATACCACCGACTTTCAGGACACCACCGCCACCTTCGCCTCATCACTCACCTATCACATCCGCCCGGTCATCTCCGGCATCGAACAACCCTCCAGCCCCTCCTTCACCCTCCCGCCACCGCTCAGCTTGTCTGAAAAAAGACCCAACATATTAAATGGGCAGAAGATTCTGCTCCAGGTTCCGTTCTTAATCCCAACAATACATTTTACTGACTAATCTGTTCACTAGAGAGCAAGACTATTTACCGAACCTGTCTCTCTCCTTCCCTTACCTAGGATCCTTGGCTTGGAGTGG
>SYAP01000203.1 GCA_005787565.1 Verrucomicrobiaceae bacterium | reverse complement strand
TGCGCGCCGTCACCGGAAAACCCATCAAATTCATCGGCGAAGGCGAAAAACTCGACCAACTCGCCGAATTCCACCCCGAACGCATGGCCGACCGCATCCTCGGCATGGGCGACATCGTCGGAATGGTCGAACAAGTCGCCGACAAAATCAGCGAAGACGACGCCATGCGCTCCATGAAACGCATGCAGGAAGGCCGCTTCGACTTCACCGACTTCCTCGACCAAATGAAAATGATCCAGAAACTCGGCGATATGAAAGGCCTCATGGGCCTCATCCCCGGCTTCAACAAAATCAAAAAACAACTCCCCGAAGCAGCCTTCGACAACAAACGCCTCAAACGCACCGAAGCCATCGTCCTCTCCATGACCCTCGACGAACGCCGCCGCCCCGAAATCATCAAAGGCTCACGCCGCCAACGCATCGCCGCCGGCTCAGGCACCAACCTCATGGAGGTCAACCAACTCATCAAACAGTTCGGCGAAATGCGCAAAATGATGAAATCCCCCGGCAAAATGCGCGGCCTCATGAAACAAATGGGCGGCGCAGGCGGCCTCGGAGACATGATGAAAGGCCTCGGCGGCAAATTCCCGTTCTAACGGAAATCCTCACTGCGCCGGAAACGCCAGGAAAACCAGAACCGGCACCAACAACGCCACATCCGCCAGCACCCGCAACGTCTCCAGTTGGAAACGATGCCGCGTCCGGTTCAGGATCTGCAACAACGCCGCCCCCGTCAGGATCGCGTAGAAAAACGGACGCGTCGACATCTCGTGATCCAACAGCGCGAACACCAGCGACGCCGCTCCTAACAACGTCAGCGGCAGCGACAACGCCAGCTCCGCCCCGGCCTTCGTCTCAAGATCATTCGATCGCTCCGCACGCTCCCACAAATCAATCGCCGTGATGTTCAAAAAACACAACACCGCGAAACAAATGAACTCCCGCGAACGGATCAACTCGTCCACTCCCCACGGCAGATAAACATGCGCCGCCATCGCCGTCCCGAACGCGAACGCCCCACCCGCTAACAGATTCTTCGCATACGGCACATCCTGCTCACCCGACTGCGAAAACAACGACATCGCGAAAAATCCACCAATCATCATGCACAGCACCAACAGATAGCTGAACACCGCCACCGGCAGATGCATCACCACCAACACGATGCACGCCAGACTCGCCAAACCGATCCCCACCTTGAAAGCCCGGCTGTGCTTCGCATGAAACAAATGCCGCGCCTCACACCGGCCCGATTCCACCCCGCGGATCGAAGCATCCAACAATCGGTCCATCGCATACACCACCCACACCGCCATCGCAAGAATCCCGAACGTCACCACCGGCATGTATCCCAACTGCCCCAACCGCCACGTCTTCGTGAAAACATAAAGCCACGCCACCGCCACCAGAGGAGCATCAAGACTCATCAGGTTCGGTAAAAGCCACAACGGCTTGCGTGGTGTTCCGGTCACGTCACGCGGACCTTTCCCGAGCAACCCTAGGAACGCAAGCGCACATTGCGCTCAAGCCACCACCGCCATCCGCGTCAACGGCGGCAACGGCGCACCGATCGCCTCCGCACACGCACGCAGCAACTCCACCTCCCCATCACCCAACACCCCGTCGTGAACCGCAACCAACCCGCACAACCTTAATACCTGCACCTTCACCAACGGCGTCGCCGCCTCAAACTCATGCAACGCCGCCGCCACCTCCGTCATCCCGCACGACTCACCACCCAAACGCTGCAACTCCAGCCCCGTATGCCCGCGGAAATCCACACGCGCCACCTCCCATGCCGCGGGATCCGCCGACAACGCCCCGAACGCCCCAGCCAACACCGCCGTCTCCCCCGCCAAATCCCCCAGCGCCCGATGCCGGATCTTCGCCACCCCGCGCAACCCCAAACCCACCGCCACCTGCCGCTCGATCACCTTCTGCAACATGAACTCGAACAACTGAACCTGCCCGTCCGCATCAATCAACCGGCGCGTCAAATCAATGAACCCCTTCGCCTCATCCCGCGCCATCCGCCGCAACCACGGCAACGACAAATCCACCAACGCCAACTTCTCCGCCGCACTCCTCCCTAACAACTCCCGGTGCCACAAGTCCGCATGCGCCGCCACCTCGCCACCCACCTCCCCGCGCAACAAATCCAATACCTCCACCCTGGCGTCCCGATCTTGAGCCAACAACAACCCGTACAACAACGCCTTCGCCTCCAGCTTCGAACTGAAAACCACCCGCCCCTTCGCCAACCTCCGCCTCAACTCCACCCCCACCTGCGGATCCAACCGCGAACTCTCACCCAACTTATCCAACGCAAACGCCGCCGTCGCAGGTACCAACATCGATGGCGCCGCACCCTCATACGCACCCTCATCCTCGAAAATCACCTGATCCTCCGGCTCGATCAAACCACCCTCCCACGACGGCTCGATCGCCCGGATCCGCGCCTCTAACGGCGGATGCGTCGCAAACCCCATCCGCACCAACTCGCTGCTCGCAAAAAACAAATGCCGCGCCTCCGCCGCATGCGGCGTCTGGATCATCCCGTTCCGCCAAAACCCTCCCACCTTCTTCAACGCATCCGCCAAACCCGATGGGTTCCGCGTGAACTGCACCGCCGCCGCATCCGCCAGATACTCCCGCTGCCGCGAAACCCCAGCCTGCAACAACTTCGCAAACAATACTCCAATCGACCCCACTCCCCACAACGCCAACCCGGCCAACGCAACCAACAATACCCCTCCCGCCGCCTTCCCATCCGAATCCCGCGATGGCCGCAAATGCCTCACCAACTGCAACAACATCCGCCCGAACATCGCAATCATCACCAACCCGAAAATCCAGCCGATCAACCGCATGTTCAGCTTCATATCCCCGTTCAGGATGTGGCTGAACTCATGCGCCACCACCCCTTGCAACTCCGCCCGGTTCAACTTCTCCAAACACCCGCGCGTCACCCCGATCACCGCATTCGCCGGATCCGTCCCCGCCGCAAACGCGTTGATCCCTTCCTCCTGATCCATCACCCACACCTCCGGCGCCGCCAGCCCGGACGCGATCGACATCTCCTCCACCACATTCAGCAACCGCCGCTCTAACGGATCAGTCGTCGACGGATCCACCGCCCTCCCGCCCATGTCCCGCGCCACCACCGCCCCGCCCGCGGACAGCTGCATCAGCTTGTATAGACTCCCTAACAAAATAATTCCGCCCACCGTCGGCATCACGATGCCCGCCAGTTGCGGATCCCACCAGTCGATCGCCTCGCCACCCGACGGGCTCTCGATCAGCGGCTTCGCGAAAGCCACCAACGCATACAAAACCCCCACCACCCCGCACACACTCAGCGCGAACCAGAACACCAGCCGCCTGCTCGTGGCCCGCGCCTTCTCCTGTGCCGCAAAGAAATCCATCTGCGCAGGGAAAAAATCAGAACTGCACCTTCACCGCATCGCGCTCCGACGCGTCACTCACCTCGAACGGAACCGCCGCCGTAAAGTTGAATGCACCAGCCACGATGTTGGAAGGAAACACCTCCCGCGCATTGTTAAACTTCATCACCGAATCATTATACGCCTGCCGCGCGAAAGACACCTTGTTCTCCGTCGTCGTCAGCTCCTCGCTCAACTGCATCATCGTCTGGTTCGCCTTCAAATCCGGATACGCCTCGGATAGCGCGAACAACCGCCCCAAAACACCGCCCAATCCCTGCTCCGCCTGCGCCAAGGCCTGCATCCCCGCCGCGCTGTTAGGATCCGCCGCCACCTTCGTCCGCGCGCTCTCCGCCATATTCCGCGCCGAAATCACCGCCTCCAGCGTCTCACGCTCATGACTCATGTAAGCCTTCGCCGTCTCCACCAGATTCGGAATCAGGTCATGCCGCCGCTTCAACTGCACATCAATCTGCGCGAACGCATTCCGATACCCGTTCCGCCCGCGCACCAGCCCGTTGTATTGGCCAATCACAAAGAAAACCAACAACACGGCCAAGCCGATTACGACGATAAGGGTGATCATTGCAGCAGTCATGAGGCCCGCATCCTAAGCGGTTAAATCCCCACGACCATTCCAAAAATCTCCGGATTTTCCCACCTCACACCTCACGCAAGAATCGCCCGCCGGATCTCCTCCTCCACCTCGGCACCCGCCAACCTCCTCACCAGCAAAAACCCGAAATCCAACGCCGTCCCCGCCCCGCGCGAAGTGATCACACCACCATCCTCCTCCACCCGCTCCCCGCTCGATCCCGGCAACTCACCCGCCGTGCTGTCATGCGCCGTAAACCGCCGCCCATCCAAAACCCCCGCATCCATCAACACCAACGGCGCTGCACAAATCGCCGCCACCGGCTTGCCCGCCTCAACAAATCCCCGCACCAACTCCCCAACCCGCCCGTTCCCCCGCATCACCCCCACCCCAGGCCCGCCCGGCAACAACAGCAAATCAAACACCCCACCCATCACATCGCTCAACACCGCATCCGCCACCACCGTCACCCCGCAACGCCCCGTCACAGGCCCAGACTCCAACGAGGCCATCACCACCTCCACCCCCGCACGCCGCAACAAATCCACCGGCGTGATCATCTCGATCTCCTCAAACCCCGCCGCCAACACACACAACACTCGCGCGCTCATGAATCCATTCCACCTCCCCTCCTCCCCCCACACCAGCAAAATGCCCGCCCCCACACACTTGACCCACCCACCCGTTCATGAAGACTCCATCCCATGAAAAACCTCGCCGCCCTTCTTCTCTTCCTCATCCCGTCCATCCTCTCCGCCGCGAAAAAACCCAACATCATCCTCTTCGTCACCGATGACCAAAGCCCCATCGCCGGCTGCTACGGCTCACCCGTCATCCAGACCCCTCACCTCGATGCCC
>SYAP01000202.1 GCA_005787565.1 Verrucomicrobiaceae bacterium | reverse complement strand
GATGCGGGAGGCGGGAGGCGGGAGGCGGGTTATTCGCCGAGGCCTTTGGCCCAGATGCCTTCGCGGGAGAAGACGACGACCATGGGACGGCAGCAGATTTCGCAGTCGTAGTCGACTTCGGTGGGCATTTCGTCGGGGGCTGGGACGGCGACTTCGAAGGTTTCGAAGCAGGTGGGGCAGGTGATTTCGGCGAAGTCCATGGCGTGGGTGGCTCAGAGTTGGAAGCTGAGGACGCGGAGGATGCCGGGGGTGGTGCGGAGGGATTCGAGGAGGGAGAGGGGTGGTTCGGAGTCGACCTCGATGAGGGTGACGGCGCGTGAGCGGTCGCTGGTGCGGGAGAGGTCCATGTTGGCGATGTTGACGGATGCGGTGCCGAGGGCGGTGCCGATGACGCCGACGATGCCGGGGCGGTCGTCGTTTTCGACGAAGAGGAAGCGGCCGATGATGTTGCAGTCGACGTAGAGGTGGTCGATTTCGACGATGCGCGGGGAGCGGCCGATGATGGTGCCGGCGACGCGGTAGCGGGTGTCGCCTTTGCGGAGTTCGGCGACGAGGAGTTCGTTGAATTCGGTTTTGGCGTTGATGGTGGATTCGACCATGTCGAGGCCGAGTTGTGCGGCGATGGCGGGTGCGTTGACGATGTTGACTTGGCCATCGGGGCGTGAGGCTTCGAGGAGGGCGGTGAGGGTGGTGCGTGAGACGAGGCCGGTGTCTTTTTTGGCGAGGGCACCGTGGTAGGAGACGCGGAGGGAGTCGGCGTTTTCGGGGCCGAGTTTGGCGAGGAGTTTGCCGAGGGCGCGTGCGAGGTCGAGGTAGGGTCCGACGGCGGCGAGTGCGGCGGCGTCGAGTGAGGGCATGTTGATGGCGTTGCGGATTTCTCCGGTGACGAAGAAGTCGCGGAGTTGTTCCGCGACCTGGATGCCGACGTTTTCCTGGGCTTCGTTGGTGGAGGCGCCGAGGTGGGGGGTGAGGACGACGTGTTTGTCGAGGGAGAAGAGGGGGTGGTCGTTGGGTGGGGGTTCGACTTCGAAGACGTCGAGGGCGCAGCCGGCGATGTGGCCGGAGTCGATGGCGGATTTGAGTGCGGCTTCGTCGATGAGGCCGCCGCGGGCGCAGTTGACGACGATGGCACCCTTGTTCATGAGGGCGAGGCGGTCGGCGTTGAGGATGTGGTTGGTTTCCGCGGTGAGTGGGACGTGGAGGGTGACGACGTCGGCGCCGGTGAGGGCGATGTCCGGGGTGGCGGCGAGTTCGACTTTGAGTTCGTCGGCGCGGGCTTGCGAGAGGAAGGGGTCGTAAGCGACGACGTGCATGTTGAAGGCTTGGGCGCGTTTGGCGAACTCGGTGCCGATGCGGCCCATGCCGAGGATAGCGAGGCGTTTGGTGTTGAGTTCGATGCCTTGGTAGGCTTTGCGGGCGGCTTTGAAGTTGCCTTTGAGGACTTGCGCGTGGGCGGGTGCGATGTTTCGCGCAGCGCTGAGCATGAGGGTGAAGGCGTGTTCGGCGGTGGAGATGGTGTTGCCGGTGGGGGTGTTCATCACGATCACGCCGTGATCGGTGGCGGCCTTGCGGTCGATGTTGTCGACGCCGACGCCGGCGCGGCCGACGGCTTTGAGGTTTTTCGCGGCGGCGAGGAGTTCTGCGGTGACTTTGGTTTCAGAGCGGACGACGAGGCCGTGGTAGTCGCCGATGATGGCGAGGAGTTCATCGGGTTTGAGGCCCGTATTGACATCCACGGAGATTCCCGGGGCGGAGCGAAGGGCGTCGACGCCTTTTTCCGAGATCGGGTCCGAAACCAGCACGCGATAGTTGGCCATAGGGGGCGGAGGTAAACCAGCGGCCCGGGGCATGCAAGGGTTAGGATGGGAAATTCCTCGGACGGAGGTGGGGAGGGGGCGTGGGCCGAAAGGTAGCCGGGAGAAGATGGTGCGCGCTGCAGGGTTCGAACCTGCGACCCCATCCGTGTGAAGGATGTGCTCTACCACTGAGCTAAGCGCGCTTCGCTTGCGGGGGGGAGCTTGGGGGAGGGGGGGAGGGGTTGGCAAGCACTTCGGTGGGGTGGGGTGAATTTTCCGGGTGAGGGGTTGTCGGGTGGGGGCGGGTGGGTATGATGGCGGGGCACCGTGGCACAGATTCCCAAGGAAACGATTGAACAGATTCTCGCCGCGACGGATATCGTGGATCTGATCGGGTCGTATATTCCGATCAAGCGGGCGGGGACGCAGTATAAGGCGAACTGCCCGTTTCATCATGAGAAGACGCCGTCGTTTACGATTAGCCCGACGCGGCAGTCGTTCAAGTGTTTCGGGTGCGGGAAGGGTGGGTCAGCGATTGGGTTTGTGATGGAGCACGAGGGGTTGCAGTTCGTTGATGCTGTTAGAAAGCTGGCGGGGCGGGCGGGGATCGTGATTCGTGAGGAGGCGGAGACGGCGGAGCAGGTGAGCGAGCGGCGGAGCAAGGGGCGGTTGTTGGATTTGCATCGTGAGGCGGCGGCGTTTTTCCATGAGCGGCTGATGACGGATGCGGCGGCGCAGCATGCGCGGGATTATCTGAAGGGGCGGGGATTCGGGGCGGAGATGGCGAAGCGGTGGACGGTGGGGTGGATGCCGGAGAATCCGCGGGTGTTTCTGGATTGGGCGCGGGAGCGGAAGTTTACAGGACGGGAATTGGTGACGGCGGGGTTGGCGGGGTTGAAGGAGGAGGGGAATCCGAGGTCCGGGGTTTTTGTTAGATTTCGTGATCGGCTGATGTTTTCGATCCGCAATGAGGTGGGGGATGTGATTGCTTTCAGCGGTAGGCAGTTGAAGGAGGATTCCAACACCGGGAAGTATATCAATTCGCCGGAGACGCCGATTTATCGGAAGTCGAATGTGTTGTTTGCGTTGGATCGGGCGAAGAAGGCGATTTTGCAGGAGAAGACGGTGTTGTTATGTGAGGGGCAGATTGATGCGATTTCGTGTCATGAGCTGGGGGTTGAGAATGCGGTTGCCCCGCTGGGGACGGCGTTCACGCAGCAGCAGGCGAGGTTGATCAAGCGATATGCGAGTCAGGTGTTGATGTGTTATGATGCGGACCGTGCGGGGATGGCATCGACGGAGCGGGCGTTTCGTGAGTTGGCTCCGGAGGGTTTGGTGGTGCGGGTGGTGGAGATGCCGGCGGGGGATGATCCGGATACGTATTTGAAGGCGAACGGGATCGAGGCGTTCCGGGAGTTGATGGCGAATGCGCGGGATTTTTTCGATTTCAAGCTGGAGCGGGCGAAGCTGGCGGGTTTGTTAGAGACGAGTTCGGGGAAGACGGCGCTGGCGAATGATTGTGCGGAATTGTTGGCGGCGATGAGTGATCCGGTGGCGGTGGATCAGCAGGTGAATGTGGTGGCGACTCGGTTGCAGACTTCGGCATCTTCGTTGCGGGATGCGATTGTAAGGGTGCGGAAGCAGCCGAAGCGGAGTTTCAAGGAGGTGGCGGACGAGGGTGCGAAGGTGGTGCGGGAGCCGACGGAGTTGCACCGGACGGTGGCGTTTCTGTGTCAGGTGGCGTTGGCATCGGCGCAGGCGCAGCATTATCTGGGCGAGCAGTTCGAGACGATGCATGAGGCGAAGCGGTGGGTGAGCGGGATTACTTTGTTAGAGAGGATTCTGGGAGTGGCTCCGGATCCGGCGTCGCCGACGGCGGTGAATGCGTTCTTATCGTCGTTGCCGGAGGCGGATCAGCTGGCGCTGGGTCGGTTGGCGGAGGGGCCGGATCTGGCGGAGGGGGATGGATTGCATGCGGCGGAGATGGGTTTGGCGGCGTTGTCGGCGACGGTGTTGCATCGGCGGGATGCGGCGGTGAAGGCAGCGTTGAAGGAGCCGGGGCTGACGGTGGAGCGGATGAAGGATTTGTTAGAAGAGGCGAAGGAGATCAGCTCGCTGTTGCGCGGGGTGGGGCAGCGGTCGGAATTTGACGACGATTTGCCGCCATCGACGTTCAAGCCGAAGCAACCGGCCTGGAAGAGGTGGGATGACAAGAAAAAGTGATTTGTGATTTGGGATTTGGGATTTGTGATTTGGGAGAAGATGTTAGAAGAGTTCGGTTTGGGGTGGGGTTTTGAGGCGGTCGTGGGCGACGGAGAGGTAGTAGGAATCGAGTTCGATGCCGGTGAAGTGGGAGAGTTTCATGGACTGTGCGGCGACGGCGGAGGTTCCGATGCCGAGGAACGGATCTAACAAGCGGGTGGCTTCGCCTTTGCCGTGGATGCGGATGCATTGTTCGACGAGCCCTACGGGGAATGTGGCGGGGTGTGGGCGTTCCTGGTCGCGTGACTGGATGGTGTCATAGGGGATGAACCAGGTGTTTCCGCGGCAGCGTTTGTCGACGCCGCCGGTGTGGCCCCAGCGGGAGATGTTGGATTTGTCCTGATAGGGGACGCCGGCGCCGCGGCGGTCGAGGGGGACTTTGCCGGATTTGGTGAGGTGGAAGACGAATTCGTGGCAGTCGTTGACGAAGCGCGGGGAGTTGATGGGTTTGAAATGGCCCGCGCTGATGATTTCACCGGAGCGGGTTTCGACGGAGATGGATTTGATCCAGTGGAAGGTGTTTTGGAGGATGAAGAGAGGAGATGGGCCGTCTGTTAGGGCGAGCAGGAGCTGATAGGGCATGAGCGGGTTGGCGGGTGCGGCGCCGACGTTGAGGAAGAATGAGGCGTCGTCCGCCATGACGCGGCGGATTTCGGTTGCCCAGCTGCGGCACCAATCGAGGAAGTCGGTGCGGGATGCGGTGTCCTTGAAGGTGTTGTAGTCGATGCCGAGATTGTAGGGCGGAGAGGTGACGACGAGGTCGAAGGATTGTTCGCCGAGGGTGGGGAGGATTTGGAGGCAGTCGCCGTTGAGGAGGTTCATGGTTTTTTGTTAGAGTAACCGGATTCGAGGGATGCTGCGGCGGCGGGGATGTGGAAGTGGTGATCGGGGAAGGAGTCCGGCGAGGTTGCGCTGATGAGTTCGAGGGAGAATGAGCCGCCGGTTTTTGCCCGCATTTCGGGGATGACGTAGCGGGTATTGATTTCATTGCGCCAAGACATGCGGAGGGGGAGCAAGCGGGTTTGTGAGAGGAAGGGAGCGATTTGTTCGAAGCCATCGTGGCAATCGAGGTCGGTGCCCATGCTGATCCAACCGCCTTTGATGCCTGGGCCTTTCGGTGAGAGGAGTTGGAGGATGGCGACGAGGGCTGAGGGAGGGTTGATGCGGACGAAGTCGATTTCGAGGTCGTGGGCGGAGGGAGAGTCCTCCGGCGGGTGTGGGAAGCGGAGGGATAGGGAGTTCAAGCCTACGATTGAGGAGGAGGAGGCTTTGCCGACGGTGGTTTTTGCGAAGGATTCGAGCCGATCAGGGAATTTTTCCCGAATGTCCGGCGGGATGTAGTGTGGAGGTTGGGAGAGGAGGAGTGACTCGGGGAGGTATTTAGCGAAGGAACCAGGATCTCGGGATTCTGGGATGGATTTTGTGTAATTTGCGACAGTTAAGTCGGCGAGGTTGAAGATGCGGTGGTTGTTTAGGGATGGGATGGAGAGTCGTGAGAGGGGGCCTTCGGTGGAGATGAGGATTTCGACGTTTTTGCGGGTGGGGGTGTTGAAGTGATAGACGAGGTGGAGGCGTGGTGCCTGGGCGAGTTCGGAGCAGCCGCGGAGGAAGATGAGGGAGGCGCGTTGATCGGGCGGGAGTTGTTCTGGTTTTACCGAGGATTCGCGGCCCTGGCGGTTGCGGAGGATGTAGGAGTCGCCGGCCATTTCGTGGAAGGAGCCTTCGGCGCGGGAGCCATCGATGAGGGTGAAGGTGGCGGAGGCGGATTTGTTAGAGCGGTTTGGGACATCGATTTCCGGGAAATTGATTTCAGCGGCGACGGGGGGTGGTGCTGGGGGAGCTGGGGCGGGTGGGGGATTTCCGGCGTCCTGAGGGATGGGGGCGGGTTGGCCTTTGGTGGCGTAGATGAAGGGTTCGATGACGAGGAGGCCGTTCCAGGAAATTTTTTTGACGAAGAAACGCGCGCCTTGACTCTGATCGTGTTCAGTTAGATCGGAGCGATTGGAGATGATCCATTCCTGGGAGCCGTCGGGTGAGGTTTTGATGGTGCCGTTGAGGCGTTTTCCGGAATTGAAGAGGATGAATTTGCCGTCCGGGGAGATGGATTGCAGGAGCATGGCGCAGCTGAAGTCGCGGCCGTTATCGTATTGAATGGTCATTTTGATGACGACGGCATTGGAGCCGGTGAGTGCTGCGGTGATTTGCCGGATGGGTTGGACTTCCGGGTAGATCTTGACGCGGCAGGTTGCGGTGTCTGCCAGATGATCGGCGAAGTATTTCTCGATTCCGGATTTGGCGTCTTCGAGGGAGGCGGCGGAACGGCCTCCTTGGGCGATGTTGCGATCGAGTTGGGCGAAGAGCCATTCGGCGCGCTTTTCGAAGTCGCCACGGCCAGGGATTTGGAGGATTCCGGCATTTTCCCACCAAAGGAGGGCGGACCAGGTGGCGTTGGTGAGGCCGTCGGAGTTTTTTTGGCCGAAGTCTTGGGGCTTGAGGTTTGGGATGAGGGAGCGGTCGGGGATGGGGAGGGATTTGAATCCGCTTGTGGTTTTTGGTTCTGGGGTTGGGGCGAGGAGGAGGTCGCGGTCGGTTTGGATGAGGTTGGTTAGGGCGACGGTGACGCGTTGGCCGGTGGCGGTGATGAAGACGGCTTTGGTGCGGTTTTCCTCGAAGGTGTGGAAGTTGCCGCGAAAGGTGCGGCCGTTGATGCCGGTCCAGAGGCGTTCTTCGGAGGGTGCGGCCGAGGTGGGTAGGATGCCGAGAAGTGTGAGGAGGAGGAACCGGGCGAGGAGATTCATCGCGGTGGGGTTATCAGTGGTGGAGGGGGGGCGGCAAGGCGCAGTTGGGGGAGTTGGGCGGGGGCGGGAGTTCCGGCTTGATTGGTTAAGAGATCCGAAGTAATCTGGTGGGCGTTTCCCGATGGGCAATCGACGATCACAACCTTTGGCCAAGCGGCTTTCGAAGCGCCCGCCTGCGAATGAGCGGCGGGACCGGTTGTCGTTCGCTGATGTGTTGAGCCGGACGACGCGGCGGACGGATGAGCAGGAGAATCGGAAGGGCGGGAAGCGGGCGGAGCGGACGGTGAAGGCGGCGATCGCCGGGGCGCTGCCGGAGGAGCATGATGAGGCGGCGGGGATGGTGCGGCGCGGGCTGCGGTGGGTGATCGGGCTTTTGTTGTTGCCGTTGAGCTGGCTGACAGCGTGGACGTTTTTGTCGCAGTTTTCACGGGCGACGGTGGAGCGGGGTTTTTGGCAGACGGCGGAGTTCTGGTATTTCGCGACGGGGGTTTTGTTGATGTCGGGTTGGTTTGTTTCCGGATTGCTGCACCGGATGTTTCTCTATCTCTATGTGTTAGGTCATGAGTTGACGCATGCGATTTTCGTGGTGTTGCATCGAGGGAAAGTGACGGATTTCCACGTGAGCACGCAGGGTGGGTATATCATGACGAACAAGACGAATCTGCTGATCGCGCTGTCGCCGTATTTTGTTCCGTTCTGGTCATGTGTTGTGGTGTTGTTGCATCTTTTGCTGAGGCATGTTGCGGGGTTCGAGCAGGATTGGGATCGGGCGCTGTTCGCGTTGATTGGGCTGACGTGGACGTTTCATCTGGTGTGGACGGTTTGGATGATTCCGCGAGACCAACCGGATTTGAAGGAGAACGGGACGTTTTTGTCGCTGGTGGTGATCTTTTTGGGGAATCTGATGGTGTTGATCGGGTTGTTTTGTGTGGCTTCGCAGGATCCGTTGGCGAGTTTCAAGTCATTCGGGAGCGAGTGGGTGCGGCATGCGGCGGTGAGTTCGGATGTGGTGCTCCGGTGGCTGGATCAGTTTTTGCTGGATGTGCGGGAGTATGGGAAGTTCTGAGATGGGAGATGGGGATGGTGGTGTGGTTTCCGGGTGTTGAGATCCAGGATGCGGATGGGTGTTAGATCCCGTTTTTGAGGTCGCGGAGGCTCCAGATGAGATGTGCGGCGGGGTAGGCGGCTCCTTTGAGTTTTCTTGCGCCATCCTTGCGTTTGGGGCCGAAGCGGTGGCGGGCATTCTGGAAGGTGTTGTTGACGAATTCGCGGCTGCCGATGACTGCGCCATCGGTGAAGTAGCGGATGCGGCATCGCAGGATTTGGGCGAAGGGAATTTCGCTGATGGATTTGTCCTCGGCTTCGAGGAGTTTGGCTCTCGCCGCTTGGAGTTCTGCGGCGGACATGTCCTTGCGTTTGGTGATTTTGCGCAGTTTTCCTTTGTTTTCGATCCGTTGTTCGATGGTTTCGCCGGAGCCTAACAACAGGCGTTTGCGGTATTCCTTGGCGACATTGTTTTTCCAGAGAGAGTCGTCGGCGCCGATGCCGCGGTGGGCCCGCATGGCTCTAACAAGTCCGGCTCTCGCTTTTTTTCCGTTGCCTCTTGGGCCGCCGCCGATGGCTTCGCCGTAGCCGCTCCAGCGATAGTCGGAAGGGTCGCTGACGATGCCTGCGCGGACGGGATTGAGGTCGATGTAGGCGGATATGGTTTGAGCGGCGACTCCGTCCTCGACGATGACGCTTTTGAAGCGGTCTTCCCAGAGGTGGCCGGAGCGTTTGTGTTTGGCGTTGTGCCACATGGAGTAGCGTTGGAGGAAGCCCTGCATGAATTGGGAGAGGTCGTGCATGCGCCAGGTGAAGCGGTCGTGGATGGCGCGGAGATATGTGTCGGGGTTCTTCATGATGCCATCGGCGATGGATTTGCGGGTATCGGCGAGTTCTTTGGCGACGAGGGCGACCTGTGCTTGGGATTGGATGTGTCTCAGGCGGTCAAGGAGTTCCTGATCTGATAGGCCGTTGTGGGGGCGGGGAGTGATTTCCACGAGCAGGTGGATGTGGTTGCACATGAAGCAGTAGGTGAGGATGCGGTTGCCGGAGAAGTTTTCATACATGCGCATGAAGGTGCGGAGTTTTTCCTTTTCGTCGGGGCCGAAGGCGAAGCGTTTGTCGACGACGCGGGAGATGCAGTGGTAGATGGCGGG
>SYAP01000201.1 GCA_005787565.1 Verrucomicrobiaceae bacterium | reverse complement strand
TCACCCTCGAAATCAACCAACCCGCCACCCTCACCATCGCCGGAAAATCCGCCACCCTCACCCAACCCGGCACCCTCACCCTCGAAGTCCCCACCCCCACCCTCGCCCCTCTAACATTCGAACTCATCACCGCCAATCACCCCGATCGCCAACAACTCGACTCACTCCTCCTCTGGAAAACCCCCGGCTCGGAAAAGCCCGTCCCCGTCCCCATGGAAGCCCTCTTCCATCCCGTCGACGTCTCCCGCGAGCGCCCCCTCGCCAAACTCACCGGCCAGTTCGCCCACCGCTCGCCAAACCGCACCACCCGCGATCTCCCGGACGAATCAATCCCCACTCCCCCCTCCGCCGAGAAACCCGAAGCCATCCACTCCCTCCGCCCTCTAACGGAAATCTACCTCCACGGCACCCGCCACGCCGGAGATCCCGCCGTGGCCCAAGCCGCCTTCGATCTCATCCACGCCCGCATCGATGCCATCCGCACCGGCAAACTCAGCCCCGCCCACCCCTCCTTCGCCGCATGCACCCGTGGCGAGGACCTCGCCGCCTATCAAGCCGCCGCACCCTTCCTCTCCGTCACCGAAAACCACCCCGCCCTCCAAATCCCCTCCCTCCGCGCCCGCGCCCTCATCGCCTCATACGTCACCGCCACCGTCAGCGGACGCGGCGGCCTCACCGATGCCTGCGGCGGCGCAAACGACTGCTACAGCGACACCCACAACTTCTCCGGTGCCATCGGCCCCGCCGCCATCATCCTCGACAGCCCCTACGCCTACGACGGCGCCACTACCCTGTTAGACACCCAGTTCCGCTTCGCCCCCGGCGGCCACGAAGTCCTCTACGCCGATGGCACCGTCTGCTTCCACAACGTCAACGGCCGCCAACTCCACCTCTCCGGATACGGCAGCGATTGGTTCCGCCGCATCGGCATCGGCCGCTACCCCGGAACCCCATGGGCCATCAGCGCCGATCAAATCCACCGCCTCGCCCGCTACCCAGCCGCCTACGAATGGTTCCTCTACAAAGACACCTACTCCTTCCTCATCAACGGTCGCCACAACGGCCACAAAAACCCCGGCCAACAAACCAGCCGCATCGCCGCGGATCACGCCCGCTTCCTCATCGAACGCGCCGGCCCATCCATCGCACCCGCAGACCGAGCCGACCTCGATGCCCTCATCGAACGCGTCGCCAAAAACCCCGAAAACTCCATCACCGGCCACCGCTTCCACTACAAAACCCTCGCCTCCAACCAACGCGGAGCCGACTTCTACATCGAAGCCAAAATGCTCTCCCCTCTCATCGCCGGCCCCGAAACCTTCGCCGGCGCACTCCCCTGGAACATGGGCTACGGCGATGGCTTCACCGCCCTCATGCGCCACGCCAACGAATACGCCAACATCCACCGCAACGCACCAAACGCCTATCAGCACTTCTCCTACAAAGGCAACACCGCCCCCGCGGACCTCGCCCTCTGGGCCTACGCCGCCCGCCCCGGCCTCACCCAACTCGATCACGAACTCATGGGCACCGACCGCTACCGCACCGGCTCCGGCACCCACGCCGGCGGCACCAGCGATGGCACCCGCGGATCCATGGGATACGAATCCAACACCAAAGCCACTCACCACTTCAAATTCTACACCTTCACCCCGGACGGCTTCGCCTCCCTCACCACAGACATCACCGCCACCGATGCCAAACACGTCGTCCCCGGCACCTCCTTCCGCACCAACCTCAACCAATGCGATTGGCGCGCACCCGTTCATCTAACAAGACAAAACGGACAAACCCTCACCATCCCCGCCGACGCCCCGGACCAATCCCTCAGCCTCCCGCTCGATCAACGCTACCTCGTCCGCCACGATGGCATCGCCTACCTCATCCTCCCCACCGGCAGCGAGCTCGCCCCTGGAAAACCCGGAACCCTCGACCTCCACCTCACCACCCGCTCCCCCCTCACCCCACTACCCGGCTACACCCCCACCCCGGAACAAACCACCCTCATCCAACAAACCAAACTCCACGAAACCCGCCGCGCCAAAATCTTCCATCTCTCCATCAACCACGGCACCACCCCACATCAAGCACAAGCCGCCTACTTCGTCTCCATGACCACCGGCGACTCACCCGCCACCACCCTGCTCGAAAACCCACCCGTCGCCATACTCCAAAACCACCCCCAACTCCAAGCCCTTCGCGACACCCGGGATGGCACCACCCACGCCTTCTTCCGCGCCCCCGGCGACCTCAAAGACACCGAAGGAAATCCCCTCCTCAAAAGCCCCCACCCCATCATCCTCATGTGGCGGCCGGACAACCGCACCCTCACCGCCCAAGACCCCCGCACCGGCTGCACCGCCGATGTCTCCCAATTCCTCACCCAAACCACCGTCCAAGTCCTCTCCCAGCCCATCCCCATCACCCTCCCCGCCACAGGCCAACCCGACGACCGCTTCCACGGCCAACCCATCACCCTCCCCGTCCCCGCGCCCTAACAAACAAAACGGTTGGACCTCATCGCCCCCACCCCCATGCCCACCCACGCCGAAAACCTCTCCATCCTCACCCGCCGCAAAGGCCTCATCGAGATCACCCGCGAAGTCGCCGCCATCGTCGCCCGCTCCGGCATCCACACCGGCACCGCCACCGTCTTCGTCCAGCACACCTCCGCCTCTCTCCTACTCATGGAAAATGCCGACCCCGACGCCCGGCACGACCTCGAGGAATTCTTCGACCGCCTCGTCCCCGAAAACACCCCCTGGTTCACCCACACCTGCGAAGGCCCCGACGACATGCCAAGCCACATCCGCATGGCGCTCACCCGCACCAGCGAAGTCATCCCCATTCTCCAAAACCGCCTAACCCTCGGCACCTGGCAAGGCATCTACCTCTTCGAACACCGCCGCTCCCCCCACCAACGCAACCTCATCATCACCATCACCGGCGACTAATCCTCCTCCCCAATAAATCGCAGCAAAACTCGTAAAGAATCCGCCCCCCACCCCAACCCACTCTGCACCCATCGCGTGAGACGCAGACTTTTACGCGCCCATCGCGTGAGGCGAAGCCTTTTACGCGACCCCTTCTCACTCGGCACTTCCCCCTCTCCGCCTTACACCCACAATAAAATTTGCCCCCAGCCACCCCTCCCCCCATGCTCCGCCGCATGGCCGCAGGCTCCCTCCTCACCCTTCTCCATGACATCGCATCCATCCTCGACGATGTCTCGATCCTAACCAAAAAAGCCGCCGCCAAAACCGCAGGCGTCCTCGGCGATGACCTCGCCCTCAACGCCCAACAAGTCAGCGGCGTCGTCTCCAAGCGCGAACTCCCCGTCGTCTGGGCCGTCGCCAAAGGCTCGTTCGTCAACAAGCTCATCCTCGTCCCGCTCGCCCTCCTCATCAGCACCTTCATCCCCTGGCTCATCACCCCGCTCCTCATGATCGGCGGCCTCTACCTCTGCTTCGAAGGCGTCGAAAAACTCCTCCACGCCTTCCACCACCGCAAGGACCGCTCCATCGAAGCCGCTGGCGCGGAAATCGCCGAACTCGCCGCCACCGCCCCCGAGGAAAAAGTCGAATCCGAGGCCCAGAAAATCAAAGGCGCCGTCCGCACCGACTTCGTCCTCTCCGCCGAAATCATCGCCATCACCCTCGGCACCGTCGAAGGCCAGGACTTCATGCGCCAGGCCCTCGTCCTTTCCGCCATCGCCATCGTCATGACCGTCGGCGTCTACGGCCTCGTCGCCGGCATCGTGAAACTCGACGACGCCGGCCTCTACCTCACCCAACGCGCCGCAGCCCTCCAACAAAAACTCGGCCGCGCCATCCTCTGGGCCGCCCCGTTCCTCATGAAAACCCTCTCCGTCCTCGGCACCGCCGCCATGTTCCTCGTCGGCGGCGGCATCG
>SYAP01000200.1 GCA_005787565.1 Verrucomicrobiaceae bacterium | reverse complement strand
GCGAAGGCCGCCCGACCGAACAGGAAATCCTCACCTGCCGCATGACGGACCGCCCGCTGCGCCCGTTGTTCCCGAAAGGTTACCTCTACGAAACCCAAATCGTCGCCATCCTACTCAGCGCCGATGGCGTAAACGACTCCGACATCCTCTCGATGAACGGTGCCTCCGCCGCCCTCTGCCTCTCCGACATCCCCTTCGCCGGCCCGATCGGTGCGGTGCGCGTCGGCCGAGTCGACGGCCAATTCGTCATCAACCCGACCCACGACCAACGTGCCGAATCCGACCTCGACCTCATCTATGTGGGCGACAAGGAAAACGTCATCATGATCGAAGGCCAGGCCGACGAACTCCCGGAAGAGGAATTCATCAAAGCCCTCCACTACGCCCAAGCCGCCGTCGTCAAGCTCGTCGCCGCACAGGAAGAACTCGTGAAACTCGCCGGCAAGGAAAAGCGCGCCTACGAACTCACCGTCGCCAAGGACAACCTGCTCGAAATCGCCTACGAAATCGCCGGCGACCGCATCGAGTCCGCCATCTACGCGCCCACCAAAACCGAGCGCGCCAAGAAAGTCGGAGCCCTCCGCGACGAAGTCGAAGCCGCCATCAAGGAGCGCGCTCCCGAGGCTACCGATTTCGACGTCGAGCAAGCCTTCGAATACCTCCAGAAAAAGGCCTTCCGCATTTCCATCATGGAAAAAGGCGTGCGCGCAGACGGCCGCAGCATCAACGAACTCCGCCCGCTCTACGGCGAAGTCGGCACCCTGCCGCGCGTTCACGGATCCGCCATTTTCTCCCGTGGAGAAACCCAGGCCCTCGCCATCACCACTCTCGCCCCAGCTGACGAAAAACAACATTTCGACAACTACGCCGGTGGCGAAGACGAGAAGCGCTTCATCCTCCACTACAACTTCCCTCCCTTCTCCGTCGGCGAATGCGGACGCATGGGTGGCATCAACCGCCGCGAAATCGGCCACGGCTCGCTCGCCGAGCGCTCCATCGAGCCCGTCATCCCGGATGAAGCCGATTTCCCCTACGCCATCCGCGTTTCCTCGGAAGTCATGGAATCCAACGGCTCCACCTCCATGGCCTCCGTCTGCGCGGGCACCATGGCCCTGCTCGATGCCGGCGTCCCGCTGATCCGCCCCGTCGGCGGCATCTCCGTGGGCCTCGTCACCGATTTCAACGAAGACGGCACCCTCAAGGCGCACAAGATGCTCCTCGACATCATCGGTTCCGAGGACTTCTACGGCGACATGGACTTCAAACTCTGCGGCACCGACGAAGGCGTCACCGGCTACCAGCTCGACCTCAAGCTGCCGGGCATCCCGCTCAGCATGCTTGAAGAAGCGATCCACATCGCCAAGGCCGGCCGCACCAAGGTCATCGCCAAGATGGCCGAGTCCATCATCGAGCCCAAGGAACTCAGCCCGCACGCACCCCGCATCGTTTCCCTCAAGATCCCTGCGGACTGCATTGGCGAACTCATCGGACCTGGCGGCAAGAACATCAAGGGCATCCAGGCCGAGTCCGGCGCCGAAATCAACATCGAGGACGATGGCACCGTCCACATCTACGCCTCCAAGGCCGAAGGTCTGGAGCGCGCCAAGTCGATGATCGAGCGCATGTTCCAGGAGATCGAAGTGGGCAAAGTCTACACCGGCAAGATCGTTTCCATCACCGCTTTCGGCGCGTTCATGGAAGTGCTCCCCGGCAAGGACGGCCTCATCCACGTCTCTGAACTCGCCGAAGGCCGCACCGAGAAAGTCGAAGACGTCGTCAAAAAAGGCGACCTCGTCACCGCCAAATGCCTCGGCGTGGACGAAAAAGGACGTGTCAAAATGTCCCGCCGCGCCTGGCTCCGCGACCAAAAAGCCGCCGAGCACGCCGTCGAGGAAACCGTCACCCCGCTCATCGCGGACTAACGTTCCAAAAATCCGTTAGACCCACTCAATCAACCGGCGTTTCCGAAAGGAAGCGCCGGTTTTTTATTGGGGTGCGGAATCCATTCCGCAGCAAAACAGAAAGTCCAACCCCAAGCTCTGGTTTGAAAAACATTGATTTGTGGCACAATCCGGCACACATTCCCGGCATGGCAACCTTGCAAAAAGATCCCCGCCGTACGGACCGGCTCGTCGCCCGGATCACTCCGGAGGACAAATCGTTGCTCAACCGCGCGGCGGCCTTGGAGGGATCATCCGTCGCGTCGTTTGTGGTTTCCCACCTTCGTGATGCAGCGCAGGAAGTCATTCGCCGCCACGATTCCATCCAACTGAACGAGTCCGAGTCCCGGCGTTTTGTGGAAGCACTTCTCGCTCCTCCGACAAAGCCCACCAAACGCTTCGCCAAGGCGCTCAAGCTCCATCAGGAAACGGTCACGGAGCTTTAGACCAAAGCAGGGTTTTCACCTGCTTCATGGTGATCAAAAGCCGATTCGCCCCTAGCTCGGAAAACCCGAAATCTTTGTAAAAGCGCCGTGCGTTTTCATCTTTCGGATCGGTAACAATCGCCCACGAGGCCACATCCTCCGCTGCATGGGCAGCTCTAACAAACGCACTCATCATCAGGCGTTCCCCCAATCCTTGTCCCTTGAAAGCAATCGAGCGGGCCAAGCGTCCCAGAAGAATTGCTGGAAACTCCCCATATCGAGGCAGTTTCTTGGTCACGGTCTCCGGCAACGTGGTCGTCAGGATCGTCGCTGCGGAAAGGGTGTAAAATCCGGCGATGCACCCTGGATCACTTTCAGGAACCGCCACAAAACAAACTGACAAACCCGCATCCATTTCCTTCCGCGCCCGCTTCTTCAAGTAGTCGTTCAACGCCTCAACACCACAATCGAACTCCTCCCGCCTTTGCTTCAACGGGTCAAGGGGCTCAATGAGGTATCTTCGTGGATGGGACATGTCCAACTAACCGCCGGGATGATCGGGTTTGCTTCACGGACCTGTCGAGCGCGTTCATGGAAGTGCTCCCCGGCAAGGACGGCCCAATTCACATCTCGAACTCGCCGAAGGCGGCACCGAGGAGGTTGAAGACGTCGTCAAAAAAGGCGACCTCATCACCGCCAAGTGCCTCGAAGCCGTTGAAAAATCCCACGTAAAAATGTCCCGCTCCAACCGCCTCCACGACCAAAGAACCGAAGACGCCGAAGCAGCCAGCCACCTCAGAGCAGGAACCATCTCAACCACACACACACGACTCTCCCAAGCCCCAAGAAGCCAACTCCACAACCCACTGAAAACCCGCAATTTAACCCACCACCCTCAACCCCAACAAACCCACCCAACAAAACCCTGTTAGAGAAAATTCCAGAACCTTCATTAATGATTTGCATTTCCAAAGCAATCAGCCACTTTTCGCCCACCTCGACGGTTTGTCCGGCGTGGCTTGGGTTCCGGGGGGAAACCAAGTCGCATCAAAGCCAACCAAACCGCACGGGGGGGATAGTGATCAGGCGCGGGTCCGGAAACGGGTCCGCGCCTTCTTCTTTGCCAGCGCAACCTCATTTCCAGCGCCCACCAGCCGTGCTTTGACTTTGACAGACCGAAACCGCTGCCATTCCCTGCGGTCATGACCACAACAATCTCCCGCATTTCACCGCTGCTCGCCCTCGTCAGCCTGATCGCGGCTCTTTCCCCACTCCACGCCCGAGAGTTCGTCGGCCGCAATGGCAAAAAAATCGAAGCGGAAATCGTCTCCAAAAACGACAAGGAGGTGGAACTCAAACTCGCCGACGGCAAAACCCTCAAGGTCCCGCTCGCCTCACTCTCCGATGCCGACCAGCTCTTCGTGAAAGTCTGGGAATCACCCGAAGACAAGAAACTCCGCCTCGCCGCACTCGACCCCGCAGAAATCCTCGCCGCCAAAGGCTTCGTCCCCTTCCCCACCGAAATGAAGGAAGGAAACCTCATCGTCTCCCTCCAAATCGACGGCAAAGAGGCCAAATTCCTCGTCGACCACCGCAACGGCCAACCCGTCCTCCACCAACCCTCCGTCGAAAAACTCGGCCTCACCATGAAACCCGCAACCGGCGGCGGCCAGATCGTCGGCACCGTCAATCCCGATAAAATCGGCAACGGCGAAGCAACCGTCAAAGGCGTCGAATTCCTCGTCGCACCCATCAACGGCATCCCGGACGGCATCGACGGCCTCATCGGCGGACAAACCTTCGTCGACTGGGAAGCCCTCCACGATTTCACCGGCAGCAAAATCTGGATCAAAGGCGAGTAACCCCACCCTCAGCCCATCCAACCAAACATTCCCGGCTTCCGTGCTTCACGTGGCACAGCGAATGCGTTAACCCTCCGCACATGACCGGATTGCTGGGAATCATCGCTCTGTTAGGTTTGGCTTGGGCAATGTCCGACAACCGCAAGGCGATCCGCTGGCGCACCGTCGGCATCGCCTTCGCGTTGCAAATCGGCATCGGCCTGCTCGTCTTCGGCGTGCCGCAAGGACAAGCCGCGCTCGATTGGCTCAGCACCCGCGTCAGCGATGCCATCGGTGCCGGCAAACAAGGCGTCGACTTCCTCTTCGGCCCCCTCGTCAACGACCAACCCCTCGGCGATGGATATCCGGCCACGAAAATCGGCTTCATCTTCGCCTTCCGCGTCCTCCCGATGATCATCTTCTTCTCCTCCCTCATCGCGGTGCTCTATCACCTCCGCATCATGCAGTGGATCATCCTCCTAATCGGCGGCGGCCTCCAAAAGCTGTTAGGGACTAGCCGCTCCGAATCGATGTCCGCCGCCGCCAACATCTTCGTCGGCCAAACCGAAGCCCCTCTGGTGGTGAAACCCTACATTCCCAAAATGACCTCGTCGGAGCTCTTCGCCGTGATGGTCGGCGGCCTCGCAAGCATCGCCGGATCCGTCCTCGCCGGATACGCGCAGCTCGGCGTGGAAATGAAATACCTCCTCGCAGCCTCGTTCATGGCCGCACCCGGCGGCCTCTTGTTCGCCAAAATGATGAAACCCGAAGTGGACGAACCCGTGGAGGTAAAACTGGAATTCGCCGAAGGCGATGACAAACCGGTGAACGTCGTCGACGCCGCCGCCCTCGGTGCCGGAACCGGCCTCAAACTCGCCCTCAATGTCGGTGCCATGCTGCTCGCCTTCGTCGGCCTCATCGCTCTCGTGAACCTCATCCTCGGCGGCATCGGCGGATGGTTCCATCAAACCGGATGGAGCCTCCAGGCCATCCTCGGCTGGCTGTTCTCACCCGTCGCCTGGATCATTGGAATCCCATGGAAAGACGCCATCGAAGGCGGCAGCCTCATCGGCCAAAAACTCGTGCTCAACGAATTCGTCGCCTACCTCCAACTCGTCGGCATCAAGGAAACCATGAGCGCCAAAGCCGTCGCCATTTCCTCCGTCGCCCTCTGCGGATTCGCCAACCTCTCCTCCATCGCAATCCTGTTAGGCGGACTTGGCGGCATGGCCCCCACCCGCCGCGGTGAAATCGCACGACTCGGCCTCAAAGCCGTCGCCGCCGCCACCTTCGCCAACCTCACCAGCGCCGCCATCGCCGGACTCTTCGTCGCCTGACCGCCTCAACCAAGCAAAGGTGGCGCGACCGGCGCGGAAAGCTTAACCGCCGTCCCGAATGCCACCACTTCCGTCATCCCCTGCATCACCGAACTCGTCGTGAAACGCGCACCGACAATCGCATCCGCACCCATCTGCTGCGCCTGTTGCACCATCCGTTGCGTCGCCACCTGGCGCGCCTCAATGATCATCTCCGTATAGCCGCGGATCTCTCCGCCAACCAAAGTCTTTAGCCCGGCCATGATGTCCCGGCCGAAATTCTTCGACCACACCGCACTGCCGTTGATCATGCCAAGTGTCTGCACCACCGTCCGGCCGCCGATCGTTTCCGTGGATGAAATAAGCATGGTAAATTTTTTGTTAGATCGAATCAAAGCGGACGCCCGTAAGTGCTGCAACGGTTGCGCCAACCCTCTCGCCAACGCCCCTCCCCACGATCCGCCGGCGCATTCGCAATCCGCCGATCCAACACCCGCTTCGCCGCCGCCGCAAACTCCGACGCCGCCGCAGGCCCTGCCGAAACATCTCGCATCTCCCCCAACACCTGCAGCAAACCCCAACCCCGACCGTTGTAACGCTCGCTCACGTTGATCCCCTCGCCCTTGAAATTCACATAATCAATCAACGCATAGGTCCCATGCGTCGTCGTCGCCACTTTCTGATAGTTCGCCCCGATCCGCGACCGCTCCGATGCCGGCGCCGCAGCCAAAATCTTCGGCAACGCCGCACGCGAACGCGCAATGATGAAATCCGTCTGCAACGTCACCGTCGAGGAAAGCCACGCCCGCAAACCGCTCAACCGCGCCCCATTGAAATCATTCTGAAACTCCGCCTTCGACCTCCAAGGACTATGCCGCTCCATCGCCACCGCCGGCGGATTCGCACCCCGCTGCCGAGCGAACGCAATAAACGAAGGCCAGCTCTCCTCAAACCGCCCGTTGAACCCCGCCGGATACCAGATGAAATGCCCGATCCCCAGCGAAGGAAACTCCTCCCCCGCATTCCAGGTCGTCAACCCGCTCACCGTCCCGCCACACTCGTTCTGCCAAATCTTCCGGCCGATCGTCTCCTTCTGCGCCGCACTCAAATTCGACGCCGCAGCAGCCTGCGGAACCGTGGGATTGCCGGGCGAACACGCCGCAAAACTCAAGACCGCACACACAAGAAATCCAATGGGCTTCATGCACACCAAATAGCCCGCCACGGCAGCGGCGGCAAGCGCGATGGTGAACCGCCACTCACTGCACCGGTGCCAACAACCTCGCCGCACGGCACGCAGCACGGAAAAAAATCGACCGCCCAGTGAACTCCTCAACCTTCGCCTCACGCGCATGCGTGAAATCAATCGTCAACATGTGATCGATCTCATCCACGAACGCCCCGTCCGGCGAAAACGCCATGATCTCGAAATTCAACCGGAACGACCGGTTGTCCAAATTCGCCGTCCCCACCGCCGCCAACCGGCTGTCGATCAACATCACCTTCTGATGCAGAAATCCCCGCTCATACCGATACAACTTCACCCCATACGGAATTGCCTGCTCGTAATAGGAAAACATCGAAAGCCACACTAACAGATGATCCGGCTTCGCCGGCAGCAGGATCCGCACATCCACTCCGCGCAGCGCCGCAGTCTGCAACGCGGTGAGAACACCCTCATCCGGAACAAAATAAGGCGACGCGATCCAAAGCCTCTGCCGCGACGTGTTCGCCGCCTCCGCCACGATCAATTGCCAGGACTCAACCGGATCCGCAGGCCCCGTCGGAATGATCGCCGCCACTTGGTCCGCCGTCTCCGGCAGGTTGCCCCATTGCAAATCCAACACCTTCCCCGCTGCCCAGAACCAATCCTCCAGAAACACCAGCTGCACCGCCTGCACCGCAGGCCCCCGCAACTTCAAATGCGTATCCCGCCACGCCCCGAACTTCTGATCCCGCCCGAGATACTCATCACCCACATTCAACCCTCCGATGAACGCCTCCTTGCCGTCAACAATCACAATCTTCCGATGGTTCCGGAAATTGATCTGCAAGCGCGACCACCAATGCCGGTTCGTCCCGAACGGCATGCACTCCACCCCCGCATCCCGCAACTCCGCCAAATACCGCCGCGGAAACTTGTGCGAACCGATCTCATCAAAAAGGAACATCACCCGCACCCCCGCCCTCGCCCGCTCCATCAACGCCTGCTGGAACTTCGAACCAACCCGATCATTCTTCACGATGTAGAAATTCACACACAGATACTTCTCCGCCGAGGCCATCGCCTTGAACACCTCACGGAACGTCTCCTCCCCATCGATCAGCAACTGCAACTCGTTCCCACGCGTGAACGGCAAGCCGCCCAACGTCTCCGCCGCACGCTCGAACAAATCATCCTCCGGAATGTCGATCCTGAAATGCCTCAACCGCCGGTGCATCTCCTCCGCCAATGTCCGCAACCGCTCATCCTCCGCACGCCGCCCCCTCACATAACCCGTGAACTTCGTCCGCCCCACCACCCAATAAAGCGGTACCGCGAACAACGGAAACGTCAGCAGCGAAATCACCCACGCGATCGTCCCCTGCGAGGTCCGCACATGCATCAGCGCATGCAACACATGCACCCCCCCCAACACATGCCCTAACAGCAAAGCCATCGCCCCCACCGCGGCGATCGTCTCAGGTTCCGGCCAAGTCATGCCCCACACTATCCTGCCCACCGCCCCATACAAGAACTCCCTGAACCCGGAATCCCCAAACCCGCATCATCCCGCAACCCATCCTCAAGACCTGGAAAACTACTCGCCTTCCCCAAATCAAGGCCCCCACTGCACCGAAACCCGGTGCGTCAAACGCTCATCACCCCGCTTGATGAACAACCCCTGCGCCGAATCCAGAATCCTCACGGCATTGTAACTCGGACTACCTCCCACCGCCTCACGCCACTGATCCACCTGCGTGGGATGATCCAGCAGATAGAAAATACGGAACGCTCCATCCTGATAAATCTCGAACTGGTCTGCGGAATTCAAATTGGTCGAAGCCCGCCAACCCGACGCCACATCCAGCATTCCCCGCTGCCTCGGCGACATCGCCACCGGAAACGGAGCCGCCAGCAGATTCACCCCGCGGCGCAGCGGCTGGATGAAATCGTTGCCACGCACCTGCCCTGTTAGAATCAGACGGACCGGCGCGGCCCCGGCAGGACGTTTCAACAAAACACCCTCGCCCGGAGCAATGATCCGCCCACCTTGATCCCCGCCACCCGGCAGGAACGCCCGCCACTGGTTCGTCGGATTCCCCGGCCTCGCATCCAGCAGGTAGTAAAGCTGGAACTGCCCGCCCGTCCCGCTATTCTGATAGAACTGCAACTGGTCCGCTGCCGATGGATTTGTCGAGCCCTTGAACAACTCTTTCGGGAAAACCGAACCCATCCGGTGATGCGCGCTCAGCACGATGCGACATCCCGTTAGATCGGGAATCTCTCCGGTATGGATCGCCGACGCCGCTGCCAGCGTGATCACACCCGCACCCGTGGAAACCACATCAAACCGATGTCCCTCATGCACCCCTTCGATCACCTCGATCCAGCCACGGAAACCAGAGTCCACCACAGGAGTCCCCGCCACCTGAACCTCCAACCCGTTCATCCCGGTCACCCGCGACGAAAACACCGGCGTCTCACGGAATGGAATCCCAATCGTCCGCGACGAACCACCCAGCGAAACCGCTTTCAATCCCAACGGCAATGTCATCGCCGAATGACCATACCCTGTCACCTTGAGCCGGACAAATCCTTCATCAGGGGAAAGCCCCGGCACCTCATCAAGATCAGGGAACGTGCGGACAACCTTCCCACCGGCAACCACCGCCGTGGATGCGTTGATCTCCGTCCACGTCACCAGATCGGGACTGACCAACGCCTGATAGGTGATCCCATGCAAGCCCGCAGGATGCTCAACAACCAGCGAAACCCCGCCACCCTCAAAGCCCAGCCTCACCTGCCCCCCAAACGGCGTCGCGCCACTCCCCGGCAACCCGCCAAGCGCAAACTCTAACAAATTCTCCGCAAGATCCCCATCCCCGTTCTCATCAGGCGCTCCCGAACCCGGGGTCAGATCCCTCCAACCCGCATACCGCTTCACCGATTCCGGTGCCCTCACCGGAGCATCATCGATGCTCGCCAAATAGCTTGTTAGATCGGCGAGGTCTTGCTGGGAAATCTGGATCCCTTCATGCGCCAACACCGCTTCCGCCAACGTTGCGGCGGACCCGTCATGCAAATACGGAGCCGTGCTCCACAACCCGCGAAGCGTCGGAACATCAAACCCGCTGAGTAATCCACCCAACCGCCCCCCCGACGAAGCCTTCCGCGTTCCGATGTCCGAGAAAACCCCCAACGCGCTGTTGGTGAACTCGTCCCCACCATGGCATGACGCACAATCTAAGCTACGGAAAACCAACTCACCCGCAGCGGCGGACGCGGAAAGCCCGCCACCCGGCTCGCGGAACGGACTCCTTCCATTCTCGCTCAACGATTGCACATACGCCGCAAGCGCATCCAGATCCGCACTTCGCCCGGAGTTCGGAGCCCCCATCGGCGCATGCGGCGATCCTGAGGCGATTAAACCCTGACCACCCGCAAATCCCCGGATCTGATTCTCGAAATCCTGCACCTCATCGAAATTTCCGCTCCAATGCAACGGCCCCTGCCTCGTCCCGCCATGCCCGCGCAACGTGATCGTGTTCCTCAAACCTTCTCCGAACCCCGTGAAATCCCAAACCCGCCCGTCATGCCCGCCATCGTTGTGACAAGCCGCGCACGAAATGTATTCCTGGAAAGCCACACGGCTGTCCCGCGCGTCATAAAACCACTGCTTGCCGGCAAAAACCTCGGGCGAAAGCACTTCCGACGAAACAGTCGATACCACCACCGGAGCAGGCGGTGCCGAAGTAACACCTAACAGAATCGAACCCACATCGTGGACACTCACCGTCCGATCCATGAAATTCTGCACAAACAACGTCCCTCCATCCGGCGACAACGTCAACCCCTGTGGAGCCCTTCCGGTGTCGAATCGAACGATCTCCACACGATTCCAAACATCAATCACCGCCACCATCCGGTTCGCTTCCAACGCAACGAACGCATAACTCCCCGATGAATCGAAAACCGCGGCACTCGGCACACCCGCATTGTCGAAATCCACCCGCGCACCCGTATCCTCCGTCTGGCTCACCAGATTGATCCGCGAGGCGATCGCACGCACCGTCATGTCATGCGTCAGGACCTGCCCGTCACGCAAAACACCCCGCTTGATGTTGTCCTGCTTCGATGGCACCCACGCGCTCAAGCCATCCGGCGAAATGACCGCAGCACCCAGATAGTTCGGAACACCCCGCGAGGAAATCGCGGTGTCCGCCGCATCGCTGTGCCGCAAAACAATCGTCCGCTCAACCGTCCCCGCCGCTGGATTGATCACCAAAACCTCACCCCCAGCACTGCTCGCATCCACCACAGCAGTCTCCTCACCCGGCAATCGCGGCGTCACGAAACGGCTGCCATACAACCGCATGCCATCCGCCGAGATGGATAGATGCCGCACATGAATCCCCGTTTCGATCGATGTTAGAACCGATCCGGTAACCGCATCCAGCTTCAGAACCTTCCCGCCATCCTCCAGCGCCACATACGCAATCGCCTCGACCGGAGAAAAAACCAACCCGAATGGCCGGCTCCCGCCTGGCAGGGAAATCGTCCGCATCACTTCCAACGTTCCCGCATCCACCACCGCAATCGTCGCATCATGCACATGCGTCACCCAAAGGTTCCCGTCCGGCCCAAGCGCAATACAACGCGGACCATCACCGGTTGCGATCTCCGCAATCCGCGTCCGGTTGGAGGCATGGATCACACTCACCGATCCATGATCCGGATTCACCACCCACACCCGGTTGCTGCCATCATGCAGAATGGACGACGATGCCCGCGGCCTCCGGCTTGTTAGAGGCGCGTGGATCGCCTGATGGAAACTCCGCGTCACCGTCCGCCCGGTGTCATCCGTCGCCGTCACCGTCACTAGATACCGACCCGGATTCGCATAAACATGCGAGGCGGACGAACTCGCCGAATAGTCGGTATCCGGCGATCCATCACCGAAGTCCCACCGGAATACCGGATTCTTCCCGCCATTGCTCGATGCCGAGAACTGAACCAACGACGAAACCGGCACAGCCCGTCCTGGGTTCGGCTCAACCGTTAGATTCACCACCACCGACCAGGTGAAACTCGCCGTCCCGCTGTCTCATCTAACATCCGTCGCCCTCACCGTGACCGCGAAATCACCAATCCGGTTCGGCGTTCCGGAAATGATCCCCGATGTCGCGGAAATCCCCAATCCATCCGGCAGTCCGCTCGCCGAGAACGTCATCGACTCTCCATCCGGATCCGACGCGGTAATCGGTTGCGAAATCACCGATCCCACCGTGCTCGCCAGATTCCCTGGCGGATTCACTACAGGCGGGAAATTCAACCGATGCCGCAAGCCCATCACTGCACCCACATCCTCGGCACCCATAGGGCTGCTGTAGAGCCTCACCTCATCAATCCTCCCAAGCATGAAATGCCCGGCCGATCCGTTCAGCTCCGAAGCACCGATCAGCCACTTCGCATCCGTCGGCACCGAATAGGTCCCGGTGTCCTGCGCCACCTGGATTCCGTTCACGAAAATCCGCCTAACACCCGTACGCACAGTCCCGGATACCGATGTCGTCCGGAACGTCGCACTCACATGCGACCACTGCCCCGGCGCAAGCGCCGTTCCTGTTAGGCTGTTCCAGCTCGATCCGCCGGTGAAAAACATCAACTGCCCATCCGTCGCAAGATACAGCCCATATCCACGCAACGATCCGCTCACCGATTGCCGGCAAACCACCACCCCACGCCAATCACCACTCGTCAGCGTCGTGGGACGCACCCAGGCGGAAACCGTGAAATCATTCGGGCTCAGCCCCGTCTGATAGGGCACCTCAACATATCCACCGCCATTGAAAACACCACTGCGCCCCGTGCCGGGATTCCCCTCAAGCGCCGGACCGTCCGCCGCCGTCACCGCCCCATTGATCGAACGCCCCTGAAGGTTGCTCAATCGACCCACCACCTCCTTGGCCTCCCCCGCGGTTCCATTCCACACCGGCTCATCCAGATACCACGCCGCAAGCGGTGTGCGGGCCGGTTCAAATGGCGAAAGAAACTGCCCGGGAATCACTTCAATCCCCGAGGCCCCCGGCGGCTGCCAACCCACCGCAAGATTGTCTCCACCGCCACCCTCTTTCATCAGCGCCTCGATGTAATACTTCTTCCCTGCTTCCAACGTGATCAATCCAGATGCCTGCTGGCTGAACTTCGTCCACTCCCGGGAATTCGACCACGATGGCACGCTCGCAATGTTCACCGCACTCTCGGGAAACTCATTGCTTCCTAACAAAAGCCGCGACTCGTCATCTCCCGCAATCCAGAACCGATACTGCCCGCTCACCGAAGGATGCACATAACCGCGAACACGCTGCCCATAGTTGTCACTCCAGTTCACCGGACACTCGAACTGGTTGATGAAATCCCGGCCCGTCGGATTCGCCGGATAGGCCGCGTTGTTGGTCAGATCGGTCAACGCTGCTCCCGTCGGCCCCTGCCACCACTCGCGAAGTATCCGGCCATTGCCGAGATTGGGCAACAACACCGTCCAGTTGAACCCCGTGTTGACCACTCCTCCGCTGTTAGGGGTCGCAAAGATCGTCGTCCAATAACTTCCGGCAGATCCGGTGATCGTTCCCGAAATCACCCCCGTCACCGGATCAATCGCAAGCCCGCCCGGCAATCCCGTTGCGGAATACCGGATCGTCGCCGATGGCAGCGAGGAAATGGAAATCGGCAGCGACAATGGCTCGCCCTGCACGCTCTGTTGGTCCCCGGGATTGCTGATCGTCAAATTCGCATTCAAAGACACCTGGATGATCTTCGCCTCGGAATGGACGCTGTTCCCATCCAACCCGAAGAGCATCCAATAACCCGGCAACATCACATTCGAGTTCGCATGTCCCGTAATCAGATAATTCCCCGGCGACGTCTCAACAAATGGCAACGTGAGATATCTCAAATCCGTGTTCACCGAATGAGTGATCGCCGACATCCGGATGAATGAAAATTTCGACAATCCCGGCGTGGCCTGCACCGTGAACTGCGTCCCAAGCCCGATCTGCGTCGGCCCGGCATGAATCACCGGCCGCGTGGCCAGCGAACCATTTGCCGCAAACAACGCCGGCGGAGTGAAAATCTGCGCGTCCCGATGATCCGCCGCGTTCCCGCCCAAACCACCACCACCCGACCAAACCCGACCGTCAGGAAGCAGCAAAGCCACCGAATGATAATTCCGCGGCACGCTCATGCTCGAAAGCGTTCGCCAATTCCCCGTCCGCGGATTCCATAACTCCGCAGCCAATACCGATCCCGTATCATTGAATTTGAGATCGCTCGTGTTGCCACCGATCACCAAAACCTCCCCGCTCGGCAGAACCACCGAATTCGCAAACTGCCGCGCGAACTGCATCGGATTCGCCGGAGCCACCACAGGCACCGCTGGGTTCAAGTCAACCGTATAGGCAACCCTGGTGCTGACCCCCGTCGTCGAGTCCGAGCTGTTGTTTGTCGTCGTTGCACCCCCACCCGCAATCAGAATGCGACCCTCATCATACATCGCCCACGCACCCTCCTTTGGATAATGCGTGCCCGGAACATTCTGGCCGGATGCCGTCAGCGATCCGGAACCGCTCGTGTTCACCCAGTTCATCACATCTGTTGGACCGAAATGAAACAACCGCCCGTTCGGCGCCAACGCCAGAAACGGATGCCAAATGTTGATATACCCCGGCTGGCTGGTCACCGCAGACCAATTAACCCCCGTCAATCGCCTCCAACCGGTCGACGAATTCCATAACTCCGCCGTGTTGGACCCGCCACTTCCACTTACGGTGAAAACCGTACCATCCGGCATCGCCACGCTCGGATTGTACCAGCGCGGATCATTCATGTTCTGAAGCGCATTCCACTGGTTCGTCCGGAAATCGAAAATGCTCGAAAGCACGGTGGTCGCACGCCCGCCATTGATCACCACACGTCCATCCGGCAGCATCGCGGTCCCACCGCAAAACATATCATGCCTTGTGTTATTGATCTCGGTGAAAATCCCGGTCTTCGGATCCCAGACCGCCGAATAGGTAAACTCCGGCCCTCCCGGAAAGGTCGTCCTCTGGTTGGACGCGAAGGTCAGCAAACGGCCATCCGGAAGCGTCGCCGCCGTCACCGGAATGTGCGGCGTCCATGGGATCACCGGACCCCACGATCCGTTGCCGGTCGGGTCCGATATCGTCAACGCGGGAGCCGTGAATCCCGAGGTCAGCAACGCGGCCTCCGCTGCCAATGGATCATCAATCGTGTGCCCATCCTCACCGGCAACGGCGGAAAGGATCGAACCAAGGAGATAAAAAAATGGACGCAGTGGATGCTTCATGGTGCCGGTTGCGGGGGCGAACTCGCGGCTTGGTTGTTGTTGTTGGATTCCTCGTTGAAAGTCGAATCGGTGAGTGTCTTCAAAAATGCAACCAACGCCGCCTTCTCCTCCTCGCTAAGTCCCAAACCGCCGCTGGGATGCTTCGCCAGATTCGGATCCAGCGTCTCGGCCCGCTCCACACCACTGTTGTAATGCTCCACGACCTCCTCCAGCGTCGCAAACCGCCCGTCATGCATGTAAGGTGCTGTTAGATCGATATTCCGCAACGACGGAGTCTTGAATTTCCCCCGATCCGCCGGATCCCCACTCACCTTCATTCGTCCGATGTCCCATTCCTCCAGCGTCAGTCCGTTGTTATGAAACCGGTTGTCCGTGAACAAGGTGCCGCCATGGCAGTGGAAACAATCCGCCCCACGCAAACCACGCGAAGGATCATGCTCGGTGACAAACAGGCTGAGCCCCAGCTTCTCCTGCTCGGTCAGCTCCGCCTGCTTCCGCACCGCCCGGTCGAACTTCGAGTCCTGGCTGATCCTCGTGATGAGAAACTGCTCCAACGCCTTCGCCAAGGTCTGCTCGGTCACACCCTCCTCACCGAAGGCACCCGCAAATTCTGATAGATAAGCATCATCGTTCCGGATCTTTCCCATCACATTCTCCAAAGTCTCGCCCATCTCGTTTGGATCGGTGATGGGCATCAACACCTGCTCCCGTAAATTCTTCGCCCGGCCATCCCAGAACAGCCCCTCATGCGCCCACGCCAGATTGAACAACGGCATCGAATGCCGCGTGCCGCTCTGCCCCAACGCCCCCAAACTCACCCGGCGCGGATCGGAAAACGCCGCAGACTCATGATGACACGACGCACAAGACAGGCTCTCGTTGACCGATAAAATCGGGTCGGAAAACAACCGCCTTCCCAAAGCCACCCCCTGCTCGGTCAGCGGATTGTCCGCCGGAAGCGTGATCTGTGGAAACCGCTGGGTAACTTCCATCTGATAGGCCTTCGTTCCCGGCGGCAACGGCGCAACCGCATCCGCCGTCACCTCTGGAACCTGGAAAAGATCGTAGGTCACACCCGTCACCCGGAACGCCCCACGCGCTTTCCGCTTCAACTCCACCGCCATCCCGTCACCCTCGCGCGAATGCGTCGCGTTCGCCTCCCGCGCCGGATCCCGACCCTCCAATATCAATCCCAGATCCACTTCGATCTTCAACGTCACCGGACCACCACCGCGGAACTTCACCGGCATCTCTACCCACATCGACTCGTCATCACCTGCTAGATGATAGGAAAACGCCGAACCGTTCCTCCACCCCTCGATCGCCATGTGCACATACCCGCTGCGCCAACCCCAATGCATGTGATTCACATCCGGATGCAACGCATGACCTGGCGGCCACTGCGCGGTATCACCCTTGTCTATCTCCGGTTTCAACCCAACCCGGAATCTCATCCTCTCAAATTCACCCGCCGGGCTCCCTTCGGTGTTCGCCGTCAATCGCGGCTCCCCAGCACTGATCCACGCAAACCAATCCTCGCCCGTCACCCAATCCCCACCCACCGGCTTTAGGGAAATCTCCGAAATCAGAAAATCCATCCGCGTGATCCCCGAAGGCGAAATCTCAACCGGCTTCCCTCCCTCCATGATATCAAATTGCAACCGCACCGCCGGCGACGCCTTTGCCATATCTAACATCATCAGGCATCCGAAAACACCGAACCCCAAACTCCGCAAATACCACCCGACCATGCTTCGGCACAGCTCCTCACGGCGCGCTTCCATCTTCGCATGACGAAAGGAAAGCACGCCCGCCTCGTGGTTGGTCGGACAGGGGATCATCGGGGGGATTGCGCCCAAATGGTTAACACCCCCTGATCAATCCCGGAACTACGCGATCGCGGAACACCCACTCCAGCAGCCCACCCTCATCCACTCCAAGAAAATCACCCATTTCCCCCATCTCACCATTTTTCCGCGTAAGATCCGCCCGTTTCGCGGTAACTTCCCGCACACCATGTCCGAACACCCGGAAAGCCCCGACGAATCGCTGGTCGACCAATTGACCCGCCACCAGTCGTCGTTGTTCCACTACATCCTCTCCCTCGTCCCCGACCGCGCCTCCGCCGAAGACATCCTCCAGGAAACCAACCTCGTCGTCTGGCGAAAAGCCTCCGAATTCGACCCCTCCCTCCCCTTCATGCCCTGGGCCTGCCGCATCGCCCTCTTCCAAGTAAAAGCCCATCGCCGCGACCAAGCCCGCGACCGCCACATCTTCGACGACGACGTCCTCGACCAACTCGCCGGCGAAGCACCCACCTCAACCGAGGCCCGCCCCATCGAAATCGGCCTCCGCGAATGCCTCAGCCGCCTCCCGGAAAAACAACGCGAACTCATCCTCGCCCGCTACCAACCCGGCGCCTCCGTCGACACCCTCGCCGAATCCTCCGGCCTCACCTCCAACGCCCTCTCCCAATCCCTCTTCCGCATCCGCCGCGCCCTCGCCGAGTGCCTCGAACGCCAACTCCGCACCTCCTGATGGCCATGTCACAATCATCCCTCGAATCCCTCATCGCCGCCGCCCTCGACGACCGGCTCGACGCCTCCCAGCGCGCCGAACTCAACCAACACCTCCGCACCTCCCACGAAGCACGCCTCACCTGGCACCGCCTCGCCCGGGTCCACGCCGCCCTCCACCGCTTCGCCGACTCCGGAGAAACCTTCACCCCCATCCCACTCCCCGCACCCGTCCGGAAGCCCTGGAAAATGACCCTCGCCCTCGCCGCATCCATCTCTCTCCTCGCGGCCGCATGGTTCTACAACCCAAAAAAACCAACCGGTCCGAATACATTCGCGGAGATCACCACCCGCCACTCCCAATGGGAAGGAATGTCCCCAAAAGACGGCCCTCTCCCCTCAGACACACCCCTCTTCCTCAAAGCCGGATTCGCCTCCCTCACCTTCTCCTCCGGCGTCGAAGTCACCCTCGAAGCCCCCTGCCGCTTCACCATCCACGGCCCACTCTCCATGGCCGTCGACCACGGCCGCGCCGCCATCAAAGTCCCCGAACCCGTCGACCAATTCACCGTCCGCACCCCCGGCGGTGACTTCGTCGACCTCGGCACCGAGTTCGGCATCGCCGTCGGCTCCGATGGCCAGGCACCCGTCATCCTCACCGACGTCTACGAAGGCGAAATCGAAATCCGACCCGCATCTCTCGCCACCCAACGCCTCCTCCCCGGCCATGGCCGCGCCCTCCTCGGCACCGGCTCCGGCGCACAACTCGTCGCCAACCTCGATTCCGACCCCATCTCCCTCGCCGACCTCCACCGCCAACTCCCCGCCAACCTCCCCAACTCCCCCTCCGGAGAAAACCTCGCCCTCGGAAAACCCGTCTTCGCCCCAGCCTACCTCACCCGCCCCCACGGCAGCGTCTTCCCACCAGACAACCTCACCGACGGCCGCACCGACGACTCCGGGGTCCCCGGCGATTGGTCATTCTGGCTCGCCCCGGACCACGAAGCCGGCTCCTTCACCATCGACCTCCTCGAAACCCACCAAATCTCCCGCGTCGACCTCCAAAACACCCGCAACCGAAACATCGGCGACCGCGGCCTGAAACGCTTCCGCCTCCTCATTTCCAACGACAACCGCACCTTCACCCCAGTCCTCGAAGCCTCCCTCTACGCCATCCCGCTCGAAACCCGCAGCTTCCCCTTCCAGTCCTTCTCCTTCCCCTCCGTCACCGCCCGATACGTCAAAATCGAAGGCATCGACCACTACCGCAGCCCCGCCCGCCCGGTCAACGACCCCCACCAAGGCGGCGGCCTCAACGAGATCCGCATCTTCGAAAAATAAGCTCTCCCAAGAAATCCATGCCCGCCCCCTTCCGCACCCTCGCCCTCGCCTGCCTCGCCACCCTCCCCGCGCTGGCGGACGAAATCGACTTCAACCGCGACATCCGCCCCATCCTCACCACCCAGTGCACCGCCTGCCACGGCGGCGTCAAAGAGGCCGGCGGCATCTCATTCGTCTTCCGCGAAAAAGCCCTCGCCATCGGCGAATCCGGAAATCCAACCATCGTCCCAGGAAAACCAGACCAGTCGGAACTTATTAAACGCATCACCTCCTCCGATCCCGACCTCGTCATGCCCCAGCCAGAGCACGGCCCGCCCCTCAAAGAGGCCGACATCGCCAAACTCCGCCAGTGGATCGCCGAAGGCGCGAAATGGGACGAACACTGGGCCTTCGAAAGACCCGTCGCCACTCCCCCGCCCGCCGTCAAACAACAGGACTGGCCCAAAAACCCCATCGACCACTTCGTCCTCGCCCACCTCGAACAGGAAAACCTCAAGCCCAACCCCCAGGCCGAGCCCGCCCTCCTCCTCCGCCGCCTCTCGCTCGACCTCATCGGCCTCCCCCCCACCCTTGCCGAACTCGACCCCTTCGAAGCCGCCTGGAAATCCGACCCCGAAGCCGCCTGGCAGAAGGAAATCACCCGCCTCCTCGCCTCCCCCCACTTCGGCGAAAAATGGGCCGCCAACTGGCTCGACCTCGCCCGCTACGCAGACACCGAAGGCCTCGGCCTCGACCGCCCGCGCACCGCCTGGCCCTTCCGCGACTGGGTCATCCGCGCCTACAATGCCGACCTCCCCTTCGACCAGTTCACCATCAAACAACTCGCCGGCGACCTCCTCCCGAATCCCACCCTCGACGACCTCATCGCCACCAATTTCCACCGCCACACCCAAGCCAACGCCGAAGGCGGCACCGACGACGAGGAATTCCGCGTCACCGCCGTCATGGACCGCGTCGCCACCACCTGGGAAACCTGGCAAGGCATCACCATGGGCTGCGTCCAGTGCCACTCCCACCCCTACGACCCCATCGAACACGAGGAATACTACACTTCCCTCGCCTTCTTCAACAACGCCCGCGACGCCGACCTCGACCAACACTTCCCCCTCATCCCCATCCCCAAGGATCCTGCCCGCTCCGCCGACTTCGCACGCTGGCTCAACGAGCGCAAATCCCTCGCCCAACAACTCCACCAACAACAAGAAACCATTCGGTCGGCTTCCAAATGGCACCCCGCCGCCAAGCTCGATGCCTCATCGAAACAAGTCACCCTCGAAGTCCTACCCGGCGATGGGAATCCCGAGTTCCGCACCGCCTCCAACGTCCCCAACAACTCCATCTTCGACCTGAAAATCACCGCCCCCGCCGACCTCCCCGTCGTCAGCGCCCTCCGCGTCGAACTCCTCCCCGTCGATCCGGAAACCGCCCTCAAAACCCCCGAGTGGGGCTCCATGCTCAGCCAAATCCACCTCCACGCCACCGCACCCGACGGCACCGAATCGAAAATCCAAATCGCCCGCGTCATCGGCGACGAACCCGAACCCTTCTTCGACCCCAACGACAGCCTCCGCCCCAACGGCACCGGCTGGGGGCCCTACACCAAGATCGACCGCCCCCGCTCCTGCGTCCTCATCCTCGCCCAACCCCTCCCGCTTTCGGGCAACACCCTCCGCCTCACCCTCCACCAAAGCGGCAACGCCGGCGGCGCCGTCCCCCTCGTCGCCAAACGCGGCCGCATCTTCCTCACCGACGATTCCCGCTGGACCGCATTCCCCACCGATCCCGCCGTAACCAAATCCCTCGCCCGCATCGCGGAAATCAACCGCGCCCTCGCCGCCAACACCGCCACCCAGCTCCCCAGCACCCAAAACCTCCCCGTCACCCTCGAACGCCCCACCCACCTCTTCGTCCGCGGCAACTGGCTCGAAAAAGACAAACGCATCGACCGCCCCGGCATCCCCGCCCTCTTCGGCTCGCTCCCGGAAAACGCCCCCGCCGACCGTCTCGCCTTCGCGAAATGGCTCGTCTCCGCCGAAAATCCCCTCACCGCACGCGTCGTCGTCAACCGCTTCTGGGAACAACTATTCGGCTTCGGCCTCGTCGAAACCCTCGAAGACTTCGGCTCCTCCGGCAACAAACCCTCCCACCCCGAACTCCTGGACCACCTCGCCCTCCGCCTCCGCGATCACCACCGCTGGTCCCAGAAAGCCATCCTCCGCGAGATCGTCTCCTCCGCCACCTACCGCCAATCCGCCTCCACCACTGCCGAAGCCTACGCCGCCGATTCCCAAAACCGCCTCCTCGCCCGCGGCCCGCGCACCCGCCTCAGCGCCGAAGCCATCCGCGACCACGGCCTCGTCTCCTCCGGCCTCTTCGCCCCCACCCTCTTCGGCCCACCCGTCTTCCCGCCCATGCCCCCCGGCGGCTGGACCCCCTTCAAAAGCGGCGAAAAATGGAACACCCCCGAGCCCGGCCAGCCCGACCGCTACCGCCGCGCCCTCTACACCTACACCAAACGCTCCAACCCCTACCCCGGCTTCGCCACCTTCGATGCCCCCCCGCGCGACCTCTGCACCAAACGCCGCGTCCTCTCCAACACCCCCCTCCAAGCACTCGAAGCCCTCAACTCCCCCGCCCACGCCGAGTTCGCCCAAGGCCTCGCCCGCCGCATGAAAAACGAAATCCAGGGCGACCTCCCCGCCAAACTCGCCGCCGGCCACCGCATCACCACCTCCCGCCCGCCAAACCCAGAACGCCTCGCCGAACTCACCACCCTCTATCAAAAACTACACGCACAGTATTCCGCAGACCCCTCCCTCATGGCAGGCATGGCCGGCACCCCCGATGGCGCGGCCTTCACCGTCCTCGCCTCCGTCCTCCTCAACCTCGACGAAGCCGTCGTCAAATAAATCGGTCCTATCAGTCTCATAACTCCTATCCAACCCATTTCCCGCAAGCCATGACCCCTCAAACCCTCATCTCCCACCTCCGCCAAAGCGCCCTCGAGCAGCACACCCGCCGCCACTTCCTGCGCGACTGCGCCACCGGCCTCGGCTCGCTTTACCTCGCCTCCATGGGACGCACCTTCGGCCTCTCCGCCCCCGCCGTCACCCCGGACCCCGCCGCGCCCCTCCTCCCCACCCTGCCGCCGCTCACCCCCAAGGTGAAACGCGTCATCTACCTCCACATGCTCGGCGCGCCCAGCACCCTCGACCTCTTCCACTACAAACCCGAACTCGCCAAATACAACGGCAAGGAATGCCCCGCAGAATTCCTCGAAGGCCAGCGCTTCGCCTTCATCCAGGGCGTCCCAAAACTGTTAGGCCCTCAGTTCCAGTTCAAACAATACGGCAAATCCGGCGCATGGGTCTCCGACCAAATGCCTCATCTAACCAACCACGTCGACGACCTCTGCTTCGTCCACACCATGGTCACCGACCAGTTCAACCACGGCCCCGCCGAACTCATGGTCCACACCGGCCACGCCAACCTCGGCCACCCCTCCATCGGCTCGTGGGTCACCTGGGGCCTCGGCACCGAAAACCAGGACCTCCCCGGCTTCATCGTCCTCCTCTCCGGCGGACAAACCCCGCGCGCCGGCAAAAGCGTCTGGGGCTCCGGCTACCTCCCCTCCGTCTATCAGGGCGTCCAATGCCGCTCCGCCGGCGATCCCGTCCTCAACCTCCGCAACCCAGCCGGCGTCGACCGCGACATCCGCCGCTCCGCACTCGATGCCATCGCCAAGCTCAACCGACAATCCGAAGCCGAATTCGGCGATACCGAAACCGCCACCCGCATCGCCCAATACGAAATGGCCTTCCGCATGCAGCTCACCGCCCCGGATGTCATGGACATCTCCAAGGAACCCGAAGCCATCCGCAACCTCTACGGAGCCACCCCCGGCCGCGAATCCTTCGCCAACAACTGCCTCCTCGCCCGCCGCCTCGTCGAAAACGGCACCCGCTTCGTCCAGCTCTTCGACTGGGGCTGGGACTCCCACGGCTCCAATCAGGAGGAAGCCCTCAACATCGGCTTCAAGCACAAGTGCAAACAGATAGACCAACCCATCTCCGCCCTCCTCACCGACCTCAAACAACGCGGCTTGTTGGAGGACACCCTCGTCATCTGGTCCGGCGAGTTCGGCCGCACCCCCATGCAGGAAAACCGCGGCGGTGCCGAAGGCAAATTCACCGGCCGCGACCACAACCCCAACTCCTTCACCCTCTGGATGGCCGGTGCCGGCGTCAAACCCGGCCTCCAATACGGCGAAACCGACCCCCTCGGCTACCACGTCGCCAAAAACCCCGTCCACCTCCGCGACTTCCACGCCACCCTCCTCCACCTCCTCGGCGTCGACCCCCACAAACACACCTACCCCTTCCAAGGCCTCAACCAAAAACTCATCGGCGTCAAACCCGCCAAAGTCATCAAAGACCTGCTTGCCTGAACGACCAACCACCTTCAACCGAGCTTCCTCCCTCATGTCCACCCGCAGTGCCACTTTAATACATCATTGGACACTATCGATATCATCGTATCGATATCATCGGACACAAATAATTACTTGCCACATTCCGGAACACTCACCTCGCCACCTCGCTCATTGCGCCAGCAACACATCGGAACACTCTAAACCCCTCACCAACCCATCTCAAAGCCCCCGTTCCCTCTTTCCTATAACCAAGATCCATCCCCCCTACACCCAATCCAACCTCAGCAAGAGGATCGCTCCGAAAACAGAACCCAATCCTCATCACCACACCAAAGCATTTTCACCCAAATCAGCCCCATAAAATACCTCCCCCCTCACTCAATCCCCTTCCTCAAATCCCTAACACTCCACAGCGCCCCCGCCGCTCCTCCCGCCTTCCCGCGCATCCTCCTCGCCCCGCTCTTCCGCTTCGCTCCGAAACGATCCCTCGCCGCCTCAAAAAATCCATCCACAAACTCCCTGCTCCCCACCACCGCACCATCCGTGAAATACCGGATCTTCCACCGCAACATCTTCGAAATCGCCACATCCCGCGCCGTTGTTAGACGCTCCAACTCCTCCTCCGCCATCGCACGATCCATCCCCTTCCGCAAAACCTTCTTC
>SYAP01000199.1 GCA_005787565.1 Verrucomicrobiaceae bacterium | reverse complement strand
CGTCGGCTCAATCATCGCCCTCTGTGGCGTCGCCGCCGCCACCTTCGTCAGCAAAGGCTACCCGCCCTTCGCCGTCTTCACCCTCACCCTCGGCTGCGGCGCACTCTGCGGCTTGCTCAACGGCGGACTCACCGTAAGCCTCAAACTCCTTCCCTTCATCGTCACCCTCGGCACCATGCAAATCTTCCGCGGAGCCGGAAAAGTCATCACCGAAGGAACCCCCATCAATCTCCCCTTCGATGTCACTTCCTACAAAACTTGGATGGGCGGAACCGGCATCCCCAACGGTGTCTGGCTCATGATCGCCCTCTGCATCCTCTTCACCCTCATCCTCCGCTACACCCGCTTCGGCCGACACATCTTCGCCATTGGCTCCAACGAACACACCGCCATCCTTTGCGGCGTCAACGTCCCACAAGTCAAAACCCTCGTCTACGTCATCGGCGGAGCCCTCACCGCCCTCGCTGCCGTCATGAACATGGCCAAAACCAACCAAGGCGACCCCACCACCGCCATGGGCCTCGAACTCGACATCATTGCCGCCGTCGTCATCGGCGGAGCCAGCCTCTCGGGCGGCGTTGGAACCGTCCTCGGCTCCGTCATCGGCGCCCTCCTCATCATCACCATCCGCAACGGCTGCGTCCTCAACGCCATCCCCACCCCCTGGACCGAAGTCATCACCGGCATCATCATCGTCGTCGCCGTCATCATCGACCGCCTCCGCCAACACAGCAACCGCCCAACCGCCTAGCCCCCCCCAAGCACCAATCCCTTTACCTCCGCGCCCATGGCCCAAAATAGGGTCGGCCCAAAATAGGGTCAGACCCATTTTAGCTTGTCACCTCCCAAAGCCCCACCCACCATCACCCCATGCGCCCACTCCGCTGGATCATCCCTCACCATCCCGAAGGCAAAAAACCAGCCATCTACCACTGCATCTCCCGCGTCGTCGACCGGCGTCTGGTCTTCGGCCCAGATGAGAAAGAAAAACTCCGCACCTTTATGCGAATGCAGGAAAACTTCAGTGGCAACCGGATCCTCGCCTATTGCTTCATGAGCAATCATCTTCACCTCCTCCTAGAAGTCACTCCTCCACCACCATCCGGCCTATCAGACAGCGAACTCCTCAATCGACTCCGCGCCCTTTACACCGAACCCCAAGTCAACACGATCGCAAAAGAACTCGCTGAAGCCCGAAAAAGCATCTCAAACGGCAACGCCACCCAAGAACTCGCCGAGAGAATCCACGAGCGCTTCACCTACCGCATGCACAATCTGTCCGAGTTCATGAAAGGCTTTCTCCAACGCTACACCCAGTGGCACAACGCGAAATTCGAACGCTCAGGACACCTGTGGGAAGACCGCTTCAAAAGCATCATCGTCGAAGACGGCATAGCCACAAAAGCCATCGCAGCCTACATTGATCTCAATCCCGTCCGGGCGGGTCTGGTCAATAACCCCGCGGAATACCGTTGGAGCAGCTACGGCGAAGCGATCGGCGGCGGTTCAAAAGGAAACGGCAAAACCGCTCGCGCAGGTCTGGTCCGCGCCCTCCGCGCCCACAAAGGCACTGCCGCAGATCCATCCCTCTGGCTCCATGATGTCGCAAGGGAGTATCGCAAGCTCTTGCGGTTAGACACCGGCGAAATCTCTCATTCCCCTCAAAATCCATCGATAACCATCACCAAACAAAACCCTGTGGATCAGCCCTCTTCCACCTCAAGCAAAACATCCCAGCTAAATCACAAAGATCAACCAGCGGAAGAAATCCCATTCGCAAAACTGCTACGACACCGCGTGAAATTCTTCACCTCAGCCGCATTGATCGGCTCCAAAGACTTCATCAACCTGAGATTCCGACCTAACAGCTATAATCCATCAGAAAATCCCGCATCCCCCACCCCAAATCCGCCCGCTTCCGAAGCTTCCGTCAGTGAAATGATCTGGACCAATCGCCCACCTCGACTCACCCCCTGAATCAGAACCCAACACCAATCTCGTTTTTCTCACACCAACTCCGAATCATCTCGGACTCAATGCCACAAGGAAGCCGATCGAAAGCCGCACGCGCTTGAACAACAAGCATCCCCCCGACAACAAACCTCAATCGTCACTCTGCTTTCTTCAAAAAAGCTCATCCGCGCTCGATCAACGAGAGAATCAACCGTCTTCCACACCCGGGAACATTGGGATATCCGAGTGCGACAACACAACCGGCAACAACCTCAAACAAGTATCACGCAATCGTTCGCAAAATCTTGATTTCGAACGAAACGTCCTACCCAACGATCGACAATGCTTTCGTGAACCGAGGTTGCGGACCTTGAATGCCTTCCACGAGCGAACCTCACTGTCAAACCTCGATCATCCACCCGAAATCCATTCACCCGAGCCACCCTTCAACCCCGCCACACCCTTGCCATCCCTGCATCAGCATGACTAGCGTCGCCCATGCCCGAGGCGACGCAGACCCACTTCTTTGAAACCGGCAGCGCGGAATCCCCATTCCGCCTGCGCGATGGCGCGACCCTCAATCACCTCCGCATCGCATACGAAACCTGGGGAAACCTCAACGCGGATGGCAGCAACGCCATCCTTCTCTTCCACGCGCTCTCCGGATCACACCACGCCGCCGGACACACCCCATCCATCCTAGGCACAGGCGACCTGTGGCAACCCGAACTCCACGACGGTTGGTGGGAACAAATCATCGGCCCGGGCCTTGCAATCGATACCAACCGCCACTTTGTCATTTGCCCGAACTACCTCGGTGGATGTTACGGCAGTACCGGCCCGGCCTCCATCAATCCGGAAACTGGAAAACCCTGGGGCTCCTCATTCCCATCCGTCACCGCCGCCGATCAGGTCGAAATGGCCGCATCTTTGTTAGATCATCTCGGCATTGGAAAACTCCACGCCGTCGTTGGTCCATCCGTCGGTGGCTTGCTGGCGCTCACCTTCGCCACTCGCTTCGCCACACGCGTCAAACATGTCATCTCCATCGCATCCGGATACAAAACCACCGTCCTCAACCGCCTCATCCTCTTCGAACAGATCCTCGCCATCGAAAACGACCCCCACTTCAACGGTGGAGACTACTACGACGGCCCCGCCCCTCTCTATGGCCTCGCCCTCGCCCGGATGATTTCCCACAAAACCTTCGTCCACCTCGACGCCATCGAGCGCAGGGCACGCCAGGACGTCATCCAACCGGACGATGTCCTCGCATGGTATCGCGTCCGCGACCAGTTCCAAAGCTACATGCTCCACCAAGGCAAGAAATTCGTGAAACGCTTCGATGCCAATACTTACCTACGCATCATCGACCTCTGGTCCCGCTTCGACGGGGCACACGAAGGAGACGCGGAGTCAGCCGAAGACCTCTTCTCCCGCTGCCGAGACGCCGGACAAAACTGGCTCGTCTTCTCCATCGACTCCGACTTCTGCTTCTATCCGGAAGAACAATCCGAACTCGTGAAACACCTCGAAAATGCCAAGGTCGATGTCATGCACATCACCGTCCATTCGGACAAAGGTCACGACTCTTTCCTGTTAGAGCCAAACTTCTACACCCCGCACATCAGTTGGGTCCTCGGACACTGAAACACCTCTCTCACCCACCCCGGCGGTTTTCCACTTCCCGACAATCAGCATTTCGATTATCCGGATGGCATGTGGATCTATCCCCGCCGAACTCCATGGATTTCGATTCTCATCGCAACCGCTTCCTACGCCTGCGCCCAATCTGAGATCAAACCCGCACCACAAATCGGTCCCTCTTGCGCCTTCTTCGGAAACATCCCTGCACTCACCCTCGAAACCGGCGTGGATATCTCAAGCGCCACCGAATTCATCCGCCCCATTTACGGCCTTCACCGCGGAGACTTCCACTTCCGATCCTCGTTCGACAAACACAAATTCTTCGAACTCTTCAGCATCCCCTATGTTCGCACCGAATTGAAACATCCCGCTCTAACACGGGATGAACTCTCACTCCGGATGCAGGAAATCATCTCCACACGGATCGATCCCGCTCTCGATGCCGGACGCATTTTCTCGCTTCGCAGCGTCGGAGCATTCGGTGGTCCACACAACACCCTTCTGCTGGACCGCAACGACGGCAAATACCGGATTCACGACCCATACCCCGGCACCATCCGATTCCTAGACCGCTCCGCACTCGCCGAAATCATGCTCGTGCGATCCACCGCTTCAAAAAACCAAGCCCAAGCAAGATATGTCACTCATTTCCTCGAACTGCGCCGCTCAGACAAACAATGGACCGAAGCCCTGACTCCCGCCAAACTCCCCGCCACCCTCGATGTAACCATCAGCGAAACGGAGCGGAAACACATCGCTCGTGCATTTCGGCTGAATGATCCTCCTCTGGCCGACCCAAGTCTCGCGAGCCGCATCGCCCATTTTAAGGAACTCGACTTCGCCGCGCTCCCCCCTCGAAAAGGAGAAAAGAAGCCGGTCAATGTCACGAGCGAAAATCTGGATCCAAAGGAACTGCTGGGACTCATCCGCGTCGCCCAATTCACCCTTTGCGTCTGGGATCTCCGCCACCGCGACCTGCTGCCCGTCCTCTTCATCGATGGCCGACCGCAGATCCTGTCTCTCTATCAGAAGGACCCGAATGAAGGTATCTTCCTCCGCTTCGATGATGGCAAAAACACCGTGACCTACCCTCTTCTCAACGCCTTGGAGCGCATCAAGATCGACGGCTCGATGTATGCGACCTTCAGCATTCCCCGCCTTGCCATCGAACACTAACCCCGAATTGCACTTTCGCTCCCACCGGGAAAACCCCAACCTCCGGCATGTATCACATCGTCCTCGTCGCCCCGGAAATCCCACACAACGCAGGTGCCGCCGGCCGCTTGGCACTCGCCACCGGCTCCACACTCCACCTGATCAAACCCCTCGGCTTCTCGCTCGAAGACAAATACGTCCGCCGAACCGGCCTCGACTACTGGCAGGACGTCGATCTTCGGGTCTGGGAAAACTTCGATGACTTTCTAGCAGAGTCAGACCCGGCCGCACGACTTTGGTTCATGAGCACCAAAGCAACTGCAACACCTTGGTCCACCTCATTCCAGCCCGGCGACTACCTCATCTTCGGCCGGGAAACCAAAGGCCTATCAGATGAACTCTTGGAGTTCGCAGGAAATCGTGCCCTTCGGATCCCCATGAAACCCGGTGGCACCCGTAGCCTCAACCTCGCCACCTCCATTGCCATCGTTCTCTACGAAGCCGTCCGCCAACAAGAGCCCGGTTGGTAATACCATCCTCTTGACAGCAAATCTTATGGCTTGGGAAAAACAATCTCCTCGGGTTCCGTCGGACCGAAGAAATCTCCAACATCCTTGGTAGCAACATAGATCATTAGCGAAATCAACATAATGGCAAAACCGGATTGAATCACTTCCAAAATCCTCGCTTTCACCGGGCGACCGGAGATCGCTTCGAGTGTCGCAAGGGTGATATGCCCACCGTCGAGAACCGGCAGCGGCAGCATGTTCAGAATCGCAAGATTCACATTGAAAAGCACCATAAACGCAAGAATCCGATGCCATGGATGATCCATTTGCAACATTTGGTACTTCGTCTTCGCGATCCCCACCGGACCGCTGAGATGACTCAAGTTAATGCTGGAATCCGGCGCTACAACACGATTGATCGTCACCCACATCATGCGAAGACTGTCTTTCACCTGCCGGATCGGATCCGGATGGATGATGGTCAGGTCCTGATAGGGAACATCTGAAAATGACAACCCAACCATCGGATCCTTCCCCTTCGGCGAAACCGGCGTGAGCGCACTCAACGTTACTTTCGCCCTCTTGCCAGCCCGCTCATACTCCAACTCGAACGGCCGTGTTCCCGCAGCCTTGATGATGTCGATCGGTTCGGAGTCATTCACCGGGATCTTCCCATCAATACTGATCAGTTTGTCTTCCACCTTGAGGCCCGCGCGCTCGGCAGGCCCACCTTTCAGGACATTGCTGATGATGATATGGTCCACTTCAGGACCAATCCCCACTCTCCGCAAGGCACCACGCTGATACCATGCCGTCTCGCCCGTCTTGAACTCGGAAACAAGTTTGACCGGCTTCTCCTCACCCGGACGCTCCACCGTAAAGGCAATCTGATCTCCTTTGCTGAGAATGATGCTTTCAAAAATACTATCTAACGAACCCGCAAACCCATTCACCGGCTCGCCATTGATCTGGATCACCTTGTCACCCACCCGCAGTCCCGCAATCTCTCCGGGACTCCCCTTCTCAACACTCCCGATAATCTGCGAAGGAATGAAATCCTTGGGCTTCCCGATCCCCCAGACGATCACCCCGGCCAAAAGCGCCAGCAGCATCGAAAATAACGGACCTGCAATAGCCACAATGATCTTGTCGATCGGCTTGATCGGCGGCAACGGATCATCCACATCCTCACGCTTCCCCTCGATCGACTCCATCGGAGCCATCTGCGGCAGAGAAACAAACCCACCCGCCGGAATCCAGCCGAGCCCATACTGTACACCACCGATTTCCTTCTTCCAAATCGGCTTCCCGAACCAAATCTGGAATCGGTCGATCTTCAATCCACGCCACTTGCCCGCAAGGAAATGTCCAAGCTCATGGACAAAAATGATGACATTGAAAATCGCCAGAACGACGAAGATCAGCAAAATGACTTTAAGGATGGTGATGAGAATCGTCATGGAGGGGGTGAACTCCGTGAAACTAGCGTTTCCTGACTATCAGGCAAGGGGTTTCACAAATGCGGACGAACCGTCTCCTACAGGCAACGAAACCCACTCAACCAATCAGCGCCGAGCAACCGGCCCGCTTACGATCAGAAGGACTCATACGCTTGAAAACACGGATTCAGCAACCAAGGCTACCAACCTCCCTCAATCCTCCTCATCTTTGGCCCCTTTGACGCGGACCTTGCCGCGCAGCTTCGCCTCGATGAAAGCATCGATGTCCCCATCCATCACATCCTGAATGCTGCCGCTTTCCTCACCCGTCCGAAGATCAAGAACCTTCTGGTAAGGCTGGAAAACATACGAGCGAATCTGATTCCCCCACGAAACATCACCTTTCTCACCATAAGCGCGATCCGCCTCGGCCTTTTGCTTGTCTTCCTCAATCGTGTAGAGCTTCGCCTTGAGAATCTCATAGGCCAGTTCGCGGTTCTGCCCTTGCGTCCGTGCCGCAGTCGACCGGATCAGGATCCCCGAAGGAATGTGCCGCAAAATCACCGCGGTTTCCACCTTGTTGACGTTCTGTCCACCCTTGCCGCCCGAGCGGGTCGTCGTGATCTCGACATCCTTGTCGTTGATCTCGATGTTGATCTCCTTCGAAATCTCGGGCGTCGCATCCAATGATGCGAACGACGTATGACGCTTCGCATTCGAATCAAACGGCGAAATCCGCACCAACCGATGCACTCCCCGCTCGTTCTTCAAAAACCCATACGCATAATCCCCGGTGATCTTCAGCGTCGCCGTGCGCAGCCCCGCCTCGTCACCGTCCTGCCAATCGAGCGTCTCAACCGTATAACCTTTGCGCTCCGCCCAACGCGTATACATTCGGAAAAGCATCTGCGCCCAGTCACACGCCTCGGTCCCGCCAGCTCCTGCGGAAATCACCAGGAAACAAGGCGAATTGTCACTCGGCTGATCGAGAAGGGTAAGGAGTTCATAGCTCCGGATGTCCGATTCCAAACTGCCCGCATTCTGCAACGCCTCACGCGCCAGATCCACATCATCGAACTCTTTGGCAAGGGAAACCCCTTCAACCACATCCGAGACCCGCGCTTCAAGCTTCAGAAACGACTCAAGTTTCTTCTTCAATCCAGCCGCTTTCGATGTGATCGAGCGCGCCTTGTCCGAATCATTCCAAAACTCCGGAGCACCCATGGCCTCCTCGAGCGTTTGGATCTCGTTTTCAAGGGTGGGGACGTCAAAGATACCTCCTGAGCTTCGAAAGGCGGCTCTTCAGGCCGTCCAAATCGAGCGCCAGGAGGTCGGCGGTTGGAAGTGAGGACATGGGGCGCGCAGGAAACGCCATCCGCCCGCCCTACGCAAGACGGAACACACCCCCATACTCAACCTTGTCGCCATCCCCTCCACGGCCAACCTTCCCATCGCACATGGAGAAACTCTTTGAAGAACTCGATTCCCGCCAAACTCCCTTCGGAGATCTGATTCTTCAACGCCGAAAATACCTCCAACTCGACGGCCTTGACGTCTTCGAAGTCAAACTCGGCGACGCCTACCCATGTCCAGCCTCTTCCACGTGGTCGAAGTCGCCCTCGCGAACCTCGGACTCGACGCCCTCGGAAAAGCCACCGGCGCGGACGTCGTCTGCGGCGGCCTTGGCCTTGGATACACTGCCGCTGCTGCCCTCGAACACCCATCGCCAAAATCCCTCATCGTGGTCGATGCGCTGGACGCCGTGATCAATTGACACCTCCGCAGTCTGGTCCCCCTCGGCCATACCCTCACCGCCGACCCTCGCTGCCGCTTCGTCCACACCGACTTCTTGAACCTCGCCTCAAATCCCCAACACGGCTTCGACCTCACATCCAAAGACCGCAAATTCCACGCCATACTGTTAGACATCAACCACTCCCCACGCAACCTCCTCGCCGAACAGAACGCCCCGTTTTATCAACCCCAAGGACTTGCAAAACCTCGCCGCCCATCTCCATCCCGGCGGCTTCTTCGCCCTCTGGTCGGTCAACCCTCCCCACGAAGCATTCCTCGAAAACCTCCGCTCCGTCTTCTCCCACCCGAAAGCCCACATCGCGCCCTTCTCCAATCCACTCCTCGGCAAACCATCCGCCAGCACCGTCTACGTCTCCGTTAGAGATTGAAATCCATCACAGCAAATCCGGCGCGCCCGCCCCCCATTCTTCACACTCACGCACCGCGCACCGGAATGACCTTCCCGGAAAGCCACTGACGCACCACACCGGCATCGGCGGTTAGATTCCCCAACATCCGCCATTTCGATTTCCTCAGCACCTCCGCATTCTCCCTCGATTCATCCACCACACACCACGGCTTCGATCCCGAAGAATGGATGAAACGGAACGCCCCTCCCTCCGGCACCACCAGAAACGCAACATGCGTATCAAGACCCACCACATACACCCCTGGTGAAAGCCGCGCCGCTTCATCGGCAAACTCCTCGTAAGGCAGCCCCACGGTCAACTCACAGTCCTCACGCGAAAGAAAGGTCCGCAGAATGTTCTCCGAAGGCTGCTTCGCAAGCCGATAGCGATCCACCTTGAATCCCGCATCCATCAACACCGTCGACACAAAATACCCGCAGGCAATCTTCCCACCACCCGGCACCGCCGCCGTCCCGTGGAAATCCCACGGCGTTCCCAGCCAGCAGCGCATCATCTCAGGCAACGCCAACTCTAACAAAACCCGAGCATCCCTCTCGATCTCCGCCCGCTTCTCTGGGTCCCTCGTCGCCGCATAACTCGCCGCCAACTCCCCACGCCACCGCTTCAAATCTCCCACCAGCACCGCATAACTCTCCGGATCCGGCACCGCCGTCACCTCCGCCGGAACCATCGCCGGCGGCCCCGCCCGCCACAACCCCGCCAACCGATCACGAAAACACCACGCCCCCCCGCCAGCCACCGCTAGCAAGACGATCAGAAAAATCCCGAATCGGCACATGCCCCGGATTGTAAACCCACCCCACACCACCGCAAGCACCCGCTGCACCACTCTTGCATCCCAAACCAACCTCGCCGAAAATCCTCCCGTGACGAAAACCGAACGCGCAAGGCACCTCCTCACCCGCCTCAACCAACTCTATCCGGAAACCCCCGTACCCCTCGATCACACCGACGCCTTCACCCTCCTCATCGCCGTGCTCCTCTCCGCACAATGCACCGATGTCCGCGTCAACCAGGTCACTCCAGCGCTTTTCTCCAAAGCCAGAACCCCACACGCCATGGCCAAACTACCGGTCGCGGAAATCCAACAAATCATCCGCCCCTGCGGCCTATCACCCGCCAAATCCGCCGCCATCTCAAAACTCTCGCAAATCCTCATCGACCAACACAATGGCCAGGTCCCCGCCGACTTCGACGCCCTCGAAGCACTCCCCGGCGTCGGCCACAAAACCGCCTCCGTCGTCATGGCCCAAGCCTTCGGCATCCCCGCCTTTCCCGTCGATACCCACATCCACCGCCTCGCCACACGCTGGAAACTCACCTCCGGAAAAAACGTCGTCCAAACCGAACGCGACCTCAAAAAACTCTTCCCCCGCGACTCCTGGAACAAACTCCACCTCCAAATCATCTTCTACGGCCGCGAACATTGCTCCGCCAGAGGCTGCGACGGAAAAAAATGCTTCCTCTGCCGCGAACTGTTCCCACCCAAAACCCCACACCCCTAAGCCCCCTTTCCTCAAAAAACCGCGTTCTCCAGCCGCATGTTGTGCTCCCTGCGCTGGAAAGCCGTCGGCGAAACCCCGTAAAAAGCCAAAAACTCCCGACTGAAAACCCGGTGATTCGTAAACCCCAAATCCGCCGCCGCACCCTTCACCGGTGCACCTGCCCGAAGAAATGCCCTCGCCGCCACCATCCGCTCATTCCGCAACCACTCCTTCGGACTGATCCCTAACCCCTCCTCAAACACCCGCCGCAAATGCCGCTCGGAAACCCCGAGACGCTTGCACAACCCATCCACACGATAGGCCGTATCCCGCGCCGCCTGCGTCAGCGAAAACGGCAATGCCTCGCTCGCACTCAGCACCAAAAAACGGCCGTTGCGGTGGATAATTTCAAGCTCTCTGCGTTTCACGAAGGGGGTGGGACACCCAAGGGCCTATTTTTTTATCAATCTATGTCAATATTTTAAATAAATTTAACGCCGGGCAATCAAATCAACCCCAAAGCCGCTGAAATCAGCATGTCATCATCAATCAGCCACTTCGCCGTCTCCATTCCGGGATTTGATGTCGCCAAGGCCGCTGATTCAACCACATCCAACGTCAAACCCGCCCCACGAACTCGCCGGATTTGCCCCCCAGCCGCATAAACCGCCATAAAAGCAGCCAACACCTTCACCGCAACCTCCGCCGGCGCCTCCTCCTTCGCACGCCCAAGCAAAACATCGACCAACCCCGGTGTCGGATCAGTCGCAGCACTCAATCGCACCGCCGAACCTTCACTGCTGGTCTGCAAACCGATCGCGCCAGCCCCCACAAGCGCCGTCCCCAGCGCCTCGCTCGCCTTCTCAAGACTCATGTGCTCCAACGCCCCAGGCAAAGCCACCTCCAACGCCGTCGCCAACAACAACTGCCGATGATGCAACTGCCCCCAATCCGGAGAACGGATCGCCGAATCCCCATCCGATCCCGTCCGCCGCCCGGCCACACCCGTCTTGATGAACGACGCCACCGCCTCCGCCGATCCCCTGCACCCAAACCTCGCACACACCGGCACCAACGCGAACGCCGCAAGCCGGCTCGAAAGTAACACGTTCCCCATCGCCTGCATCTTCGCCCCGAGCAACGCATCCCGCTCGCGCTTCACCGTGAAAAACTCCATCGCCCGCCGCAACGTCACCTCCAGTTGCGGAATATCCCACGGCTTCGTCATGTAACGGAAAATCCCTCCCTCGTTCACCGATCCAATCGCCGCATCAATGTCAGAATACGCCGTCGACAAAATCTTGATCACATCCGGATAATCACCCGCAATCTTCGACAAAAATCCCACACCCGTCTCATTCGGCATCCGCTGGTCCGTCACAATAATCCCGATCTCATCCGCATGCTTGCGGAAAATCGTCAACGCCTCAACCCCATCCCCAGCCTCCAGAATCCGGAACTTCTCGCTGAACAACCGGACAAAATACTTTCGCGTGTTCGCCTCGTCATCAACGAACAGGATGGCGTAGCGCTTGTAATCGTAGGAGTCGATCTGTTGGGTCATGATGTTGATTGGTTGGAGAGTGAGTGCCTCATTCGAAATGGTCGAGAACGGATTCCATCTCGCGCGCCTGATTTGCGCCCGGGAACGTCAGATACTAATGAGTCCAAAATAGTAAGGACAATGGCATCATGAGTGCTTTGTCATGCCGCATGCGCAAGGTTAGAGATACAGACGGCAGGAAGTTGACACATATGCAGCTCACCGAACTGAGAACACGTGGAGTTACCGCCGT
>SYAP01000198.1 GCA_005787565.1 Verrucomicrobiaceae bacterium | reverse complement strand
CCCGCAACATGGTGACCGGTGCCTCCACCGCCAACCGCGCCATCATCCTCATCGACGCACGCAAAGGAGTCATCGAACAAACCAAACGCCACTCCTTCATCGCCAACCTCCTCCGCATCCAACACCTCGTCGTCGCCGTCAACAAAATGGACCTCGTCGACTACTCCGAGGACGTCTTCAACACCATCGTCCGCGACTTCCGCGAATTCGCCTCACGCCTCGACAACATCGTCGACATCACCGCCATCCCCATCTCCGCCCTCAACGGCGACAACGTCGTCGACAAATCCGAAAACATGGACTGGTACCAGGGCCCCACCTTCCTCTACCACCTCGAAAACGTCTACGTCGGCGGCGAGGAAAACCACGTCGACGCTCGCTTCCCCGTCCAATGGGTCATCCGCCCCATGTCCGACGAATGGCACGACTTCCGCGGCTACGCCGGACGCGTCGCCGGCGGCGTCTTCAAACCCGGCGACGAAGTCACCGTCCTCCCCTCCGGCTTCAAATCCCGCATCAAGGCCATCCACACCCCGGACCGCGAACTCACCGAAGCCTTCGCCCCACAATCCGTCTGCCTCACCCTCACCGACGAAATCGACATCTCCCGCGGCGACATGCTCGTCAAAGCAAACAACCCGCCCAAAGTCGAACAGGACATCGAGGCCATGATCTGCTGGTTCTCCGCCAAACCCATGCCACCACGCGCAAAACTCGTTCTCCGCCACACCACCCTCGAAACCAAAGCCATCGTCCAGGAAGTCAAATACCACGTCGACATCAACACACTCCACAAAATCGAAGGCGTCGAAAACTTCCAGATGAACGACATCGGCCGCATCACCCTCCGCACCGCCGCACCCCTCATCCACGACTCCTACCGCCGCAACCGCTCCACCGGCTCCTTCATCCTCATCGACCCCGGCACCAACGAAACCGTCGCCGCCGGCATGATCATCTGAAGGTAAACGCTGAAACGTGCACACCGCCGCAGAAGGGATATCAACCTGACACCTTTTGATTTCCGCATCCCAGCATCTTAGCTTCTCAGCGTTTACCCACCCATGCCCACCCTCGCCCAAACCCTCGGCACCACAACACCGGTTTCCCCTCTGCTCAGGAAAGCCCGGCGCCTTGGTATTGGCAACGTCCCGGAAATGATCGCCCTCGCCGCCTCACGCGGCTGCCACCACTACGCATGCCAGAACTCCACCACCGCAACCCGGATCCAACCCACAGCTCTGGGAAACGATGAACTCACCATTCTTCTCCTCATCGGAGAAAACCCATATGAACCCTCAGCCATCCGCTGCGCCGCGCAACTCGTGCGCTCGCCGGATGTGGATCTCAAAAAATTGGCAAAACTTGCCGTCATGGAAAAATGCGAACGGGTTCTCGCACACATCACCCGCGCCGGACTCCAGCACGACCCCGAAGGCCGCCGGTTCTGGCAGCAGCTCCTAAGCCTCATTTCCCCACCGCCTCCACGCCCCGAGCCCCACCTCCCACACTGGAGCCGCTTCGTCTCCATGCCAGGCATCCAAAGATCCGGCCCCGCACCCGCACGCTGGCTTACCCCCTACCCATGAGCCACCCGGAAACCATCCTCCGCACCCTCGACAGATACCTCACCCGACCCACCCGGCTGATCCTCTATGGGCGCGCCGCACTCTCACTCGGATTTCAAACCCCGGACCCCTCCTTCTCCTCAACGCTGGATGTCGATGCCATCCTTCCTGCCGCAGAAATGAGCCTCATTGAGGCGGACGACCAATTCTGGGAGGCACTCGAAAACACCAATCGAGACCTCGAACCCTCCGGCCTCTACATCACCCATCTTTTTTGCGACGACCAAATCATCCTATCCCCCAACTGGCTCAACTCCATCATTCCAATCTCACTCCCCAGCCTGCGACACCTGCGGCCCTTCCGCCCCGCCACCGGTGACCTCATCCTCACCAAAATGATGCGCATCGATCCCCAGGACCGGCAGGATATCCTCTTTCTTCTCTCCACCCTGCCATCCCCCGCTGCCGATCTCTTCCCTCTGATCGAAACCGCCACTCTCCCCCCAATCCCTGAAATCCAGGAAGCGTTCGAAGCAAACAAGCAGTGGCTCTTTTCAAAACTCTGATCCCGCCCCCCCCAACCCCTCCACACCAATCGCCTAAGGCAAAGCCTTTTACGCTGCAATCGCGTGAGGCGAAGCCTTTTACGCGCCCATCGCGTGAGGCGAAGCCTTTTACGCGACCCTCTCAGCCTTTCAGCTTTTACCCCAAACCCTTCTGTTCATTTTTTCTTGAACAAACCACCCACCCCTTCATCCTTCCCCCGTTCAGGATTTCCATGAAATCCACCCCTCACCAACGGCCCTGAAGGAAGGTTTTCCGCACATCCCCGCGGTTTCGACCAAGGGCGGCAGCGTCTGTTCCATCCCTCAGGCACGACGCTTGATCAATCGCTGAAACAGCAAGGCGACCACCGCAATCAACCCGCCGCCTCCCAACAAAGTCGTCACACTCCCACTGGCCAAACCCGCCCCGACAAAAATCAAACCGCCGGCCAACACCCCATTGCAGCAAACCGATATCGGCAAGTAGGTCCCAAACGGAATCTTCATCACTCCGGACAGAAAATTCTGAATGAAAAATGGAATGCCTGGCGTCAACCGAATCACCAACATCCATCGCCACCCTTGCCCGCCACCCTCATCCGGCAACCTCATTTTCAACGGCACCAACCAACGGTTGATCCCCTTGCGTCCCGTAACGCGGGCGAACCAATAGGTCCAAGTCATGTTGAGGGAAAGCGCGATCAAACAAATCACCAGCCCGGTTAAAGGCCGGTCCCTCCAGACCGTCCCTGCCAGAATCAACAGCGCCGAAGTCGGAAACGGGAATCCCGGCAAAACCACCAAAGACGCAAAAAGCCAGATCGGATGCTGCTGAAGCCACTTCTCCAAGGTCATCCAGCCCAATTTCACATCAGACGAGTCAAAGCCCATCCGCCACGCCAGCAACAGGCAACACGCTCCCACCGCGGCACCACTCCACCCCAACCGGTGCAACCGCCGGTCCGCCAAGATCGCTCGCAACTTCAACATGGCAAAAACCCTGCCATCCCCGCAAACCGTGGACAATCGCCAATCCATTGCCCCGCCCATCCCGAAAATTCTCGCCTTCATCCACATTCCCAAAACCGCCGGAACCACCCTCCACAGAATCCTCGCCCACCGCTACCACCCGGCAAACATCCGCATCCGGCACGATGAGCAAACCAACGAACCGCTCACACCCGCCCCCAACTCTCCCCCACCCTCCCTCATCATGGGCCACTTCAGTGTCGGCCTCCATCAACAAAATCCCGGGATCCGCTATCTAACCTGCCTCCGCGATCCCGTCGCCCGGATCCTCTCCCACTACCATCACGCGAAAAACGACCCCACCCACTACCTTCACCAACCGATCATCGCCCGCTCCATGACCCCGGCCGACTACGTCAACTCCGGCCTTTCAGGCGAGTTGTCCGATGGAATGACCCGCATGCTGGCGGGCATGGACGATTTCCACCGGGATACCGTCGACGATGCCACCCTCCAAAAGGCCATCCACCACCTCGAAACCCTCTTCGAAGGCATCATCCTCAGCGAAAGATTCGACGAAAGCCTGCTCCTCCTTGCCGAACGCCTCGCCTGGCCCCCTCCTTACTACATCCGCCGCAAAGTCGGACGGTATCACGACCGCACATCCATCCCGGACAAAAGCACCCAAGCCGCCATCGAACGCCACAACCAGCACGATCGCAAACTCTACGACTGGGCCATGGACCGCTTCCGCAAGCAAGCGGAGCAACATCCAACCCTTACCCAAGCCACCTCTCACTTCAGATCACAAAACAACGGAATTGGAAAACTCATCGTTTGCGCCCGTGAAATTCGACACCGCCTCCAAGCCATGTCACTCCGGATGACACACAAGCCATGAAACCCATTCTGCTCGTCCTCATCCGCCTCGCCGGAAAATGGTGGTGCCGCCTCCACGGCGCAAACGTCCACCCCACCGCCAAAATCCACGGCTTCCCAAAGATCACCATCAAACCGGGAGGCTCCATCCGGATCGGCCCCCATGCCACCATCAACGCCGCCGGATGGTCCAACCCCCACAACGATGGCCGCCGCACCGTCCTCTTCGCAGCCCCCTCCGCCACCCTGGAAATCCAAGAAAACGCCGGCATCTCCTCATCGCGGATCATTGCCTGGAAACACATCACCATCGGAAAAGACACCCTGATCGGCGCCGGCTCCCTCATCTGTGATTCCGACATGCACGAGGTCCCGCTCGGCTCATCCAACCCCATCCGGATCTCTCCCATCCACATCGGACACTCGGTCTTCATCGGTGCCAACTCCACCATTCTCAAAGGCGTCACCCTCGGCGAAAATGCGGTCATCGGAGCCGGAGCCGTCGTCACCAACGATGTCCCCCCCCTCACTCTCGCGGCCGGAAACCCGGCCCGACACCTCCGCAGCCTCGACCGCCAAACCTGACCCTCAGCCACCGTGCCACGCATTCTGCTCGCCGCTGATTTTCCGGTGGAAAAACTACCCGGCTTCGAATCCACACACGCCACCCACCACGCCACCTGGCTACCACCACTCGCCGAAGCCCTCACCCACCATCCGGAATTCGACCTCCACTGGCTCACCTTCACCAAACGCATCTCCAAACCGCAGGAAGTCCAACACCTCGGACATACCTTCCACCTCCTCCCAAGGAATCGCCTCTCACTCCAGATCCTCACCCGCTTCCGCTCGGAGCGGAAACAGATCGCCCACCTCGCCGCCCGCCTCGCACCCGATGTTCTCCACGCTTGGGGCACCGAACAAGGCTACGCACTCGCAGCCAGCGACCACCCCAATCCCACGCTGGTCTCCATCCAAGGGATCCTGAACGAGATCTGCAAAGCACCCTCGCCCCACCCGCTCCTCCGCTTCCAGGCGAAATCCGAAGCAACCGCCCTCCGCAAACTCACCCAACTCACCACCGAGTCCCCCTGGGCCGCCGAAAAACTCAGCCACCTCGCCCCACAAGCCAAGATCCACCTCCTCGAATACGGCGTCTCCCCCGCCACCTTCGCCATCACCCGAAATCTCTCCCCCAAACCCCTCGCCCTCCACGTCGGCACCCTCTCCGCAGCCAAAGGCGTCGATTCGCTCCTCCGCGCCTTCTCCCACAACGATCTCGCCCACATCGATCTCGCCATTCTCGGCATCGGACCCCTTCAAAATTCCGTCTCCCGCCCAAACATCTCATTCCTCGGCCACCTTCCGCACCCCCAGGTCCTCGATTGGATGTCCCGTGCCTGGTGCCTCGTCCACCCCACTCTAGCAGATTCCTCGCCCAACTCCGTCAAGGAAGCCCGCGTCATCGGCCTGCCCGTCATCACCACCCCCTGCGGAGGACAAACCCAATACGTCACACACGGAAAATCAGGCTTCATCCTGCCGCCAAACGATGAAACTTCACTCGCCGAAGCAATTCTCACCATCACTCAATGCTCGGAAACCAGCCTTGCCATGGGCCGCTGCCAAATGACAGATTGTCGCGCGGCGCTCGATATCCATCGCACTTCTTCCAATCTGGTGAACCTCTACCGCTCACTCATTCACCCCTGAGCTTTTCCTCACCCATCCTCACCTCTAACGATCCCTAACAAGCCCGGCACCCATCATGAACTCACCCCTCGTTCGATGGTTCAACATCTTGGCATTGAGCCTTGCCCTAGGCACGGCAATCACATCGGCACAACCCGAAAACCAACTCACACGGCTCCATGAAAACTTCATGGAACGATACGACGAAATCAATCGCCAACTCGCCGAAGCCGAAACCTCCCTTGCAGACGGCTACCTCAAAGCCCTCAACCGCCTTCGTGAAAAAATCCAAACCTCTGGTATCATCGAAAAAGTCCTACCGGTCCGCGACGAAATCACTGCCATCCAAAACCGCGTTTCTCCACTCCCGGAACTTCCGGCAGCCGCCCCCACCGAGCTCAAACAACTCCGGGAAACCTACCAGAAATCCCTCAACGCCGCCCGCAAAAAACACGCTGCCGCCCTCGTCCCTCTCGCCGACAAGATGATCCAGCTCGTCAATGCCGAGTCGGAAACCCTCACCAAAGCCGGCAAACTCGACGAAGCCCTCGTCGCACGCCACATGGCGAAAACTCTCGAAGAAGATGCAAGAATCCTCGATGCCCGCGCCCTCGTCGGACCCACACCAGGACAACCACTAGGAGCTACCGGTGCCTGGCAAAACCTCGCCAAATTCCCGTTCACCGTCGAAGGTGGAAATGTTACATCGGCAGGAGGGCAACTTGGTTATTGTGGCCCAGTCGAAGGAGGTGGCGGAAAAGGAACTCAAGAACCCGGAATTGTTGGCTGGGCCAACAGTATCGATAGCAAATCAAAAGACGTGTTTTTGACGTTTTCGGGGAGTAAAATAACATTCCAATTAGAAAATTTCGTTGCGGCAATTAGAGGTGAAGTAGCCAGCTACCATCCCAAAACTGCTTACACCATTCGAGTTCTTTCTGGCAAACGTCTCGCCGGTGAAATCAAGGTGAGTGGAACCACCAAATCTCAATTATTCGAATTTCCTGTTATGCCCGCTGACCAGATCACTTTTGAGATTGTCGACACGGACAATAATCCCCTTCTTGACTATGGCCTCATTCGCCAATTGAGATTCCGCTAGTCCCCTATCCCCATCTTCATGGATTCCAACAAACTCAAGGTCTTCCTCATCATCTTTCTGTCCGCGATCTCCGCGGTTTACTTGGGTTTTGCCGCTGCCACCAACCAACGCGAAGCCATCGGCTGGATCGCAACAGGATTGGCAGCCGTATTCATCCTCTCAATCGGATATCGGGTCTGGATGCTCATTCCCGCCGGCCTTGTCCTCCAGGGCACCATCAATGCCCTCCCGGGATCCCCTCCCGCCTGGGCGCTTGGAGCACTCGTCGCCTTTGGCATTTTCGGCATGCGCTTCGCACTCCGCAAATCCGACTTCGTCCTCCGCATGGATCTGATGGACATCGCCATCCTCCTCAACATCATCGCCATCGCCCAGGCATATCTCAGAAACCCCACAAGCCTCCTCATGTTCGGCGGCGAACTCGCAGGCGGAAAACCCTACGCCACTTTCTTCGTCGCATTCGTCGCCTACTTTTTCCTCTCCAGCCTCAAAACAGACCTCCCGAACTTCCGCATCGCCATCTTGGTCATGGTCGTTGCAACCCTCGGAGATAGCTTCATCAGCCTCATCACCGACTGGGTCCCTGCCGCCGCAGCTTTCGTTCTGCCAATCTACTCAAATACCAACTTCGGCGTCGCACAAGCCGGTGAAGTCATGGTCGACATCGGCGAAATGCGCGGTGGTGCTGGCTTTAGCGCCCTCGGAGAGGCTCTTGCCGTTGCCTTACTCTGTTTCAGCCGACCCATCCGCTGCCTGCTCCCCACCTATCCATTGCGGATGTTGCTGATGACCCTCGCCGTCATCATGATCCTTCTTTCAGGCTTCAGAAGTATCACCGCCTACATCCTCGTAGTCTATATCGTCGTGGCACTTGTCCGCCGAAACTTCATCGACATCACCGCAGTCGTGCTCGCTTCCTTCTTCGGCATCACCATCCTCGCCATGAGCGGCCTTGCCGAAAAACTACCCTTCGGTGCCCAGCGTGTTCTTTCCGAAATCCCCATCGTCAAAGTCGATGAAAAGGCCAAACTCGACGCCGAAAACAGCTCGGAATGGCGCTTCGAAATGTGGCGCATCGCCCTAACCACCGACCGCTACATTCGCAACAAATGGCTAGGCGATGGCTTCGCGGTCAGCGCCAGGGAAATGCAGGCCCAACTCAACGCCGCCCAGGGGTTCAACGATGGCTCCTCCGATGCCGACCGCATCGAAGCGTTCATGCTTCGCGGATCTTTCCACGGCTTCCACGTCGAAACCATCCGCTTCACAGGCGTCATTGGACTACTCGCCGCCATCTTTGCCATGTTCGTTTTCATGCGCAAAGCTTGGCAGCTCCTGGCCTATTACCGCGGCCAGCCAATCTTCGGATTCGTCGCTTTCATCGCCATCCCGTACGTCATCTACCCATTCTGGGCACTCCTCGTCTTCGGTGCATACCGCACCGAATTCCCTCAATTCCTGGCAGCCGCCGGCATGCTCAAAATGCTGGACACCCTCCGAATCAAGGGGCTCGCACCCATTGCCCAACCCATCCCCGCACCCAGCACTTCTCGCAATCCGCCTTTCCGTCGGCCACATGCCGCTGGAATTCCCAATTCCGCTCTCCACAAGGGCTAAGGGCTTCGTTCTCACAACAAGCCCACACCCTCCCCAAGCGATGGTTTCTCTCCAACGCCTGAAGCAAAGCCGTGTCGCGCGCAACGCCGCCGCTTCCTACTTCGCCTTCGTTTCAACAGCCGCTTGTGGACTCCTGTCCATACCTGTGGCGGTCGCATTCCTCGGAAAGGAGCAGATCGGACTATGGGCAGTCGTCAATTCCATCCTCAGCTACCTCATGTGGATGGACCTCGGTATCGGAAGTGCCACCGGACGCAAGATGGCCGATGCCATTTCCGCGAAAGACCAATCCGAAATCGACAAATGGTGGACCGCCACACGCGCCGCTCTCATGCTCCAAGGAATCATCCTCGGCATCATCGGCTTGGCAGGCATCCCCTTGTTCCTCGGCCTCTTCAACATCGGAGGCTCCATACGCGGACAGGCTGTGGAACTCATCGCAGGTTCCGTGCTCCTCACCGCCCTCTCCATGCCACTTCGCGGCGTGCCCGGCCTTCTCACTGCGCAACAACGCTTCCACTGGATACCCCTCAGCCAAGGCTTCATCCCATGGCTGCAACTGCTTGTTTTCTTCCTCTTGCTCAGGAACGGCTGGGGAATCCGATCCTACCTCTTCTCCATGGCCGCCGTCCAAGGTTGCACCTGGATCTACTTCCTCATTCTCATCCGCACCAGCGAGCAGGTCCCACGGTGGAATCGGCAAGGCTTGGAAAAATCACGCTTCCGGTCGCTCTTCGGTTTCAGCCTCAACATTTCCTTTCTCGCCATCATCGAAGCAATCCTCACCAGCCTCCCCACCCTCCTCCTCTCACGCTTCGCGGGACTCTCGTCCGTCCCGCTCTACACCTTCACCGCCAAAGCAGCGATGCTCGTCACTTCATTGGTCCGCCGCACCTACCACGCCTTCTACCCCCAGATGCTTCGCCTCCACGTGGATGGCAAAAAAGAGGCGTTCCGCCAAAAACATGACATCGTCGGCCGGCTCATGCTCGCCATCGGCCTCGCAGCCGCATCCGCCGTACTGCTCTTCAACCGCACCATCGTCGAATTGCTCGCCGGTGCCGATTTCTACGCAGGCGGCATGACCACCGCGTGGATGGCCCTTGGCATTCTCGTCACCCCTCTCTCAGGTCTTTTCGAATCCCTCGTCCAATTCTCCGGCAGCATGGGCAAATCCTCTCTCGTCGCCCTCACCAAACTCGCCACCGGAGTCGTCGGCGCATGGCTCGCCTACCGAGGATTCGGCATCAGCGGCGTCGCCGCCGTATTCGCCCTCCTTCCCCTCATCTACGCCACTTACGGCTATTTCCGCGGTGCCCTCCGCTGCGGCTATCAACCAGGCGAACTCTCAGCCCGCGTCGCACGCATGGCCCTCATGACAGGAGCGCTCTTCATCTCCGTCGGCTGGCTCGCCTCGCAATCTGACTCTTCCCCAACCCACTGGAACGTCCTCAACCGCCAACTCGCCATCCCGGATCCGACCACTGCGGCTGCCGTCGCCACTCTCATCGCCCTGGCTTCATGGATCGGCTGGAAAGCCGCGAAAGACCTCAAAGCTACCTAATGCACCGTCCCATGCCTGACCTGCGACCCACTGATTTCTCCAACGAAAGCTTCGAGGCCTTCGAGGAATTGCTTCGTCGCTCGGCCCTCGACGAATCCTCCCTCGGCTGGCAACTCCGCGACATGGCTTTCAGCGCCCTGTATCATGATCCCCCAACTTGGCAACGAATCCGCCGCAGCCGCAACGCCATTTTCGCCATCCCTGAAGGCTGGATCCCATGGCTCTATTCTTATCATCTCGCAAAACGCTTCACCAAAATCCCCTCACCCGCACCCCCTTCCGATCACCACTTCCTCTGCCTGTCCGCCCGCAGCAACCACATCCAGCGTATCGTCCCGGAGGCTGCCACCCGCTCATCCAACGGATCATGCACCATTTGGGTAACCAACCCGAAAGCCGCCCAAGCCCTCCAAGGCACAACAACCGCAACCATCCGCGGCATCGATCATCCTTGGGCACCGTTTTTGGACCCCACCTGCATTGAAATCGCCCGCACAGAATCCGCCCGCATCCTCAACGCTCTCCCGCCGGTCAGCCGCCCCGCCGCTGCAAAACTTGCCGTTTCCCTCGCCATCTATCAGGCCGCTCTCCCCTTCTGGCGCGAAAACCTCAGCGCCATCCCCAAGTCCGTACTCACTACCTACGAAAAAGACCCCCTCTCCAAGGCCATGCTCACCGCCGCTGCAGAAACCGGTGTCTCGGAACGCATCCACTGGACCCACGGACTCCGCCACTCCTCCCAACGCGTAACCCTCGCCAACCAGCTCTGGTGCCTCACCTCCACAGACGCACGCTACTTCCAACCCAAACTGCCACCAGGCAGCACAGCAATCCACCGCCCCAGCCCGGAATCCATCCATTGGCTCAAAAATCTTGGCCCACTCCCTCCGGAAATCCTCCAAAACCCGCCTTCAGTCCACTTCCTCGTCCTCGGCTCCGGCTTCGACCCCGGATACACCCTTGAAATGTCCCTCGCCGACCTCCGCGTCATCGCCACCGCCCGCGATGCCCTCGGACCACGTGTCCAATGGCGATTCCGACCCCACCCGGGAAACATCCAGCGCTTCCGCGATGACCTCTCCAAAGTCGGACTTCACGACATCGACTTCTCCACCCGCACCCTCGCGGAAGACCTCCAATGGTCCCATGCCGTCGGCTCGACCTTCTCCTCCGTCGCCATGGATATCGAACCCACCGGAAGGCCCATTTTTTGGATCCTCGCGGAAATTCGCCCACTCTACTCCGTCGATCAAATGATCGCCGACGGCTACGGAACCCACCTCGATGCCGCAACAGCCGCCGCGAAAATTCGTGAAATCTTCCACCTCAAATGAGACCATGAACCCTCTCATCCCCACACTGCGCCCCATCAAGGGCGCACAGATCCAGGAAGATCGCGCCATCGGCGGCGGATTCCTCATCCAACAGAGTCAGGATGATGCTCATTCACCACGTCGACACCGCCTCGATCTCGCCGGTTCCGAACCGTTCGCCTTTCTATTCGGACTCTCAGGCCTCGGATACCACTTCCGACTCGATGTCAGACCACACGACTCGATCCTCGCGCTCTATCAAATCCGCGATGGCATACCCCTCTTCCTCCATCACTTCGCCACGCCCATCGCCCCGGACGCCACCATAACCGTCGATCTCTTCCATTCGCAAATCCGTGTCGGCGTCAATGGCTTCCAAGTCATGCACGCCATCGGCGATCCACACTTCGATCCACGCATCGGCTTCTCACCTCTCAACCCCACCGGATTCGTTATCCCGCGCCACACCGCAACTCCACTTTTCCTCCCCACCCTCGCCTGGCTCTGCCTAGGCGATGGATTCAGCAACGCACGCTGGCGGAACCGCAGTTTCCTCAGTTGGCCCGAGCGTCTCTTCGGCCACCGCGATGATTGGTTCAACGGCTGCGTCGCAGCAGGAAATTCGCGGCGCGTCCTCCAACTGGCGTGGGATCTTGCTCCGCTCTGCCATGCATCATCCGTCCTCCTCGCCGTCGGATCTGACGATCAAATCGAAGGCGAATCCTATCAGGATTTCGAAAAGCGGCTCTCCGCCATCATCCAACGCCTCCGATCTTCCCGCCTTCACTCGATCCACCTCGCCACTCTGCCACCGCGCGCCAGCGCCCGGGAAGCGACCCGCGAGTGGAGTGCCCGCATGATCGATTTCGCCTCAAAGAACCAGCTCGGCATCCTCGACTTCCATGGCTGGCTCACCCCAACCATGCACGGAATGGTCCGTGGCGAATACCCCGGTGCCGGAGCACAGCAACTCCTCGCCTCCCGCATCTCGGAAACCCTCGGCCTAACACTCCCAACCTCCTGCCCAAACGAAATCCAACTCCACGCACCTTCGCCACTCGCCGGAAAAATCCTTCGCAAAGCTTACCGCTGGCTGGACCAACGCCTCGCCGATTTCCCGGGTGCCCTCCACTGATTCTCACACTTCATGACTGTCGGCATCCTCACCTTCCATCGCGGCCCGAACTACGGCGGCTATCTTCAGGCATGGCACCTCCGCCAAGCCGTCCGCAGCCTCGGCCATCAGGCGGAAATCATCAACTACCAGAACGAAACCCTCCGCCGCTCGGAAAAACCCATTCTCCACAATTTCCATCCCGCCACCCTCCGCCACGCCTTCCGCGTCTGGCGGAAATCCAAACCCTTCCACACGCTGGTCAACTCCTTCTCACCGGATCCCTTCACCTCCGACCCAGAACAAGTCCACTGGAACCGATTCGATACCGTGATCGTCGGCTCCGATGTCGTTTGGGACTACCAAACCCCGCACTTCGGCCACGATCCCTGTTACTTCGCCGCACACCCATCCCAACAAAAAACCCGCTTCATCAGCTACGCCGCCAGTTGCGGACCCGCACGCCCCGAATCCGGAATCCCAGATTGGGTCACGCGCGGACTCCAACGCTTCGATTCCATCGCCGTCCGCGATCAAACCACCCGCAACCTCGTCCATCAGACCTGCAACATGGAACCAACACTCGTCGTCGATCCAACCTGGCTCAACGATGACCCCGCCCCAAAGCGTTCAATCGCACCGACCAAACCCTACATTCTCGTCTACGGCAACGCACTCAACGCAACCCGAGCAGCCGAACTGCGCGCATACGCTCGCAGCCGCGGCCTCCTTCTCGTCGGAGCTGCCAGCGCTTGGAAATACTGCGACATCACCCTCAACGGCTTCGATCCCTTCCAGTGGGTCGCACTCTTCCAAAAAGCTCAAGCCGTAGTCACCGCAACCCTTCACGGCCTGCTCTACACCATCAAGGCTGGCAAACCCCTCCTGATGGTAGCACTCCCCGCCGCCGCCAATAAATCCCGAACCGTCCTCGAACGCCTAAACGCACACAACCGAATCATCTCCCCGGACCAACCCTTCGGCCCCGAAAAACTCAAACTCCTCGACCCGGAAAACCCACTCGCTCCGGACCTCAATTGGATCCGGGAATCCCGCGAGTACCTCCAAAACGCCCTCGCATCACCATCACACCCATGAATCGCCCCCTTCCCGTGGCGATTCTCGCCAACATCCCGCGCAACTCCACCCGCGGCAATTCCCAGGGCCGCGGCGGTGGCCACGGTGCCACCTGGCTCCCGCCGCTCGCCGATGCCTTTCTCGACCACCCGGAACTCAAAATCACCTGGGTCACCTTCGATCACCTCGTCAAACAGCCGGAAACCGACCACGACGGAAACCAATCCTTCGTCCGCCTCCCCAAGCCCCACGACAAGCTCAACCTCCTCCTCAACCAGCACCTCACCCGCCGCATCCTCCGCCGCGTCCTCCGCGATCTCCAGCCGGATGTCGTCCACGCCTGGGGCACCGAGTGGATGTATGCCTCCGTCCTCCAGGATCTCCGTATTCCCAAAATCCTCTCCGTCCAGGGCTGCCTCACCACATTCAACAAGGTCTGGGAAACCTCTTGGGTTCACCGCCGCCTCGAGCGCGAGGAGCCCCGCCGCTTCCGCGAGGCGGACGTGATCACCTGCGAATCCGCCTGGAGCGCCGAGCAGGTCAACGGCATCGTCCCAAACCTCGATGTCCGCGTTGTCGACTATGGCGTCCACCCCTCGTTCTATCAAATCTCATGGAACCCGGATGCCGATCATCCTGTCGTCGCCTACTCTGGATCCATCGACCGCCGCAAAGGCATGGACATACTTTTCGATGCCCTCGAACTCCTCCCGAACCGCCCCTGGACTCTGAAGATTTTCGGTCACGGCCCCATGGAACCGGAACTCCGTGCCCGAAACTTGCCCCAGGTGGAATGGATGGGAACCCTCCGCTGGCAGGAAATGCAGCAGCACCTGTCCAAAGCCTGGGCACTGGTCATCCCCACCCGCGCCGATACCGGCCCCACCGTCGTCAAGGAAGCCCGTGTCATCGGCCTTCCCGTCATCGGCACCCGGAATGGCGGCCTCCGCGACTACATCCGAAACAGGGAAAACGGCTACATCGTCGATCCCTTGGAACCTGCCGGGCTCGCCTCAGCCCTCTCGGAACTCATGCAGTCCCGCGAAAACTGCATCAAACTCGGAAACCAACATCACTCGGAAGATCGCGACGCCTTCGCTCCCACTCTTTCCGCTTCCAAATTCTCCTCCATCTATCAGGAAATCTGCGCACGATGAGAGCCCAGGCCATCTACCTCCTTTCAGAAGACCCGCTCGTCGTCACCGGCTCTTTCGCCACCTACGTCGCCATGGGCCGGTTGAAGCGCCCGTTCACCTTCATCTATCACAATCCCGGCTGGATTCGCGCACGCAGCATCCCCAGATACCTCAAACTCCTCCGCCACTTCGGCAAAAATGCCAAACTTCACTTCATCACCAATGAAGAATCCGAAGCCCGCTGGCTCCGCATGCTCGGCCAAAAAGCCACCTGCCTCGGCCACAACCTCCACGTCCGCGACCAGTTCTTCACGCCAGACATTTCGATCACCAAACGTTACGACGCCGTCTACGCAGCCACCATGGCTCCTTACAAACGCATCGAACTCGCTCGCGAAATCCAGCGCCTCACTTTCGTAACCTATGTCACTCATCAGGAGGAATGGGATCTCCACGCCTACGAACCGCGCCTCCGCCACGCCGATTTCAACCGCCGCTTCATCTCCCGCGAGGAAGTCCGCGAGTGTTACCGCTCCTCCCACGTCGGTCTCGCCCTCTCCGCCGCCGAAGGCGCCATGTTCTCCTGCACCGAATACCTGCTCTGCGGACTCCCCGTCGTGACCACTCCCAACCGCGGCGGGCGCAACCGTTACCTCACCCCGGAAACGTCCACAACCGTCGCCCCGGAGCCCCACGCGATCCGCACGACGGTTGACCGGTATTGCCAATCACCTCCCAACCCCGATACCATCCGGGAAATCACCCTCAACCTGATGCGTCGCGACCGCGCCGCCTTTGTCGAACTCCTCAACCGCTTCGGAGCCACCCGGACTGCCTACCCACATTCTGAAATGGATCGCATCTGGGGAACCGAACAGGGAATTGAGAAACTCGCCATTCCGTTGGCGGAGATACCGAGCCGCCTTGGCTAACCGATTCGCAAAATCCGGCATATGAAAATACACATTACTGACTAGTCCTTAGCATAGGCTACACTTGGAGCATGGAAGAAGGACCTCACGAGTTTAGGGTTTGATTTGATTGCCGCTAAATCGGATTTAACTCGTTCCTTCAGAGACTCATTTTGCTTCAGCGGTTTTTTGGAT
>SYAP01000197.1 GCA_005787565.1 Verrucomicrobiaceae bacterium | reverse complement strand
CTAACCATGAAATTGACTACGCCCCCTTCCCGCTCGCCCGCTCCCAATCGGTTGAGCTCGCCCAACGCGGACAACACCGATGGCTCATCGAGTTTCAAATCCGCGAACCGGACTTCATGCAACTGAACGATCACCCGTTCCACCTCCTTGTCGATCCGCGCCAACTTTCGAAACTCCGGAATCTCACCCCGATGCACCTCACCCTCCGCCCAAACCGGGATGATCAACGCAAGACCTAGAAAGAAAATGGAAAGCACCTTCATTTGCGGGTGAATCATCACAAAGATGGCGGACGTTGAAAAGCTGGAAATCCAAGACCGCAACAACAGCCACTTCCTGGAGATTTTTCTAAATGGAAGTTGGCTGCGCCCGATTGAGTTTCAATCCCAATGCACCACACGGGCAAAGGTCTTGTTTCGCAGGAACTGATAAGCGTTCAGAACGATTTTAGAGATTCCTCACAAGAAACAGCGTCCGCGCTCAAATGTTGGATGATAACAATAGGGCCAAATTTGATCGCATGAATTTTCATTTTTGTAGTGACCAGGATGTTGATATCCGCTGCGACAGATGCACGACGCAGCTGCATTTCCACCTGCTCTTCCATCTTGTTCCTTGGATCTTGAAGCCTTTCGCACTCTTTAACCCGAAATCCGAAGCTGCATAGGTAGCACTTAAGAATTCGACCACAGATGACTCAGATTTCTCAGATTGAGGCATCCACCAAACAAGATTTGAAAGATCTTTCACAATCTCTTCATCATCTGTGTCAATCTGCGAAATCTGTGGTTCAAATTCTGTGTTCGGATTCAATTCTCACCCACCCTCGCGCGGAAGAACGATTGATCTCCCGGTTTGGGGCCGGTGAGGGTTTGGGGGCCGCCTTGGGTGGGGAGGTCTTGGTTGCCGGGGATGTTCCATGGCGTCCATTGCTGGAGGTTGTCCGAATGCTCGATGATGACGGAGCGGTTCGGTGGAAGGTCGAAGGTGAAGGACACCTGCGGGCCATTGAGGCTGACGGAAGAGGCGGGGAAGGATGCGCCGGAGAGCGGATCGGTGCCGGCGAGGAATTCGGCGCGGTTGTTGGAGCCGTCGCCATCGGGGTCCTGATCCGGCGCGCCCTGCGGGCTAGTTCCTGATAGAAACTCCGCGGTGCGCCATTGATCGTAGGTCTGGCGGTCGGGGAGTTCGTTCTGGATCCATTCGGTTAGAAGGGCAACGCCTGAGGGATCAACGATGTTGCTGCCAAGCGGTGGCATGCGGGTGAATCCGTTGGAGGCGGCGGTGCGGTTGAGAAGGATGGAGTGAATGGTGGAGCCGGGGACGACGAGTTTGTTGAGCGGGTTGCCGCCATTGTTGCTGGCGTTGCCGAGGATGAGTCCGGTTTGATCGAGGGTGAGTTCGTGACGGCCATCCCACATCGACGGCGCGGCGGTGCCGCCGTCCATGTGGCAGTAGGCGCAGTTGACGGCGAGGTAGGATCGCACGCGGGCCTCGGCGGGATAGGCCGTTTCATCCGGATGGAGATGGCGCGGAAGCAGGTTGACGGAATCCGGAGTGTTAGAAAAGTAACCGCCGTTTTTCAGGACATCGATCTGGTTACCGCTGAAGCCCGGGATGAGGCTGTCCATGTGGTATTGGCGGGTGTTGGTGGAGAGCGCGAAGCCGGCCTGCGGGGTGTGGCAGGTCATGCATTCGGAGCGGCTGGGGATGCGCCAGCGCTGGGTTTGCGGCACACCATCGACGGTGATGGAAAGGTCGAAGTCCTCGCCGGGTTCACCGACGAGATTGGCTTCGGTGCCAGCTTCGTTCCATCGGTAGCTGACGCCGTAAGCGCCGGTCGCATTTTTCACGAGCAGTCGGGTTTCAAGGCGCTTGCGGGTGGCGGGATTGCCGCGGGTGGTCTCGATGTCGAAGTGCTTCACCCAGATCTGGCCGGTGGGGAAGCTCCACTCGCCGTCGCGCGACCAGGTCATTTTCGAATTGGCATCCGGAATGGAAAACCAGCGGCGCTTGATGGCGTGGTCGCTCCAGAAGGGCAGGTTGATCTGGTAGGGCCGCAGGCCGGGGGCGGGTGACAGGTCGGTTAGATCGGAGAAAAGGCCGGTTGCTGTTAGAGTGGCCGGGTAGGTGCTGGTATCGGTGATGGTGGTGATGCGGCGGATGAGGTTGTCGTTGAGGTCAGCCATCAGGACATCGCCGTTCGAGGGATCGCGGCCGAAGCCAACGATGCCGCCCTCGCCGCAAAGGCGGTTGACAGTGGGGGGATTCGATCCATTGCGGACCAGCGACCAGACGTTTCCGGAGTTGTAATCGGCAAAGATATAGGCACCGGTGAGCGAGGCCATGCGGGTGCCGCGATAGACGAGGCCGCCGGTGACGCTGGTGCCTTGGAAGGTGCCGCTGCCGCGTTGGTAATCGTAGATTGGATTGATGTGGGTGAAGCCGCCGGGCGCGCCACCGACGGGTCCGGCGATCATGCCTTCCCGCCAGACCCAACCGTAGTTGCCGCCGCGGGTGATGAGGTTGATTTCCTCGCGCGCACCGCCGCCGACATCGCCGCACCAGAGTTCGCCGTTGGTGGGATCGAAGGAGAAGCGCCAGGGATTGCGCAGTCCGGCGGCCCAGAACTCCGTTCTAACCGACGAGGCGGTCACTGCGATGCCGTTGAAGCTGGTGGCTCCGACCCAGGGGTTGTCGGCCGGGATTTCATAGGCGGGCAGGCCGCCGTGGAGGACGACGGCGGGGTGGCTGTTAGGCGGGAGATTGGCATCATCGGTGGCGGCGGGATTTCCTGCGATTTCCGTGCCTTCGAGATCGACGTCGATGCGGAGCATACCGGCGAAGAAGTCTTTGTTGATGCGTTGGCTGTTGGCGTATTGGTCATTTTGCCCGCCTTCATCGCCGAGGGAGATATACAAATAACCATCAGGCCCGAAGTGGAGGTCGCCGCCGTTGTGATTTCCTGCTTCGTCGGCTTGTTGGATGAGGACGCGTTCCGAGGCGAGGTTGGCGGTAGGAGTGGCGGAGTTTGGGTTGTTAAACGTGATGCGTGAGACGCGTTGATGCAGTGCGCCGTTGATGTTGACGGAGTAGAAAAGGAAGACATGGCCGTTGCTGGCATAATTCGGGTGGAAGGCCATCCCGAGCAGGCCGGATTCGCTTCCGGTGTTGAGCGATTCAGCCGGACTCCGGCCATTGAAGAGTCCGCCGGTGTTGGCGTTGAGGGTGAGCACCGTGGAGGCGGTGGGCGTGGCGGCGGTGACGTTCGGGACGACGCGCAAGAGCCCGCCTTTTTGACAAATGAAGACGCGCTGGGTGTCGCCGGGAGGTGAGGCAATGCAGACGGGTTGATCGAAGGAAAGCCCGGGAAAAGCATTCACCGCCGCGATCGAGACCGGAGGCGGATTGGCAGGGACCTGGAAGGAGTTGTTGGGGATGCGGAGTTGATCCGAGAAGGTGAGCGTGACGGTGGCGGGCTGCGACTGACCGCCCGCGCCGTTGACGCGGTAGGTGAAGCTGTCGGACGCCGGGCTGCCGGTGGTGTGGGTGTAGAGGATGCTGCCGTTCGGGCTGATGCTGGTGGTGCCGAACTGGGGGGCTTGTACGATGTTTACCGTAGTGGGATCGAGGGTGCCGCTGTCGTTTACCAGCACGGCGATGCGGACCTTCTGCAGGCGGTGGAGCGTGGCGGCATCGGCGACGGTGGTGGGCGGCGGGAAGTTCGGGTTGGGGCCGATGCTGATGCTGTTGAGGATTTCGTTCTGGCTGAGGGCGCGGCGGTGGATGCGGACCTCGTCGTAGATGATGTTGCCGTTGGAGTCGCCGCTGTATTGCGAGCGGCCGAGCCAGTTGTTGACGTCCTCGATGGCGGAGAGTTTGAAGTTCAGGTCGCGGGTGGCGGCGAGGGTGCCGTTGAGATACCACGCGAGCTGGCCGCCGGCGCTGCCGGAGGAACCGGCGCCATCTGTGTAGGTGATGGCGAAGTGGTGGCGGGTGCCGGTGGCGAGGGTGATGTTGGAGTCGGTCTGCAACTCGCCGGCATCGTTGAGTCGACCGACGAGACGCTGTTGGTTGGCCGTATTGCCGCGATTGATGGCGAGCATCAGGTTGTCGCTGGAAGCGGTGCCACCGGGGGCGGTGGTGGCGGTGTGAAGGATTTCTCCCGGTGCGGCTCCAGCCCCTTGGGCGGCGGCATTTCCGGTTAGATTGGTGCGGCCGATGTCGACGAGGCGTTGCCAGTTCCGCGCGGCGACCTGGGTGGCCCAGAGTTCGAGGGTGATGCTGGTTTTCGAGGAGATGATGCCGTTAGGGAGATCGACGTAGGCAGAGATGTTAGATGGAGTTTGGTTGCCATCGGTGGTGCCGGGAAGCGTGAGGGCGGTACCGCTGAAGGTGGCGCCGTTTCCACGGATGGTCGCGGTGGCGGTGCCGACGAGATCGGGAACGGTGGTGCCGGAGGTCGTGCTGCCTGCGGCATTTCCGAAGGACCAGCGGTGGGCGATGTCTGATAGAGGAAACGCGGGGTTGGCTCCGGAGTTGAAGCTGGCGGTGATTTCCGCCGGGGTCATGGCGTGGTCGTAAACGCGGACCTCGTTATAGGCGGCGTGGGTGTTGCGATCGCCGCTCCAATGCGAGCGGCCGAGCCAGTTGTTGACGTCCTGGATCTGGTTGAGGCGGAAGCTGGTGTCGAGCGAGGCGATGAGGGTGCCGTTGCGATACCACGAGGCGCGGCCGCCGGTGGAGGCAAAGGCTCCGATGGCGCTTTGGAAGGTGAGAACGTAGTGGTATTCGGTGCCAGCGGTGGTGGCGAGGTTGGTGTCCGAGATGCCGTATTGGCCGGTGGTGTCTCCTCCCCCGACGCCATTGATTCGGGTTTCGAAGCGCTGTTGGCTGAGGTTTCCGGCGGCATCCCGGCAGAGGGTGAGTGTCAGTCCGGCGGAGGAGCTGGTGCCACCGGGCGCGGTGGTGGCCAGCCCGGTGATCTCGCCCGGGGCCCCGAGTCCGTCACCGGCCTGGGCGATGCGGCCGAAGTCGAGCAGGCGCTGGAAGAGCTGGTGGCTCAGCGGCGTGGCCCAGATTTCCACCGTGAGGTTGGTTTTGGAGGAGATCAGGCCGTTCGGGAGATCGATGTAGGCGGAGATCGTGGACGGGCTTTGGTTTCCCGTCGTGGTGCCGGGCAGAGTGATGGCGGAGCCGTTCGATGTCGCCCCGATGCCACGGAGGGTCGCGGTGGCGCTGCCGATGCTGTCGGTGAAGGTCGTGCCCGGGGCAACGAACCCGGCTGCTTGATCGAAGGACCAGCGGTGAACGAGATCGGCGTGCAGCGTGGTGGCGGCGAGAAGCGTCAGGAACGCTGTCTTCACAGGGGTTAAGGAGAGTTGCGGCATGGGTTTTCTTTTCTTCGCATTCAGTTGCTTGCCAACTTTGATGGTCCGAAGAGACTTTCGGGAGCAACCTCGGCACGTGTTTCAATGAGACGCAAAATGGAGCTGAAAACCCATCTGCGCAACAGGACAAAAGTCATGTCGGGTCATGCATCGCCATGACCTCAGGTGATGCCCAATTCGCGGGCTTTCAGGGCCGCTTGAGTTCGATCCTGCACCATGAGTTGTGAAAAAACCGAAGTCAGGTGGTTCTTCACGGTTCCTTCGCTGATATGGAGAGCGGTGGCGATTTCCTTGTTGGTCCGGCCACGCGAGACATGGCGGAGGACGTCGAGTTCCCGGGCGGAGAATTGGAGCGCTTCGATTTCAGAGCGCCGGTCGGGCATGCCCGAAAGTCTGGTGAATTCGGTGACGACACGCGACGCCACGCTCGGTTCGAGGGAGGCACCGCCTTGTCTGGCGGTCCGGATGGCATCCGCAAGTTGATCCGCAGGGATGTCCTTCAGAAGATAGCCGCACGCTCCGGCACGCAACGCTTCGAAGATTTCCTCATCTTCGCGGAACGTGGTCAGGACGATGACCCGGGATTTGGGACAGGAGTGAAGAATGCGGCGTGTCGCTTCGATGCCGCTCATTCCGGGCATACGGAGATCCATCAGGATCACATCCGGTTTCAAGTTGATGACGGACTGTACCGCTTCGCCGCCGTTTTCCGCTTCACCGGCGACGTCCAGATCCGGATGGAGCGAGAGCAGCATCCGCAGACCGTCCCGGAAAAGCGCCTGATCGTCACAGAGGAAAATGCGGATGGGTTTCATGAGGGAACGGAGAGGGTGAAAGAGAATCCTCCTTGGGCAGTTTTTCCAAGCACTAGCGAACCTCCGATGAGGTCCGCGCGTTCGCGAAGGCCGGTCAGGCCGAATCCGGGGCTGAAGTCCGCAGGCAGGCCGTGTCCATCATCCGATGCGGTGAGGACGACTTCGCCGCGTGGCAGGAACTGAAGTTTCAGGCTCACCTGTGCCAACGGCGCGTATTTTCTCGCGTTTGTCAGGGCCTCTTGGGACGCGCGATAGAGGGTGAGGGCTGCAGCCCGACTGATGCTTCGCTCGCTGCCCTCCACGACCAAATGCACGGACTGTCCTGCCCGTTCGCTTTCAGTGACCAGCGCGAGGAGAGCTTCGCAAAGCGATCGGTTTTCCAGTGGACCGGCGCGAAGACTTTCGACGGAATGGCGGATTTCCCTGAGTCCCTCGCCAGCACATTCCCTGGCGTTGCGGACGGCTTCCATTGCCTTTTCCGGATGGTTTTCGTGAATGCTCAAAGCCGCTTCCAACTGAACCCGGACCACGGTCAGATAGTGTCCGATGAGGTCATGGACTTCCCGCGCCATCCTGCTTCGCTCGCGGGCCGCGGCCAGTTCCTCCGCTTGCAAGGCATGTGCGGCCAGCTCCGAATTCGCCTGGGCAAGTCGCAGGGCGATCTGATGCGCCTCGGCATGACTTCTTTCCGTTGCGACCACCATTTGAACGCAGACGATCGTGAATACCGCTTCCAGGAAGAAATCCATGCCAGGCCGCGACAAGAGCGCGAAGTGTGCGGTGAAACAGGTGATGATGGTGACGACGAGCCAAGGACCGCTGAGCAAAAGGACCGCATGGGCGATCACCGGGAGCAAGAGCGCCTTGAGGATGCCGCCGGGGTTGGCCGGAAGAACGAGCTGGATCACGAACAGGACCAGCAGGAGTTCCACCAAAATGAACGGCATGCCACGCCGCCACCAAGGTGCGGTATTGGTCATCGGCTCGATGCCGCTGGGGTCTCGAATCATCCGTTCAAGCACCGGAGCCACACCCCACAGCATCCAGACGAGGCACAGCAGGAGGCCCGATACCAGAAGTGGAATTTCATCACCCCGACCACATTCCCACAACGCCTTTGCGGTGGTGATTCCGATCCAGCCCAACAAAACCAGAAAGATGACATTGAATCCGGAGATTGCGGTTTTCCGACGGCGCGCGGGTTCGTCGTGTTTGTCTGCAAGCAGCGGAAAAATCACTTTCAGGATCTTTACCATGACATGACTTTTTGGATGAAGATCATCGGAACCGACGGTGGAATGGGTGGCAGCTGCACGCTGGAACATCGAGATAAGCATTGCACGATGGAACGTGAACCTTTGCAAGGAGGGACACCGCCAAACCAGTCGATTGACCGTATCCTATCAGCGATGCATGAAGAAAGACCGAGTGGTCGTTTTCATATCTCTTTTCCCGAGGTGTTGATTGGCGGGTGGCTCCGAAGGCTCAGAAGTCAATGGTAATGCGATAGAATGCACGGGGCGTCGGCACCGGGTGCGGATCGGTGAAGATCAATGGTCCATCGACCCCGGGGGTGACGGTGTGGATCACGGACCACTGACCGGAAGCCAACGAACTGGAGCGCTCGACCTTGAAGGTGACCCCCGCTTTGCCTTGCCAGTTGACGGTGTAGCCATCGCTGAGATCACCGTCGGTCGAGGTGATGAAGAAGCGGCTGTTGGCGTTGGTGGGGTTGAGGCCGAGCCGGAACTCGGTGAGGTTGTTTGTTCCGTCGCCATCGAAGTCGGCCTGAGGAAAGACGTCGTTGATGGTGTTGATGCCATCGGCGGGATTGGCGGCGATGATGGCCTGCTCGAACGAGTCGGCCATGCCATCGCCATCGAGGTCGCCGTTGACGACTTCCAGAAGCCCGGTGGCTTCGGTGAAGCGGAAGGGAGCGGCGGGCGAATTCCAGACGCCGGGTGATGATTCGGTCCAACCGGAAACCGTGAAGGTGCTGCCGTAGGTTTCGGCGAGGCTGCCGACATCGACAAGGGTCCAGGAACTTCCGGGTGTTGTGCTGGCTCCGGCAAGATCGATGAAGAAATCGCCATCGAGCTGGAGTGATCCACTGCCGGTAATGCGGTTGCTCACGCCGGAGGGGCCGGGGACAAATCGCAGGCTGGCATTGTCCGCAAGGACGAGCAGGCCTCCGGAGCTGATCGAGGTGTTGCCATCGTAGGTATTGGTTCCTGCCAGGGTGAGCGTGCCCGCGCCCTGCTTGGTCAGGCCGCCGGTGCCGGCATCGAGCAAAGGCTGGGCGATGGTGACGTCGCTGCCGTTGGAATTGATGATTGCCCCGCCGTTCAGGATGTTGGCGGCGGTGAGACCTTGCATGAAGTTGGCGGTGCTTCCGGCCGCTACGAGGGTGCCACCATTGAAGTTGAAGGACCCGCTGGCACCTCCGCCTGCTTTCGAGATGGAAGGGATTGTCAAGGTGCCGCCGTTCAAGTTGTAGGCGTAGTTTCCGGTGCTGCCACCGTTGCCAAGGTTCAAACTCCCGGTGCCGCCGATGGTGGTTCCTCCATCGCTGAAGAACGTCACCACACCGCCGTTCTGGGTGAAGGTCGAGGTGCCGGTGTGGTTGCCGCCCTGGCCGAAGCCGATGCCGGCGTTGTTCTGAAGATTCACGCTGCCGGAGTTGAGGGTGAAAAGATTGGTCGTCGCATCAAAGACCCCCATTTCAAGCAAACCGCCGCCGGAGGTGTTCACGTTGATGGTGCCGCCGTTTTGGGTGACCGAGGCATTGTTGGAGGAACTGCCTGCAAAGCCGAGCGTGAACCACCGGCGGGAGTTCAGCGTGCCACCGGAGATCACGCCCGTGCCTGAGACGGCCGCCACGTTGTTGTTTCCCCTTGCGAAGCCCACGATGTTTGCGGTGATCGTGCCACCGGCCATGTTGAGCTGGCCGGTGCCGCCGTTGCCGAAGAAGCTGCCTCCCACCTGCATCTCGCCGGACGCGTCCACCGTGCCGGCGGTCATGTTGATGATCCCCGTCGCGGCTCCGTTGCAACCCGCGAAGATGCCACCCGACTGGGCCGTGCCGGTGGTGTTGATGTTCCAAGTGGAAACCGTTCCGTTGTCCAGGCCGACAAGCATGTTCCCGTTGGGGGTGGCGACGCCTCCCACCCTGAGGCTGCCGCTGCCGGTCTGGTTGTAGGTGGCCTGCGCTCCCTGCCATCCGAGGAAAAACCAATTGCCGTTGCCCGTGGCGACCGTTCCGGCGGATTGATCCAAGCGGCCGTTGGTGGCTCCGCCAACGATGAGATCCCAGTCGCTCTGATAGATTCCGGCCAAGGTGATGGACGGGAAATTTCCGGTGGAGGTGTTGATGAAGGCCGACCACTGCGGCGCGTTCTCCTGCGGAACCCCGTTGGTCCAGTTGAAGGGATTCTTCCAATCCTGGCTCACCGCGCCGGTCCAAACCGTATCGGCGACCGGGCGGTCCGGGAGCGGGACCTGAACCGTTCCGGAAAACTTCAGCGTGCCACTTCCTGTTAGATTCACGTTGGTGGAGCCAGCGAGGAAGGTGTCGGCGATCGACACCGGAAGGGTCACCACCGTGTTATAAATCCGGAAATTCCCCGAGTCGCCCGGTGAAACGAGGGTCACCAAGCCGGTGCCGCTTCCAGTTCCGCTTGCCGGATTCGCTGGAGAAAAAGCCTCGTTGATGGTGTTGTTGCCGATCAGGCCGTTGGTCGAGCCGGTGATGTTTCCTTGATCGATATCGAATGCGTGTTGGTTCCCGGCGAATTCGCCGTTGATGGGGTTCACCGTTCCGGGCGGAAGAATGGTATAAAGCGAGCTGGATAGGTTGCTGACCGTGATGTTGTAGCCTCCGAGGAAGAGAATGGATCGGGAGAACGTCATGTTGGTCCCGTTCGCCCGCCCGTTGGATAGGGTAAGCTCGGACGCCGTGCCTGTCAGCGGATCGATGTTGAACAGCGCGTCCACGGAGCCGGTCAGGGTGGTGACCTTGGTATCGGAAAGACCGCTTCCCGGGTCTACCGTCACGGTGATCCGGTTGAAGCCGGGTTCGTTGACAAGAGTGAGGTTGCTGGTTGCCGGTGCCGCGGTGACCGACGTCATCGTCGCAAGCCATAGAAATGATCGGGTTTTCATGGTTTCGTATCTTTGGTAAGGTGATCGTGGTTTTTCAATCGAGTGGAAGGTAGCAGCCTGCGGTGACGGGTTGGGGTGGTGGCAGTTTCTTTCCGGCCAGAAGCGCATCCAGCGCGTCGGCCAAATTTCGCTCGGCGGGAACGGGTTTGATGCGACCGATCTTCACGGCCCGATCATCGATCCTGCCACAGTAAAGAGGTTTGCCATCCGGCCCGAAAATCGCGGCTTCAGGAACCCTGCGGGCTCCCGAGATTTTCGCGAGACGGCAGGAATCATCCACCAGGCATGGGAATGCGATGCGATAGTCGTCCATGTGGCGGAGGATGGATTCCGGTTCCTGATCCGCATAGATGCCATAAAAGCGGATGCCCAGAGGACCGTAATGCTTTGCCATCCCGTTGAGGTCCGGAAGCATGGCATTGGCTACGGGGCAGTCCGTCATCAGGTAGATAGCGACCGTGGCTTTGGTCTCGGGATGCGGGACAAAAAGCCGATGCTCGCTCCCGCCCGGATCGAAAAGGACCACCGGTGGCGTTGCTGCCGCAGCGTCGGAATTCTCCTGCCTGCATGACAGGAAAAGAATTGGCAATGCCAGGAGAAGACGGAAAGCGGCTGATAGAGAATGGGAAAACATCTGAAGTGGATTTGTCAGTCGATTCCTATGGCTCCGACACCCTTCATGTGGGGTTCGAGGATGGATGCTCCGATGCTGATCTCGACCTCGTTGAGTTTGCCATCTTGATCCTGGTCGAGGCTTTTGGCGATCTCCTGAAGTTTCGCCGCGGTGCTGTCCGGAATATGGATTCCGCCCGCACGCGCGTGCTGCAGGGTGGTCACGTCCCCGTTGAATGCACGGTGCAGCGCCTGGGTGGCCATGAAGCGCTTCACCGATTGATGGAGCGCGTCTTTCTGTTCCTGGGTATCGACCATGACGGACAGGGTGATGGTTCCCATTTCGTCATTCGATTGCGGTCCCCAGCGCACCGGTTTGGGCGGGTGGTTGGGCTGGTGCGGATTCGTTGCCGAATTGTCCCATGAGACAAGGACATCGATCCTGGTGCCGGCGGGGAGCCGGATGGGCTTCTTGAACTGATAGTCCTCCTGCCAGGCGAAGTTCCAATCGCTCATCTGGAGAAGCCATTCCTTGCGGCCGTCCGGGAAGGTCGCGATCATTTCCATTCGCTTGCCGAGATAATGCGCGTGGGCATTGACGCGAAAGGCGTCGAGGTCGGTGGGCACGATAAAGGTGTTGCGTTTGATGTATTCCTTTTCCCCGGCAGGGATATCAATGCCGTCGAGGATCCCGAACATGGGCGGCACCGGCAGAATCGTCCAAGGGCGGGCGGTGGGTTTGTCCGCGAAGTGGATGGCCAGCCTAGAGCGATCCTGATACTCGCGGCCCTTGGGGCTGTAGTGAACCTGGATGATCAGATCGGCACCCTTCGGGGCCTTCATCGCTAGACCATACGGAAGCTTGGATGACTGGGTGCCGAGATCCCAACCGCCGAGGTAGCGGAAGTGATTGACCACCGATCCGAAGCCACTGAACCCGGGCGCGGGATCCTCACTGTCCTTCTTGCGGGCGGTGCCGGAGGTGTCCAGGAAATAGAGGACGTGGTGGACGACCTGCGGGGCACCCGGCTTGTATTCGATCGCGTTGATCCACTTATTTTCTGTTAGATCGAGCGGGATGACGAAGTTGCGGTAGATGTCGTGTCCCTTTGCCGGAACGGTGAAGGGTTCCGCCATGGCGACCTCAAGATCGGGTTCCCCGATCTCCCAGCCGTCAGGGAAAACCGGGGCGGGTTTCTGATAGGAACGGTCGCCCTCGGGAGTCCCGGCCTCGAGCCATTGGCGGAGGAGATCAATCTGGGAATCTGATAGAGACCGGTCATTGGCGTACTCGACGACACCGCGGTCGGCGTGCCATGGAGGCATGACCCTTTCGCCGGTGACTTCGACGATCTGCTTGGCGCGCTTTTTGATCTGCTCAAAGTTCATCAGCGAAAACGGGGCAGCTTGCCCGGGCCGGTGGCAGGATGAGCAGTTTTCGTGGATGATCGGGGCGATGTCCCGGTGGTATTCCGGGGCAGCGGTCAACACCGCAGGCAGTGAAACCAGAAGGAACTGAAACAGCAGACGATCCATGGAGCGCACCATCTTCGTGGGGTGGCGGCGAAGCAATCAGACATTGGTCACGTGGAGGTCATGGCTTGGCATGACCCGTTGAGTTGGCACCTTGGTCCTAAAGAAAAGTCGGAGGATGTTTCCAGCCTGTTCTTGCTCGCGCTTTGAGATGCGGATCCGTTGGCCAAGGCCTGTCGTAAATATTGCCGATGGAACGTGAATCCGCCGCATCTTTGGAGTTTTACGATTCCATTGATTCGCGATAGCCTCGCTCTGCCATGCAGATCCCCGGTGTCCTCATTTTCTTCGCCGTCGTGATTTCCATGATCGGCTCGCTGATCGCTGGTGGGGTTACAGTGATGACCCACGGTTACAACAGCAATGTCGATGGCTGGATCCTGCCGATGGCCCAGCGCTTCACCGGCCGCGACGACTTTCCCGGCGATGATCTGACCTGCTACGTCATCGAGATCGGCGGCAGCGATGGCGCTTACACCACCACCGTGACCCGCGTGGGCGGTCCCCCACCCGGCCAGTCCGACTCCGGCGAGATCGTCGTGAAACTCGATTGGTCGAGCATCTCAACCGCCGGTTCCACTTCCTCGACCGATGTTGCAATCCCCGCCGCCGCGGCCCTGCTTTCGACGACGTTGATCCCGGAAAACGGAGGGCGCCCGCTGGCCGAACTTCCGCTGCATCTGCTGGGTCACAGCCGCGGCTCGTCGATTGTCAGCGAAATCGCCCGCATCCTCGGCGGGAACGGCGTATGGGTGGATCACATGACCCTCTGGGATCCGGTCGACAACGTTTTCGGCGATGCCACCATCGGGGTTTGGGAGAATGTGCTTTATGCGGACAATTACTACCAACAGTTCAACGAGTTTCTCATCCCCCAAGGCCGCGCGGTCAGCGGGTGTTACAACCGGAAACTGACCAGCCTGTCGGGCGGCTATGCTTACATCTCCGGCGGAAAGCACAGCGACGTCCACGCTTGGTATCATGGCACGGTCGAACTCGGTGCTAACGCCAACGATGGCTTCATCAACATCACCAACACCATGCGGAGCACTTGGTATGCCCCTGGCGAATCCGCAGGGGCCACGGCCGGCTTTCACTACAGCCGCATCGCCGGTGGCGACCGCCTCAGCCATGCGAATCCCGGCGGCTCGACGCCCGGAGCTGTTAGGGATGGATACAACCGGATGTGGGACCTCGGCGGCGGCATTTCGGTCAACCGCGCCAATCTTCCCACCCCGGCCGACCCATGGCCCAACGTGATTGTCGCCCGGCGGACCACCAGCGGCCCGCTCACAGGAGGGACGACACTTTCGTTAGAAATCAAATACCAATCCGAGACCACCGGCGTCGGAGATCCTGTTCTGAGCCTGCTGCTCGATCCCGACTCCAACCCCTGGAACGGCAACGAAATCCCGCTGTCCTCGCAAACGCTCACCGGCTCAGGTTTCAGCAGCGTCCTCACCGCCACTCCCTCACCGCTGAGTCCCGCGCCAACCAGTGGCAGCTATTTCCTCCACACCCGCATCACCGAGGACGGCCGCACCCGATATCTCAACTTGCGCGAGCCGCTCGTGATCACCGCCGCCCAGCCCCCGCCAATCATCGTCCCCGGAAGCCTGCGCTTCGAAGCCGGGCTGTTCACCCTGACGATCCGCGGCAGCACCGGGCAACACGTGATCATCCAGGCCGCCACCACCCTCGACGATTGGCAGACCATCGACACCATCACCCTCATCTCACCCAACCAGGACTTCAGCGATCCCGACAGCCCCAGTTTCACCAAACGCTTCTACCGCGTAGCGGCCGTAACGGCCCCTTGACTTCAATCGGGCACAATCGAGAATTTAGTGGGGAAGGGCAAACGGGGTGCGGAGCCAGATTCTAACACGCCCAATGAGCGCCAAGAATGGGTGAGGACAGCGCTTTGTGACGGGAAGCCCCCTGATAACCTTGATCCGTGGCCCTCTGG
>SYAP01000196.1 GCA_005787565.1 Verrucomicrobiaceae bacterium | reverse complement strand
ATCGAAGCCAAAGCCCTCCGCAAAATGCGCCACCCCACCCGCTTCCGCAAACTCGAAGGCTTCATCGAACTCCCCGGAGCTTAAGCCATTCTTCCCTCAGGAATCTCAGCCCAACCTGAGATTGTTACTCATATTTTTCAATTCTGGAAATCTTCTCGTAACAGCACCCATCAATTGTGGTAGCTACCGGAGGGATGAACGATAACAAATCCGACTCACCGTTTTTCGCAACCACCCGATGGACCTTAATCGGTGATGTGGCGGATGCACGGCAATCGCTAAAGGCACTGGGTGAATTGCTCGCCATCTACTGGAAGCCGCTCTACCGCTACGCCCGAAGAGTTGGCAAATCCCCGGAGGATGCTGAGGATTTGGTCCAAGGCTTCATGGGCCAGCTCATCGAAAACGACACCTTGCGCCATCCGGATCCAGCGAAAGGACGCTTTCGCACCTATCTGCTGACTTTGTTCAACCACTGGATGATCAACGAATGGAAACGCGGTGCCCGGACAAAACGCGGCGGCGCACTCCACCACCTTTCCTGCGATTGGAAAAACGCCGAATCGGGGCTAGCCCCGGAACCTGCCGATCCCCGCAGCCCGGATCTGCTTTACGACCGCGAATGGGCGTTGGCCCTGTTGGACGCCACACTCAACCGATTGCAGAAAACCTGCCGTGCGGAAGGCCGCGCTTCAGCATTCGAACTTCTCAAACCCTGCCTCACAGCCGACACCACGCGAATTTCCTATCAGAAAATCGCCGCCTCCCTGGGCATGAGCGACGGCGCGGCACGTGTGGCGGTTCATCGTTTGCGCAAGCGCTACCGCCAATTTCTACGGGAAGAAATCTCGCGCACACTCGCCGACCCCAAGCAGGCGGACGAAGAACTGCGCGTGCTTTTCACCACACTTACTAGCTGAGACCCCTTGTTCACCGAAAAAATTTCCAGTAACAATTTCCCATCCGCGTTGTAGCACAGGCCGGAATCATGACCACCCGACCATCATCTCCAGCTTGTCCGGACTGCGGCGAACCACTTCCTGCGGATTCCCCCCACACGTTGTGCGCCTCCTGCCTGCTGCGGCAGGCGCTCGCTTCCCAAACCATCGCCGGAGAGGGCAAATACGGCCCCATGTCACCGCCGCTAACACCAGAGGAAATCGCGGACCGCTTTCCAGGATTCGAAATCCTCGAATGCCTCGGCCGCGGCGGTATGGGCGTGGTTTACAAGGCCCGCCAAACGTCGCTCGACCGCTGGGTGGCCATCAAACTCGTGGCCCCGGAAAAACACGGCGAGGAAAGATTCTCGGGGCATTTCGCCCGCGAGGCAGCCACACTCGCCAAACTAAGCCACCCGAACATCGTTACCATCCACGACTTTGGCGAGACGGACGGACTGTTCTTCATCGTCATGGAGTTCGTGGATGGCGTGAATCTCCGCGATCTGGTGCGCGACGGCCGACTCGCCCCGGAACAGGCACTGGCCATCGTCCCTCCTATTTGCGACGCCCTGCAATACGCCCATGACAAAAAGATCGTCCACCGCGACATCAAGCCGGAGAATATTTTGTTAGATCGTGAAGGCCGGGTAAGGATCGCGGACTTCGGCATCGCCGCGCTGCTGGGAGGCCCCGGCGATCCGGCTGGCACCCCCCCTTACGCAGCTCCCGAGCAAACGGTTCCCAACGCCACCACCGACCACCGCGCGGACATCCACGCCCTCGGGGTCGTGTTCTATGAAATGCTCACCGGCGAGCGCCCGAGCGGCGAATTCATCGCGCCATCGAAACGCTCGGACACCGACAGCCGTCTTGATGACATGGTGCTCCGCGCAATGTCAAAAAACCCGGCACAGCGATTCCAAACCGCCGCCGAGTTCAGGACGGTGGTGGGTAACGTCAGCACTGCTCCAGCGCCCGACGCAACCTCTGTTAGGAAAAATCGCAAATGGATGATTTCCGCTGCGGCGTTGTTGGTGATTGGAGCCATCGGCTACGTGATCTGGCCGGAGCAAACACCAGTATCTGTAAAACTCGACAAACCTGCCATCGACACAGCGGCAGGTGACACCAAGCAAAAGGATCTTCCGCTGATCGATGCGGCTCACATCTCTTTGGATGGCATAAAAGCACTGCTGGATCATTCGGTGAACCCGGAGCAAGCCGCAATCCTCCTGGCGAGGGCCGCAAACGAAATCAAGGGTGAAAGCCGACGCTCCAGCTTCGCTTCCATTGTCATCTCAAAATTGTGCAATAAGGGTCAATCGGAAGAAGCATGGAATCTCATCAGTCCCGATGCGGGGATCGTTCGTGAAACGCAGGTGGCGGCGTGGTTTGCATCAAGCAAGGAGTCATTGGATCAACGCTTGATGCGGATCGAAACTCTCAGAAATCCCAAAGAGCGGGAGAATGCGATGAGAAGTCTTTTCGAAAATGTCTCCATCGACGAGATATGCTCACTGGACTTCAACCGGATCATCACCCAGTCCACAACCGAGAGGCAGAGGATTTTTGTTTCATTGCATTCCAAAATTCAGCACCACGTCGATGGCGAAAAGGCAACCGAAGAATACCTGAAACTTTTGCGCAAAGGTCTTTCTCTTGCCGCCGATGGCTGGCTCTCCGCATCGGATGCGGGCTATTTGTTCAGCACGGTCGGTGACCAAGAGGCATTCGCCCAATGGGAGATGATTGAAGGAGTGAAATGGGACATCCCAAAAGAATGTTATGACAAAGTCCGCGAAGTGGTCATTCGGAACATGTCCACCGAGAACCCCGAGCGGGCGATCCGGACGCTGGTTGAACAAATCCCGGTGAAACACCGCTATCCACACTTGGCGATCGTCTACAAAAGAATGATCGAAGACGCCCCGGGAACTTCAGTCGAAAAGGTGCGGAATCTGCTTTCCGAATTCGATGAACGAACCGCCGAGCAGCTAAGCGAATGCATCATCCGGGAGGCGCTCCAGACCGGCGAACTCGAACTCGCCAAGGAATGGATGGAAAAAATCACCAACGGCAAACTCCGTGTGGAATTCACCGAATCGTATGCTTCCGCACTCAAACGGAGGCAACAGGACTTGAGAAATGGCCTTCGCCCCCCTGACTCAACAGAGCCCAAACCCAACTAAAGCGATGGATCGCGGGCCACAGACCAAAATATATCGTTCACCAAGCCACAGTCTTCGATCTCGGCGACACCTCCTTTAGCGATTTCACCACCCTCCCCGGAGCCTGATTCCCCCTCGCCCGAACATTTCACTGGCAGCTCACCCATTCCCATGGAGGTTCACCCCATGCGGAATCCATGCCTCTTTCTCAATCTCCTGATAGCCTCGATCTCCGTCAGTTGCTTCCCATTCTCCTCCTCCACCCCCGGCCAGTCTTCCCTCTCAAGGGAACAAACCGTCAAAACCCAAATCTTCCTCGACTCAAAAGGCTTCGGCCCCGGAGTCGTCGATGGCAAACCCGACGAGTTCACCCGCAAGGCACTCGCCATCTACCGCCAGGCAAGCTCGCTGCCGGACAACTGGACACCTCCGGTCGATTCCATCGAAGCCTTCACCCGATACACCATCACCTCTGCCGATGTCTCCACCCTTGGAACCATGGCCAACGAACCCGCAGACATGGCGAAACTCCAACGCTTGCCTTATGAAACGGCCCTCGAACTTCTATCAGAACGCTTCCACACCACCCAAACCTACCTCCGCCAATTGAATCCCGGCACCGACATGGAAAACCTCCCGGCAGGCACAATCATCATCGCCCCGAACGTCGCCAACCCCTTCCGCGTGCACGATTACCCATCCTGCTACCCCGCAGCCTCCTCATCATCCGCCACACAGCGCCACGTCATCGTCGATATCCAATACCGCATGCTCCAGGTCCGGCAGGGCTTCACCACCCTGACCGCATTCCCCATCACCCCCGGCTCCGCGGAGCACCCAGCACCCGTCGGCGACTGGAAAATCGTCGGTGCCGTCCCCTACCCATGGTTCCGCTACGATCAAGGCGTCCTCAAACGCGGCGAACGCACCGAAACCTACTACAATCTCCCGCCCGGACCCAACAGCCCCGTCGGCATCCTCTGGGCAGGCCTCAACCGCCCCGGCATCGGAATCCACGGCTCACCCACCCCGGACACCATCGGCCGCGCAGGCAGCCACGGCTGCATCCGCCTCTCAAACTGGGACGCCGCAACCTTCCGCACCCTCGTCAACAAAGGAACCAAAGTCACCATCCGCTGACCTCCCCCACCCATTCCGTTAGAAAATCCACCCCTCGAAAACCTCCCCCACCCCATCCTTGATTCCGCTTCCAGATTCCAAACCCCTCGCTTAACCTCACCTCCCTCCCCCTCCCACGCCTCCCATCTCCATGGAATCCACCGAAGAATTCACCAGAATCGAATCCATCTTCGTCCGCCATCGCAACGCCCTCATGGTCCGCGGACAATTCACCTCGATCTACACCGATCACTACCTCCACCTGATGGAACATGGCCTCCGCTACCCGGGCGAACTCGACCAAATGCTCAAGGACTCCCTCGCCATGCTGACCCTCCACCTCGTCGCCCGCCCATGGGCGGAAACGATCGCCTGGACGGTCAACCTCCGCGCCCCTCGCATCAACCTCTTCGTCACCGGCGGCTCCATCTCCGAATCCATCACCGGCCGCATCTTCACCGAGGACGTCCGCGAACCGGACCGCAACTTCTTCTACGCCCAATCCACCACCGTCCAAGGCTCCGAACCACGCCTCTCCACCCTCGAAGTCGAAGACCGCGATCCCGCCAACTGGGTCTCCACCTACTACCTCCAATCCGAACAACGCCCCGCACGCGTCTTCCGCCTCGATGACGAATGGTTCGTCCTCATCGCCGCCCAACCCGACTGCGACCTCGAATGGCTCGAATCCCTCACCATCGAGAAAATCGAGTCCATCGAAACCGACGAACAAACCCACCTCCTCGAAACCAGGCGCTTCCGCTTCCATTGCGGCTGCACCCTCGAAAAAATCCTGCCCATCCTCGGCGGCTGGCGGGACCGCCCCGACGAGCTGTTCGCCGACTCGGAAATGATCCGAATCCAATGCCCGCGCTGCGCCGCAAGCTACCAAGTCACCCGCGACATGCTCTAACAGCCTGATCGACCCTCCACCCGTCTCACGCCAGCGCCTTGTCCAGCGCCGCCTTCACAAACCCCGCGAACAACGGATGCGGATGGTTCGGCTTCGACAAAAACTCCGGGTGAAACTGCGCCCCGACATAAAACGGATGATCCGGCAACTCCACGATCTCAACCAAACCCTCGCTCGCCGAAACCGACGAAATCACCAGCCCGCACTCCTGCAGTCGATCCTGATAGTCCGAATTCACCTCATACCGGTGCCGGTGCCGCTCATGAATCCGATCCACATTCCCATACAGATCCGACGCCTTGGTCCCGGCGAAAAGAATGCTCTCGCACGATCCTAACCGCATCGTCGCACCCATATCTTCCACACCCTTCTGCTCCTCCTGCAAACAAATCACAGGATGCGCCGTCTTCTTGTCAAACTCCGTCGAATTCGCGTCTTTCAACCCACAAACATTCCGCGCGAACTCGATCGTCGCGATCTGCATCCCAAGACAAATCCCGAAATACGGAATCTTGTTCTCACGCGCATACTTCGCCGCCAGAATCTTGCCCTCGATCCCTCGATCCCCGAAACCACCAGGAACCAGAATCCCGTCAACATCCCCAATCACTTCCTTCGCCCCGCGATCCTCAATCGCCTCCGCCTCCACCCGCACAATCTGTACCTTCGTATCGTGATGCGCCCCCGCATGAATCAGTGACTCGTAAATCGACTTGTACGCATCCTGCAACTCGATGTATTTCCCCGCCACCGCGATCGTCACCTTGTGCTTCGGATGAATCACCCGCTGCACGAACCGCTCCCAGTCATCCAACGCCGGCGCAGGCGTATGCCCCAACCCGATCTTGTCCACCACTAACCGGTCGATCTTGTCCCGACGCAAATCCAACGGACACTCGTAAATCGTGTGCGCCACATCGCGGAACGCCACCACGTTCTTCTTCTCCACATTGCAGAACATCGCGATCTTCCGCCGGTTGTCCTCATCCAGATCCGTCTCCGTCCGACAAATGATGATGTCAGGCTGGATGCCCAGCTCCCGCAACTTCGCCACCGACTGTTGCGTCGGCTTCGTCTTCGCCTCACCCGCCGCCTTGATGTAAGGAAGCAACGTCACGTGGATGAAACAAACATTCTCCTTCCCCACCTCCAATGCGAACTGCCGCAACGCCTCAATGAACAACAAACCCTCCATGTCACCCACCGTTCCCCCGATCTCCGTGATCAGAACATCAATCTCGGGATTGTTGTTGGTCACCAGATGCATCCGCGACTTGATCTCATCCGTCACATGCGGAATGAACTGAACAGTCTTCCCCAAATACTCACCCCGCCGCTCCTTCTTGATCACCGAGTCAAACACCTGACCCGACGTCAGGTTGTTCATCCGCGATAGCACACCGGAGGTGAAACGCTCATAATGACCGAGATCAAGATCCGTCTCGGCACCGTCATCCAAAACATAAACCTCACCATGCTGATAGGGCGACATCGTCCCCGGATCAACATTCAGATAGGGATCGAACTTCTGCATCAGCACCTTCAACCCGCGGTGCTCCAGCAAGGTTCCAATTGACGCTGCAGCCAAGCCTTTGCCGAGTGAGGAGACGACGCCGCCGGTGACGAAGATGTATTTCATGAGTTTGTTTAAGTAAGCGGAGATCAGTGGGAGTTCGTGGAAAGTAATCGTTCAATCTCAAGCGCCTGCTCCGGAGTATCCACTCCCGGAGAGGTGTCGTTCGTGATCAAAACGCGGATCGATGCGCCGTTCTCAAGCGCACGCAGCTGCTCAAGCGACTCCGCCATCTCTAACGGCGATGGTGCCCAGGTCACGAAACGCTCAAGAAAACTCCGCCGGTATCCGTAAATCCCCTTGTGCCTCAACACCGGCAACCCCACCACCGCATTCCGGAAAAACGGCAGCGGCGACCTCGAAAAATACAACGCCCGCCCGTCCAACGCCGTCACCACCTTCACCACATTCGGATCACCCACCACCGGATCCGCCGCATCTAACGGATTCGCCGCCGTCGCCATGTCCAACGCCGGATCCTCCAACAGCGCCACCGCCAGCTCATCGATCAGCGCCGGATCAATCAACGGCTCATCCCCCTGGATGTTGATCACATGCGTCGCCTCCGGCACACTCCGCGCCGCCTCGGCAATCCGGTCCGTCCCCGTCGGATGATCCGCGGAAGTCATCGCAACCCGCCCGCCAAAACCCAAAACCACATCGCGGATCCGCTCGTCATCCGTCGCCACCATCAACCCGTCCAATCTCGAACACGCCAAACACCGCTCCCACACATGCTGGATCAGCGGTTTCCCCGCAATCCGATGAAGCGGTTTCCCGGGGAACCGCGTGGAGGCCCAACGCGCCGGAAGGACACCAAGAACAGAGTTGGGGAAGGACGATTGGGACACGCGGAATACAGGCTGGGGAATCCTACGCGGAGCCCCCACCCGCGGACAAGAGCGGTTTCCAAAAATCAGAGAAAAACATGCAACTCACAGAAAACCAACACTTCGCCAAACCTCATCGTCCCTCCCCCTCCGACAAATGCGCCAACGCCTTCTGATAGCTCGCATTCCCCAAATAATGCCGCAATTTCGCGTCCAATTCCCCACGGTGATCCTCCGCCCACGCCGTAATCGCCAAAGACACCTCCTGCAACGCCATCAAATGGCTCTCCGCATCTCGGTCCCGCCACGAATGATCGGCAATCACAGCGATTCTCTGCCGCAACAATGCTTGAAGTTCAGGGTGCACACGCACAGTGGATCAGGGTTTCGCTGTCGCTTCCAACCGATAAAATCCCTTCCCCTCTCCCCCCGGCATCACCCGCCACTCCCCTCCTCCGGAAACCTCGATCCGCTCCTCCGGCACCTCCACCCACCCCACCAATTCGGTCGACTCCATCACCCGCAAATCCAAAAACCTCAGCGCCTCCTCCTCCGGAGAAAAAACCAGAATCCCTCCCGCCTCCCATCCTAACAGCGAATCTCCCGCCCCCGCATCTCCCCCCAGCGCATACTCCACTAGATTCGGAAACCCGTCCCCATCCGGATTCTCCAGCATCCCTCCCGCCCCACCAACCCCACCCACCCAATCCAAATACGGCTGATCCGCATTCAAACCCAACACCTCTGTTAGAACCTCCCGCCCCTCCAACAAATCCATAACCCGCCCCGTCGCCTCTCCGATCCCCACCAGCACTCGGTTCGCAATCTGCGCCTGCGCCACCGTCGACGGATGGAACCCGTCCTTGCAAAACAACCGGTCCGGCGGGTTGTAGGGATCCGGTTGATAGAACATCACCGTCCCGTTCAAATGAAACGGCTGCGCATCCAGAATCTCGTTCGTTAGAAGATCAACCCGCGCCACTGCCGCACCCTTCGCCGCCGCCATCGCCCGGATCGCCGCATTCAGATCCGCCACCCTCCCCCTCGCCCGCACCCGCCCCACCGGATCCTCGTAATTGTCGTTGTTCGCGATCTCCGGCGTCGCCGCAATGTCCGGCACCGTCGCAATCACGATCGGCAACCCGGGCTCCCGGCTCCGGATGAAATCATGGATCTCCTCCAGATTTTCTAACATCTCCCCCAGCACCGCCGGCTCCACCACATCATGGAAAATCCCGTTGTAATCCGACTTCAGATCATTCCCTCCCAGAAAAATCACCGCCACATCCGCATCATACAGCTCATCAATCAACGCCAGCCGGGTCCTCCAACGGAACGCCTCCTCAACCCCGCCAAAAGCGTCCAGAATCGTCGACTCGATCACCTCCACCCAACCCGACGTCGTAAACCCCGGCACCCCGAAATTCCGCTCATACCCACCGTTCCGGAAATCCTGATAGGACAACACCGTCCGCTCATAGTCCCCGAAATCCACATCCCCCGGCCTCCTCTCCTCCAAAATCTCCACCCAGTTCCTCACATTCGCCTCAATCCCTAACAGTTCCTCCCTCGGCCTCGCATCCGGCGCACTGAACGGAACCTCGAACCGATACTCCTCCGTCAAACTATCCCCGATCGCCACCACACGCAAAGGTTCCGCCCCGGCAAATCCAGCCCCGGCCAACATCGCCAGCACCACCACCCACCCCATCTCGTTTTCCCGCATCCCCCACCCTACACACCAATCCCACTTTGTCCAAAACGTTGCCTCTTCACCAAAAACAACCCGATCAAACTCACCAGCGGCGACATCACCAAACAAAACAACCCTGGCCCCGGATCATCCATCCCACCCTCCACCAGGATCGGCAACAGAACCCCGATGAACGTCATCCCCACCACCCCCACGAACACCCACTGCAACACCGCCGACCTCGCCAAAAACCAAATCAAAAACGGCGCCACCGGAACCATCAAACTCCCCGCCACAATCGCCCCGATGAACGGATAAACCCACAAACCCGAATCCGCCAAATCCGCCAAATCGCTCGGATCACGCACCAAATCCCACAACTCCTCCCAAATCGTCCACCCCTGCGATTCCTCATACTCCGAATTGCACGGCAACACCTGAAACAACCCGAAAAACACCAACCCTCCGATCAGAAAAACCAACGCCACCACATTTCTACGCTCCTTGAAAATCGATACTTCACCCTCGCTCATCCCACCCAGTCTGACCACCCCCACCCGTCGGTCAACCCCACTTCACCCGATCCAAAATCGCTCGTTCAAACCCCTGATTTTCTGCAATATCCACCCGCTGCCCGCCTGCGAAAAACCGGAAACTTGCGGCTTTACAACCCCGGATGCCACGCTCATCGTCCCGCGCCCATGATTCTTGCTGCGACTGACTGGCTTTCCATCTCCATCAACCTCCTGTTGGTGATCTTCGTCATCGTCTGCCTGCTGATGACCCTGCTGATCCTCATGCAGCGTCCCAAGCAGGAAGGCCTCGGAGCAGCATTCGGCAGCAACGTCACCGATCAGGTCTTCGGCGCACGCACCACCAACGTCCTCCAACGCGGCACCGTCTATCTCGGCTCCCTCTTCTTCATCCTCAGCCTCACCCTCGCCGTGCTCATCGGCCACAAAAACAAAAAGGAAACCCTCCGCAAGGAAGAGGTCGCCAAAGTCGAACAAGCCGCAAAAGCAGACGAAAAACCCGTCGAACCCGCACCTCCCACCTCCCTCGCTGAAGAACTCCCGGACGCACCACCTGCCGAAACTCCAGCCACGGAAACCCCGGCCCCGGCCGATGCCCAACCCGCACCGGAAACCACGCCGCCCGTCGAAACTCCCGCTCCTCCTGCCGAAGAAACCACTCCCCCGGCGGAACCCACCACCCCTCCCGCCGAAGGCACCACTCCTCCAACGGAACCCGCCCCACCCGCCGAACCGGAATCCCCAACGGAAACCGAAACCCCGGCCGAAGGCTCAGAAAAACCCGAGCAACCGTGACGCTAAGGCGGCGCAACCATGGCCGCCGAATCGCCATCCCCTGAGTCCCCCATCTGGGACCGACCCGACGTTTTCCCCAAAGCCCCCGATGGCTTCGGCTGGGCCGATGCAAAAAATCATCGCACTCCCTGCGATTCCATCTCCTCCCTCGCCGACGCCATCCGCAACGACCCCTCCGGCACCATCGAGTTCGTCTGGACCCCGGAACACCCCCACCTCGTCGTCCCGGAAACCGTCGACGCCCTCTCCGATGCCGTCCTCGAAGCCCGCACCCGCTGGACCCGCAAAGACCTGTTAGAATCTTCCGCGAAACTCCGCTGGTTCTCCATCCTCCTCTCCGGATGGTCACTCTACCTCGTCTGGAATGCCCTCCAGCACATCACCAAAATCGCCGACAAGTCCGGCGTCTCCCTCCCGCTCTCAGACCGCCTCCGCCCCGCCATCAGCCACACCCTCGGCTCCACCTCCCTCGGCATCGCCCTCCTCCTCTTCCTCATCTTCGGCCTCATCCCATGGTATAGCGCCAGAAAGCGCGTCCTCGCACTCAAAAATTGGAACCAGGGCGGCCGCCTCGCCCTCCTCCCCGTCCTCCGCTTCGAGGTCTGGCTCGAATCCCAACGCGCCCCCATCACCCGCGCCATCCTCGTCCTCATCACCCTCGTCGGCCTCGCCCAAATCCCCCACGGAGAAACCTCCGTCCTCTCCGCAGGCCTCGTCAAACTAGCCTACTTTCAGGGCGAATGGTGGCGGCTCCTCACCGCTCCCTTCCTCCACGGAAACCTCATCCACTTCCTCATGAACGCCGCCGCCCTCGCCTACCTCGGCAAGCGCGTCGAAGCACTCGCCCGCTGGCCCCACGTCGCACTCGTCTTCATCTTCGCCGCCTGCGTCGGTGGCGAAGCCAGCGCCAGACTCCTCGCCACAAACTCCGTCGGCGCTTCCGGCGGCCTCATGGGCTGGCTCGGATTCCTCCTCGTCTTCGAAACCCTCCACACCCGCCTCGTCCCCCGCACCGCACGCCGCCGCCTCATCGCAGGCATCCTCACCACCGCCCTCATCGGACTGTTAGGCTATCAGTTCATCGACAACGCCGCTCACGCCGGCGGCCTCCTCGCCGGCATGGCCTACGCCGCCATCGTCTTCCCCAAATCCGCCTCGCCCGCACGCCCCAAAACCAACCTCACCGACCGCATCGCCGGCTCCCTCGCCCTCGCAGTCCTCGCCTCCTCCGCCATCCTTGCCATCTGGAAAATCTCCGGCCGTTAGACTCCGGAAAATCACCCGAGCGGAATCACATCCACCGCCACCTGCAACGTCTGCCCACCCGCACCCAGCGTCACCCCACGCAGCGGACTCACATCGGAGAAATCCCTCCCCCACGCAACCGTCACATGCCGCTCGCCCGGCATCAACTCGTTCGTCGGATCAAGATCCACCCACCCGGCCTCCTCCCCGCAAAACACCGAAACCCACGCGTGCGACGCATCCGCACCCGTCAACCGCTCCATCCCCTCCGGCGGAGCCGTCTCCAGATACCCGCTCACATACCGCGCCGGAACCCCCACACTCCGCAAACACGCCAACATGAAATGCGCGAAATCCTGACAAACCCCAGCCCGCTTCCGATAGACCTCCATCACCGGCGTCGCCACATCCGTCGCCCTCGGATCAAACCGGAAATCCCGGTGAATCCGCCGCATCAACGCCAACGCACCCTCCAACACCGGCCGACCCGCCGGAAAATCTCCACGCCCATACGCCAGAAAATCAGCCTCTAACGGAACCATCGGCGAGGCATACCGGAAACACCCCGCGGCCGATGAAGGATTCAACCCGTGCGCCCCGCACGCATCCCTCACCACCTCCCACCCCGGCGTCGCGGACGCCACCGGCGACTCAACCTCGAACACCTCCACCAAACTGCTCGCCGTCACTTCCATCTCCTCATGACTCCCCTCGATCTCGAAATACGTCGTCGTGTTCCCGAACGCATCCGCCCTCACCCCACGCCCCACCGGCACCGGGAAGATACTCAACTCATGCCACGGACAACGCTGGCTCGGCAACTGCCGCGGTGCCAGCCTCGCCAGATGATGCGACACCGTCACGATCCCATCATACACATATCTCGTCCGATGAATCAGTTCATACTTCATCTCAATAAACCCTCCTCACCGAATGACTGAAATACTGCTGCGTCAACAAATCTGATAGATTCTCCCACTGCTTCGCCCACCCCTCAACCTCCTTCAACCCCGGCAACACCGGATCCCCGAACCGCTCGTCGATCTCCGCAATGCTCTTCAAAATCACCGGCGCCAACCGCGATTCCGGATCCCCCGGAAAATTCCCGGACTCCTCCCGCAAAATCCGCGCCTGATGCGCCACCGACCTGGGATTCGTCCGGTCGAACAAAAGCAAATCCGCCACCGCATCCCACCTCGGCCGCGAAAAATAACGCCGCCGGTAAGTCATCGAACTGTCACAAACTTCTAACAAAGGCTCAAGCACCCGCCCGCCGGACTCCGTCTGAAATTCCTCCAATGCACCCAACGCCACCTCCACCAGCGAAAACACCCCCAACGCCCGCTCGATCCTCCGCCCGCTCTCCAAAAACCTCCACCCCTGCCCGCGCGTCATGTTCTCCGCCTGCATCCCAGAAAACGCCGATAGATGCAGCACCAGCGCATCCAGTGTCCTAAGCAAATCCGGCGCATGCCGCGACATCTGCGCCGGCCGCAAAATCGCCTCCAACCGGTTGAAAAACCGCCACATGTCATCCGACAAACGATCTCTCGCCGACGCCGCATTCGAAATCAAATACCCCGTCAGCGTCGCAATCCCCCGCGCCGCCGTTGGATCATGCACCCACCCCGCGATCGCCCCAATCAACCGCTCCGGCGCTCCAGAATTCAACTCCCCCGGCAAATCCAAACACCGCAACAACTCCAAACACCCCTGCAACTGCCCGCGCCGGTGCGGATCAACCTCACCACCCACCCGCCTCAACGTCACCCGCAACAACCGCGTCGTCAGCTCCACCCGCTCCGCATACCGACCCACCCAAAACAACTGCTCCGCCATCCGGCTAGGCACCTCGAAAGACGCCGGATGCCGACCCGCCGACCGCTTCGATACCTCACCCTCCTCCACCACACCCTTCGCCTGCGCCGCCCCGCACACCCACACATCCTTCGTATACCCCGCATGCGCCCGCCACAACTGCGGCGGCAAATGACTCTGCCCCACCCGTACCAACCCTCCCGGCATCACCACCGGCGCATCCCCCTGCGCCAAAGTGAACGTCCGCCAAACCACCGGCTGCGACTTCAACGCCCGCTCCCGCAACGACGGAACCAACCCCGGCGAAACATCACGCTGAACCACGAAATCATGCGGCCTCGCCTCAATCGTCGCCGCCCACTGCCTCCGCGCCGCCGGCGACAACGTCGCCCCTCGCAACGGCAACATTGGATCCCTCCCGTTCGCCCGCATCAAAACATAACGCTGCAACTGGTCCAACACCTGACGCCGGATCTCCGGCTGACCCAGCCACCACGTCTCCACAAACGGCAACTTCATCTCCTCTCCCAACCACTCCCGGCAAATCCTCCCCAAAAACGGCATCAGCGACTCGCACGACGCAATCCCCGATCCCGGCGCGTTCGCCAGCGTCACATTCCCGGACCGCCACGCCTCTAACAAACCAGGAACCCCGCTGGATGCCCCCAGCGACTCCGCCTCCAACGGATCAATCTCATCATCATCCAAACGCACCGCCAACCCATCCACCTTCCGCAACCCGCTCAACGTCTTCAAAAACAACCGCCGCTCCCGCACCGTCAGATCCGCCGCCTCCACCAGCGGAATACCTAACAGACGTGCCTTGTAAGCATGCTCGAAATACGACGGATGACGAAACCCCTGCGTCAGCAAAACCACATTCGGCACCTCCCGCCCACCCCGCCCCATCGACCTCAAAACCACCCGCTCCAGCTCGAAAAACGACCCCAGCGCCGCCACCTGCGACGAATCGAACAACCCCGGCAACAAATCCGCCACCACACTCCGGTTCTCCAACGCCTGACCCAGCCCTCCCGGCTGCCGCGTATGATCCTTCAAAACCATCCAAACTCCCTCGCTCGACCTCACCAGATCCGTCCCCATCACCATCAGATGACGCTCCACATTCGCCCCACACAACTGCATCCGGAACGCCGGATTCGAATGCAAAAGATCCGGCGGCAACAACCCCTTCGATAGCAACTCCTGCGGACCATGGATGTCCTGCAAAACCTTCTCTAACAAACGCATCCGCTGCGCCAACCCCGCCGCCACCTTCTGCCACTCCTCCACCGCCACCACCATCGGCAGCGGATCAATCTGAAACGGCTGGTCCGCCCCTCCAGCATCCGAGTAAACATTGAACGTCCTCCCTAAATCCGCCAACATCCGCCCGGCCTCCGCACACAGCGAACCCCGCTCATCCGCACTCCACCGCTGCACCGTCCCCATCACCCCCTGCCAATGCGGACGCACCTTCCCCGCCCGATCCATCGCCTCATCCCAAGCACCACACTCCCCTGCCCCGGAAGCCGGAACGGGAGATGACAAATTGGATCGCTGGCCGGAAATCATGGGTTGAATCGCCATCCGCAGACGAGGTTCAGATCGTCGCCGGGATCATCCTCAAGTCCAGTGTGAAGGGAAAATCCGGACTCATCACCCCATCCCTCGCATCCATCCTTCCCGGCGTGTGCCCATGCCGGAAAAACCGCGCCAACCGCCGCGACTCCGCCTCATACGCATTCACCGGAAACTCCGTATGACTCCGCCCGCCGGGATGCGTCGCATGATACGTGCACCCACCCGCGGAACGACCGTTCCACGTGTCCAACAAATCAAACACCAGCGGCGTATGCACCGGAATCGTCGGATGCAAACAACTCGGCGGCTGCCACGCCCGATACCTCACCCCCGCCACAAACTCACCATGCGTCCCCGTCGCCCGCATCGGCACGCGGATCCCGTTACAACAAATCACATGCCGCTCCCCGGTCATCCCGTGCACCTTCACCTGCACCCGCTCCACCGAACTGTCCACATACCTCACCGCACCCCCAGGCGCACCCTCCTCACCCAACACATGCCACGGCTCGATCGCATGCCTCAACTCCACCTCGATTCCCCGCTGCGCAAACTCCCCGATCCTCGGAAACCGGAACTCCAGATGCGGCGCAAACCAATCATCTTCCACCTCATATCCATGCTCCCGCAAATCTTCCAAAACCTCCTGGAAATCCTGCCAAACAAAGTGCGGCAGCATCCACCGGTCATGAATCTCGCTGTCCCACCGCACCAACGCCTTCTCATAGGGATTCTTCCAAAACCTCGCCACCAACCCGCGCAACACCAAATGCTGCGCCAAACTCATCCGCGAATGCGGCGGCATCTCGAAATTGCGCATCTCTAACAAACCCAAACGCCCCGTCACACTGTCCGGGCTGTAAAGCTTGTCGATGCAGAACTCCGCCCGATGCGTGTTGCCCGTCGCATCAATCAACAGATTCCGGAACGCCCGGTCCACCTCCCAAGGCAACGCGGGCTCCTTCCCTTCCAACGTCTTGAATGCAATCTCCAACTCATGAATCGAATCATTCCGCGCCTCATCCACCCGCGGTGCCTGCGAGGTCGGCCCCACAAACAATCCCGAAAATAGATAACTCAACGACGGATGATGATTCCAAAAGGTGATCATGCTCCGCAACAAATCCGGCCTCCTCAACAACGGACTGTCCGACGGAGTCTCACCACCAATGATGATATGGTTCCCCCCGCCCGTCCCGCTGTGCCTCCCATCGATCATGAACTTCTCCGTCACCAACCGGCACTGATGCGCCTCCTCATACAACACCGAGGTATTCTCCACCAGCTCATCCCAACCATACGCCGGTTGCAAGTTCACCTCGATCACCCCCGGATCGGGAGTCACCTTCAAAACTTTCAGCCTCGGATCAAATGGCGGCGGCGTCCCCTCAAGAATCACCGGCATCTCCAACGCCTCCGCCGTCCGCTCAATCATCGAAACCAGATCCAAAAAGTGCTCTAACTTCTCCACCGGCGGCAAAAAGATATGCAAACGCCCGTTCCTCGGCTCCAAACACAACGCCGTCCGGATGATCCACGATGCGGATTCTTGCTCTTCCGGCTTCTTCTCTGCTAAAACCGCATTCCGGCTAACAGCCAGGTCCACACCCGGCCTCGGCTGCATTCTCCGCTCCATCCCGCGCGCGGCCAATGGCGGATGTGAAGCCGTCGGATCCGGCGGAACAATCCACGGATAATCCTCCTCCTTCACCCACGGCAACGAATCCAATGGCAACCGATACCCCATCGGCGAATCCCCGGGCAAAAGATACAACGTCTCATCCCGCAAAAACATCGGCCCGCTCGCCCAATGCTCACCCGCATCACTCTCCGCACGCTCCAATGGCAACACCCAACCCACCACCTCACCCAATCCCTGCGTGAACAACCGCGCCAGCCGCTCCCGCTCATACACATCTTTCAAATTCGACTTCAGCGGATCCACATTCACCGGCAGCCGCCGCTCCCGCCAAAGATAATAAAACATATCTTCATGCGCCGCATGCAGCCACTTCGGATCCGCCCCCAGCGCCCCTGCCAGCGCAATCCCGAACCGCTTCGCCATCTGCGCATCATGACCGTAATCCTTCGTCTCATCCGCAATCCATTTCACATCATCCCAGATCGCCTCACCATCCTTCCGCCAATAACATCCCAATGACCACCTCGGCAACTGCTCTCCCGGATACCACT
>SYAP01000015.1 GCA_005787565.1 Verrucomicrobiaceae bacterium | reverse complement strand
GGAACAGCTCAAGAACATGATCTCCCGGCGCCAACATCACCACCGGAGCATCAAAACTCAACGTCCCCTCCACGATCTCCCGCATCGCGGACGCCGGAACATCCTCTCCGAAAAACGCATCCGCCACCGCAAACCCCAACTCGGCAAAACTCAACTGCCGCCAATACTCCCAAAACCAATCGCCCAACACCGGCAACGCATCAGGCATGTAAAGCCCGTTGTCGGGTGGCAGCGACCTCAACACCGCCTCTTTCAATCCCACACGGTGGGCCGGTTGGTTCGTCGAATGATACAACATCGCAAAATCTGGTTATTCGGAAATCACATGCACCCCGTGCGGATTGATGCGGGAAACGTATGCCTGATTCCCTAACGGAACTGCCGCAAAAACCTTGGATATCGCATCCGCCACCTTGCGCGCGCTCTCCTCACCCTCGCACAACGCGAACACCGAAGGCCCCGCTCCGGAAATCGAAAATCCAAGCGCACCCGCCGCCAACGCCGCCCGCTTCGCCTTGTAAAAATCCGGAATCAGCTTCTGCCGTCGCGGCTCCGCAATCACATCATGGATCGATCGCGAAATCAGACCGTAATCCTCCTGGATCAACCCGCACAGCAACCCCCCGAGATTGCCGATCTGCTGCGTCGCATTCTCTAACGGAATCTCCTTCGGCAGGATCTCGCGCGCCACCTTCGTCAAAATCTCGATGTCTGGATGCACCACCGCCGCCCAAAGATTCTTCGGCGCCGGAAGCTGGGCCACATCCAGCTCGTCATTCGACCGGATGAAAACAATCCCCCCTAGCAAACAGGGCGCCACGTTGTCCGCGTGCCAGGCACCGTCGGCCGATGCCTCACCCGCCATCGCGAAGGGCAACAACTGCTGCTTCGTCAGCGGCTCACCGATCAGCTTGTTCACCGCGAACGCCCCCGCCACTGCGGACGCCGCCGAAGACCCCAGCCCCGATCCGAACGGCATCTTCTTGTGAATCTCCATCTCGATCCCCCGGTCCGTCATTCCCAGATGCTTCAGCAAATCCAACGCCGCCACACCGGCCGTATTCTGCGCCGGATTCTTCGGCAACTTCCCATTGTCCCCGGTGATCTTGGTGATGTGGAGCCCCGGCTTCTCACAATGGCGAACAACGATTTCATCCCCCGGCGCATCAATCGCGAAACCAAGGACGTCGTAACCACACGCCACATTCGCGACGGTGGCCGGAGCAAAAACACGGATATCTGTAGATTTGGACATGATGGGATAAATGCGGGAAAATCAATACGCCAGCCTGGCTGGCAGCGGACGGGCCGGAAAAACATTGGGCCCGGAAATGGGCGGCCGACAGAAGGAACGGCGGCAGTCTTGCCATCCCCACCCCCGGGATCAAGCCCGGAGGCAATCCCAACTCGGATCATTCGCAATCAGCGGATCACATCATACACCAACAACCTCCGGCTCAACGGCCTTAAAACCTCCTCCACCTTCTTCACATGCACAGGATGCGTCTCGTAAACCCTCAACGATTCCACCGAGTCAAACCGCATCACCAACCCAACATCAAACGAATCATCCACTACCGGCCGGTCACTCGCCAAAGGCGTCCCGTGATCCAGAAACACCAACCCCGGAATGCCGCGCAACTCATCACTCGCCGCACGCACCGCCTTCCGGTCCTCCTCATTCCCCGGGCGCTTCAGCCACAACAGGACCACATGATCCACACTCCCCTTCGGCGCTGGCGGCGCGATCGCACCGCAGGAAACCAGCAAACAAATGACCAGTAAAACAAGCGCTCTCATTTCAACTCCTTGTTAGAAAAAGAAAAACCTCCGCTTCGGCTTCTTCTTGTAGGAACCATCCCCCACCGAAAGCACCTCAAGCTTCGTCATCGTCAGCCCCTGATCATAAAATCCCAGCTTCTTCGCCGCCCTCGGAGTCACATCAAGATGCCGTCCCGCAATGAACGGCCCCCGATCATTGATCCGCAGCTTCACCGAACGCCCATTCTCCAGATTCGTCACCTTCACCACACACGGCAACGGCAGCGTCTTGTGCGCCCCAGTCAAATGCCACGGCATCACCTTCTCACCCAATGACGTGTTCCCCCTCTTCAACCCGAAAAAACTCGACTCGTCATACCACGAACACTCCCCGCTCTCCTGATGCCCCACCGCCGAATCCACCGACATCGGATGATACGTCTGCCCACGGATCGTGTAGGAAAACGTCTGATATCCCTGATACCCCTCCGGCCGCGATGCGCATGAACCCAATACCAGACTCAATAAAACCATGCCCCACAGCATGATCATCGTCTGTTTGGGTGTCGCGTCACTCATCGCCGCTTCAGTCGGAAAATCTGAACCTCACCCTCAGGAATTCTTCTCACGGATGATCTGCAACGTCGTCGCAACCTTCTCCTTCATCTCCTTGCCAGGCTTGAACTTCACCGCCGCACGCGCGGGGATCGGCACATCCTTGCTCGGATCCTTCGGATTGCGACCCACCTTGGCCTTCATCTCACGCACTTGGAACGCCCCGAAATTGCGCATCACCACCGTGTCACCCTGCGCAAGGGACTCCGTGATTTCATCAATCAGCATCTGAACCACCTCGAAAACATTCTGCTGGGTGATGTCGATGCCTTTCGCACCCAGTTGATCGGTGATTTTGATGACGAGTTCGCGCTTCGTGATGGTGGCCATTGGTAAAAACGTTAGGGTGGGGTTGCGCAGGCAGTAAACACCGGATTTAGGCTGTTTGTCCCGCGAAAAATCTCAATTCGTGATGCGGGATTCGTGCCACTCGACAACGAATCCTTCGCTCCTCGAAGATTCAATCTCCACACCCTGAAGCCCGAAAAGTCAAACACCCACGAAAAAAATCAAAACCCACAGACAAAATCCACCCCCCTGCGACGTTCTAAAAATAGATCTGGGACAACGTAACTCCGAAAAAGTTCAAATTCTTTACGAAATTTTTCAGATTTGCGTTGACAGCACCAACACCTTCTGCTTGATTTCGCGCGTCGCGACATAAGCAGGCGGCCCGACTGAACGTCCCTTTGGGTTTTTGGGTTTTTCCCGGGGATAATCGGTCGGGCCGCTTCATTTTTACCCCACAGGGTATTTCCCCCGCAGGGTCCAACCCCACTCTCCTTCGCTGAACTATCCCGGCCGGATCACCCCGCCTCTTCAGCCGTCGCCTCCCTCAAAATCCTTGCGCTGTCGAAATCATATGGCGTCAGCTCCAAAATCACCCGCGTCCCCGGCTCGAACTCAACCTTCCGATCCGCCAACGGCTTCGACAAATGCGCCAGGATCCTCTTCCCGTTCGGCAAATCCGCACGATACAACACATCGCGCAATCGCTCGCATAAAACTCCCAAGGCATGAATCGTCGGATCTGGCATGACACCGGCACCTCAACCCAAATCACGCCAGCGGACAAGCGAGGACAACGCACCCTCCCCATCATGATGCCAGAAAATCGTCGGCCGCTGCGATTCCCCCACCGCACAAACCCTCGGTGCCCCCAGAAATCCCACCCGCTCCGCATGATCCTCCGTGAACGGATGAATCGAAACCGTCGACAAATGCTCCACCTCCCCGCCCCACGCCCCCACATCCCCACCCCCAAACCACCCGTGCAACGTCACAAACCCATGCAACGGCCCAGGCACCAACTCAACCGCACGCCGATGCACCAACGTCCACTCGGTCGACCCCTCACTCTCCCAAATCCGCCCACCCTCACCATTCGCCACCAGAAAACGCGCCACCGCCCGCGCGTTCCTCACCCTCCCGGCCTCCGATACCCGAATCTCACCGCGCGGATGCATCGCCCGATGCCTCCCCAGCGCCTCGGCCAGCCGATCACCAAAATCTAACACCTCCTCCTCCGTCCCGTCGAAATACACCGCCTGCACCGACAAACACCCCTGCTGGTCATACCGCAGAATATCCTCCGCCAATCGATCTAATAAACCATCACCCTCCTCGAAAACCACCGCCACGCTCACCTTCGGCCCGTGCTCAATCCTCCGCACCCCAGCAGGCAATCTCTCGCGCAACGCCGCCATCGTCGCCCCGTCCCCGAAAATCACCGCCCCCGCCGAATCCAACCACTCCTCCGGCAAATCCCGCCTCATCTCAATCATCCGCCAAAGCCCCTCCGGCAATCCTCCCACCCACCGCTCGAACTCCGGCAAACCCACCCCCGGCAGCTTCACCCGATTGAACGCACCCACCAACAACCCGCGGAAAACCGATTGGAAAACCGCATGCGGCGTATTCCCGCTCACCACATGCAGCAGCGGACTCAATGCTACCGCACGCGTCCGGATCCGCCCATGCTCCACCCACCCATCTAACACATCCACACTCCCCAACTCCAACCTCACCCACTCTAACAAATCCTCCTCCCGAAAACACCCCACCCACGGCTCAAGCATCCCCGCCTGCTCCATCAACATCGCCATGCGCTCCCGTAACATGCTCATCTCTTCGAAATCAAATCATCCGCCCCTCGCGAACACCCGCGCGGCAACGCCCCCGGAGCCCTCCCTAACAGCGTGAACGAACTCGCCCCACGCGCGATCGCCAGATCCTGCGTCCGGATCGCCATCACCGACCCCACATTCGCCAGATCCACAATCTCCAGATACCCCGCCTCCCCCTCTCCCGCCTCCTCACCCGTCTCCGGATCCACCACCCGGATCCGCGTCCACCCCGGCCCGCAATGATCCCTCTCCCCCGGCCTCCGGTAAAACTGCGACGAAAGCTCCGTCATGCTGTACTCATTCCAAATCCGCACCTCCGGCACCCCGAAATGCCCCGAAATCCTCCCCCGGAACTCCTCCGGCCCCGGCCCATCCGCCAGCCCCTTGTAACCTCCCGTCTCAAAAATCCACGACCCCTCCGGCAACCCCACCGCCTCAAACCGCTCCGCATACCTCAACAAACCGATCGCCGTCGAAAACAACGCAACAGCCCCCTCACCTCCCCCATCCCAATTCCCTTTGAATCCACCATCCGCCCCCATCAACCAACGCTCCCCCACCGCCCCCGACGCCCCTAACAAAACCCCGAACATATACGAAAGCGACGAATGCCCCGCATCCCCCGGCGACTGCGCCAAAAACCACGGATTCCCGAAATCCGGCAACCCCAACTCCCTCCAAGCCCCCAAAATCGACGCCTCATACCACCTCAAATCCTCGAAATCATGACGCCCCCTCACCTCCTTCGTCGTCCCAGAAGTCAGGAAACTCCGCACCACCCGCTCCTCCGGAAAACACCGCAACGGATATCCGGAAAACTTGAACGCATCCGTCGGCACCGCTGGAATCCCCCTCCACCCATCCACACCCTTTGAATCAACCCCCAACGACAAACAAAAATTCCGATACGCCGCATTCCGCTCGAACTGCCACCCGAACAACCCCACCGCCAACTCATCAAAATCACCCGCTGCCCCACCTCTCATCCAGGACAACACAACATTTCTCCACTCATCCGGCGCGGCCACGGACCTCACCTACCCCCACACCTCCAAATTGAAAAGCCAATCCCTTGGAAAACCATCCGCTTGACTTGACGGAATCCATCCGACCGCCATGATCATCCCGTCACAGCAATCCCTGTCCGGGACATTCGCCAAAACCTTCGTCCTCCCCACACTCCCGCCACTCCCGCCATGAAATCGAACCTCATCCATGGAACTGTCGCCGCAGCCTGCGCGCTGCTCGCCTCCTGCTATCCATACCCGGAGGTCCCGCCACACACACAGGCCGGCCCATCCAACGGTCCCACCACCACCTCCTCCCAGGAACAACAGAAAATCCAGGAAGAGCGCGACCGCATGAAAGCCGCCGACGAAAAGAAAAAGAAGGAAGCCGAAGACAACAACCGCCTCATCAAGCCCGATAAACCCGAAAAACCCACCACCGGCGGCGGCTCCAGCGACAACAAAACCAAACCTCCCGTCGAAAAACCCCGCACCGACTGGCCATTCGCCAACCCCGTCCCCGGCAAAGACGGGTTCGTCTTCAGCCCCTACAACCAAAAAGTCGTCGACGTCCGCGACATCCCCAGCGGAACCCTCGTCCAAGACCCAACCTACCCAGCCGCAGAAAAAAAATACTTCCGCGTGCCCTGAAGACAGACCCCCGGTCCAATTCAACCATCAACCCGACCGGGCCCGGCATGCTGGACCCGGTCTTTTCTTTCGCATGAACAGCGAATTCCAAAACATCTCCATCCTCGGCGGCGGCCTCCTCGGCGGCTCCCTCGCCCTCGCGCTCCTCAACCAGGAAAACCCACCCACAGTCCACCTCTGGGTCCGCCGCGAATCCTCACTCCTCGAAGCACAAAACCTCGGAATCTCCAACACCACCACCCACCTCCCATCCGCCGTCACCCACGCAGACCTCCTCATCCTCGCCGTCCCTGTCGGCGCAATGCCCGACCTCATCACCGCCGCCATCCTCGCCGGCCTCCCTAAAACCTGCCTCATCACCGACGTCGGCAGCGTCAAACGCACCCCCCACCTCACCCTCGCCCCCCTCCTCGCACCCCACGCCATCCCCTTCATCGGCAGCCACCCCATGGCAGGCTCCGAAAAAAACGGACTCACCGCCGCACTCCCATCCCTCTTCGAAGGCGCGGCCTGCCTCCTCACCAACGACGACAACGCCCCCACCCACCTCACCGAACCCCTCGCACGCTTCTGGCAATCCGTCGGCTGCCACACCCACTGGACCACCGCCACCGAACACGACGAACTCGTCGCTCGCATCTCACACCTCCCCCACATCCTCGCCGCCGCAGGCGCTCACACTTCCCTCCAAAACCCCTCCGAAGGCCGCTTCGGCGGCGGCGGCCTCCGCGATACCACCCGCGTCGCCGCCGGAAACCCCGATATGTGGGCCGAAATCCTCATCGAAAATCGCCACGCTCTCCTCTCCCCACTCCGCCAAACCATCGACCAACTCCGCGAAATCCTTGCCAGCCTCGAAAACGCCGACCATGAAGCGGCACGCCAATGGCTGACCACCGCGAAATCCCTTCGCGATACCCTCAACCAACCCCGCTAGCCCACGCCCCTCACCCCATGTCGGACTTCCGCGTCAAAAAAATCTCCCGCCTCCACGCCGAATTCAGCGTCCCAGGCGACAAAAGCATGTCACACCGCGCCGCCATCCTCGGCGGCCTCTCCAACGGCATCTGCACCCTCCGCAACTTCCTCCCCAGCGAAGACTGCGTCAACACCCTCAACGCCATGCGCGCCCTCGGCGCAAAAGTCGAAATCATCGACGAACTCCCCGGATACGGCCCCGTCAACCTCCGCATCCACGGCCAGTCGATGAAACTCTCACCCCCCTCAGCTCCCATCGACTGCGGAAACTCCGGCACCGGAATGCGCCTCCTCGCCGGCCTTCTCGCCGGACAACCATTCTCCTCCGAACTCTTCGGCGACGCCTCTCTCTCCTCCCGCCCCATGGGCCGAATCACCGTACCTCTCGCCCAAATGGGCGCAAACATCGAAACCAAAGGCGAAAAACCCGGCTGCGCCCCACTCCTCATCCACGGCGCCAAACTCCAACCCATCGCCTACGAAATGCCCGTCGCCTCCGCCCAGGTCAAAAGCGCCGTCCTCCTCGCCGGCCTCTTCGCCAAAGGCAAAACCTCCGTCACACAACCCGCAGAAACCCGCGACCACACCGAGCGCATGCTCGCCTCCTTCCGCGTCTCCACCCGCCGCGACGTCAACACCATCACCATCTACGGCGGACAAACCCCAGAAGCCTGCGACTTCACCGTCCCCGGTGACATCTCCTCCGCCGCCTTCTGGCTCGTCGCCGCCGCCGCACTCCCAGGCTCCAGACTCGTCATCCGCGACGTTGGCCTCAACCCCACACGCACCGCAATCCTCAACGTCCTCAGCCGCATGGGCGCCCGCATGATCGACACCCTCCACCAAACCGATGGCGAACCCATCGGCAACGTCGAAATCCACGGCGCTCCCCTCACCGGAACCACCCTCCTCCCCGAGGAAATCCCCAACCTCATCGACGAAATCCCCGTCATCGCCGTCGCCGCCGCCCTCGCCCAAGGCAAAACCACCATCCGCAACGCCCGCGAACTCCGCGTCAAGGAAACCGACCGCATCACCACCGTCGTCGACAACCTCCGCGCCATGGGTGCCCAAGTCCAGGAATTCGAAGACGGCATGGAAATCGAAGGCGGCCACCCACTCCACGCCGCAGAACTCGACTCCCACGGCGACCACCGCATCGCCATGGCCTTCGCCATCGCCGGACTCTTCGCTTCAGGCGAAACCGTCATCCGCAACACCGAATGCGTCAACACCTCCTACCCAGGCTTCGCCAAACACCTCGACGCCATCCGCCACGAACGCACCGACCCCGCGGACTTCGCCATGAACCTCTCCGCAACACCCTCAGCCTAACCTCCAACCCCCACCCGACCTCGTGACCGCGCAACCCCACTTCGCCATCGCGATCGACGGACCCGCCGCCTCCGGCAAAAGCACCCTCGCCCGCAAACTCGCCAAACGCCTCGGCCTCGTCATGGTCAACTCCGGCGCCATGTACCGCGCCGTCACCTGGAAAGCCCTCCAGGAAAACATCGACCCCCACGACACCCCCGCCGTCATCTCACTCCTCAACCGCATCACCCTCAACTGCGGCGATAACGGCCACACCTCTACCATCGCCATCGACGGCTTCGACCCCGGCGACGCCCTCCGCGCCCAAGACGTCAACGCCAACGTCTCCGCCATCTCCGCCATCCCCGCCGTCCGCGAAAAACTCGTCGCCCTCCAACGCGACTACCTCAACCGAACCTCCATCGTCATGGAAGGCCGCGACATCGGATCCGTCGTCTTCCCCGACACCCCCTTCAAACTCTACATCGACGCCGCAGAACACGTCCGCGCCGCCCGCCGCAGCGATGCCGGCGAGGTCGACTCCGTCGCCAAACGCGACGCCGCCGATAGCAACCGCACCACCGCACCCCTCGTCGTCGCCGACGGCGCCACCGTCCTCGACACCTCCGACCACACCATCGAAAGCGGCGTCGATGCCGCCATCGAAATCCTCCGCCAACAAGGCCTCCCCATCTAACTCCTTCTCTCCGCTCAACACCATGAAATGGATCTACTGGCTCGGTTGGATGTCCTTCGGCGCGGCATTCCGCTCACTCTTCGGCATGCGGGTCGATGGCACGGAAAACCTCATCGAAGAAGGCCCCGTCCTCGTCGCATCCAATCACGAAAGCTACCTCGACCCCCCACTCATCGGCAACCTCTACAAAACCGAGATGTGCTACCTCGCCCGCAAAACCCTCTTCCGCGGCCTCGGTGCATGGTTCTACCCACGCTGGAACGCCATCCCCGTCGATCAGGATCGCCCGGACATGACCAGCCTCAAAACCATCATCCGCAAACTCAAGGAAGGCCACCGCGTCCTCGTCTTCCCAGAAGGCGCTCGCACCCTCGATGGCAACCTCGGCGAAGCCGCTCCAGGCATCGGCCTCATCGCCGCCAAATCCGGCGCACCCATCCAACCCGTCCGCATCCGCGGCGCACGCGAAGCCCTCCCCCGCGGCTCCGGCCGCATCCGCTTCTCCCGCATCCGCGTCTCCATCGGCCCCGCCATCCATCTCACCCCCGAAGAAATCCGCGAAGCCTCCGCCAGCAAACAAGGCTACGACCTCCTCGCCAAACGCATCATGGCCGCCATCGCCGCCCTCTAACCCCCCGGGAACGCCGACGTCCTCGTCGGCCAGCCAATGGACCACTCCAGAGCCGCGCGAAGCTCCTCCCGTAGCGAAGTTCGTAAAAACTTCGGCTGAGAAACCACCCCCACCCCCACCCCCTTTCCGCGCCAATCGCGTGAGGCGAAGCCTTTTACGCGACCCCCTAAATTTCAGGATCTCAGCTTTTCAGCCTTTCAGCTTTTACCAAAAAAGCCCCCCGCTCCATGAAAATTGCCGTCGTCCACTACCACCTCAATCCTGGCGGCGTCACCCGCGTCATCGAAACAGCATGCCTCGCCATGCTCCAGGCCGGCCAACAACCCATCATCCTCCACGGCGGCAACAACACCCCAACCAACCTCCCCACCCTCCACATCCCCGAACTCGCCTACGGCCGCGAAACCCCAAACCCCACCCTCATCATCGCCGCCGCCACCCAAGCCCTCGGCTCCCCGCCCGATCTCTGGCACATCCACAACCACTCCCTCGGAAAAAACCGCACCGTCCCCAATCTTGTTAGATCGCTGGTCGAATCCAACACCCCGCTCCTCCTCCACCTCCACGACCTCGCAGAAGACGGACGCCCACAAAACACCCAACACCTCCCCCCCGCCGCCGCCCGCGACCCCGCCCACCCGCGCACCCCCTCCGC
>SYAP01000195.1 GCA_005787565.1 Verrucomicrobiaceae bacterium | reverse complement strand
CTCGACCCGGGCGAGGTGTTCGTGCACCGCAACGTGGCCAACCAGGTCGTCTATACCGACCTGAATGTGCTCTCCGTCCTCGAATACGCCGTCTTCGAACTCAAGGTGGCGCACGTCATCGTGGTCGGGCACTACGGCTGCGGCGGCGTCCACGCCGCCCTCGACAACTTCCGCCACGGCATGATCGACAACTGGCTCGCCGGCATCCGCTCCCTCCGCCGTATCCACCGCCTCGAACTCGACACTCTCCCACACGACGACGCCCTCGATCGCCTCTGCGAACTCAACGTCATCGCACAAGCCCGCCACGTCGCACACACCAGCATCCTCGAAGACGCCTGGGAACGCGGCCAACAAATCTCCATCCACTCCTGGATCTACCGCCTCGACTGCGGCCTCATCACCACCCTCCGCCCTCCCATCTCAAACCCGGACGACCGACTCCTCCAAACCGCCACCAACGAAATTGCCGATTGAAGTTGAATAAAACCCGACCCCATGCATCTTACCCCCCGTCTGGCAAAGGGGGCGTTCTGGTTTCGACGGGATGTTCGATGCGCCGGTTGCACGTGGAGGTTGATCGGCTGGCCTCCTAAAAAGCCGCTCAAAACAAATAAATGCAGACTCTAACGAGCTCGCACTGGCTGCTTAATTGACAGTCACGTCAGAACCCCGACGCCTTCTGAGGGGGATGGCGAAACCTAGAAGGCTGGGAGAAAGGTCGGGTAACCGGGCCTCTCTCCGAGACACAACAGGTTTCTAGGATCAGCAACGCCGCAGGAGGGCCTAGCCAATCCGAAATCCCAGACCACCTGCTAAACGTGTAGATACCTTCGCTGACAGCGTTCCGGACAGGGGTTCGACTCCCCTCGCCTCCACCAGCCTCCGCTCAGGGGCCAGCCCAAGCGGCCCCTAAGCGGAGGCTGCCCGCCGAAGCCTTGGCGAAGGTGGGCTTCCGCTCTTGCCTACCCTAACAACACAGATGCACTACGTCTATCTTCTGCGAAGCAAAGCCAATCCGCAAGAGACCTACATCGGCACCACATCCGATCTAAAAAAGCGCCTGGCCAAACACAACGAAGGCGGATCTCCACACACCTCCAGGCACCGTCCTTGGGATCTCGTCACATATCTTGCCTTTTCAGAAAAATCCCAAGCCTCCGATTTCGAGCAATACCTCAAAACCGGCTCAGGACGCACCTTTGCAAAAAAACGTCTCTGGTAAGCTTTGAAGGACAAACCACCAAATCCGACCAAATCCCCGCTTCTCCACGATGTTCTTCCACGCGGCGAAGCAAACCCTCAACAACCCTATATCGACCGCTCCAACGACCTCAAAGCACACCTCAATAACACAACGAAGCCGAATCTTCCCACCCCACCAATTCTTGCCCTTGGCAGGTCATCCCCCTCTCCCCAACCTCACCCCCGCGCCACCGCCGCCGCTGCCAAATACCCCGTCGTCCAAGCCGCCTGAAAATTGAACCCACCCGTAATCCCATCGATATCGAGGCACTCGCCCACGAAATACAAACCCGGCGTCACCCGGCTCTCCATCGTCCGGAAATCCACCGTCTTCCGCTCGATCCCACCGCACGTCACAAACTCATCCTTGTTCGTCGTCTTCCCCGTCGCCTCGAATCGCGCACCCTTCAGCGCATCTAACAATCTCCGCATCTCCTGCTTCGGCAACTGTCCCCACACCGCCTGCTCATCAACCCCCGCGCAAGCGACAATCCGCTCCCACAACCGCCTCGAAATCGGCGAAATCGGCGTATTCTTCACCAACTTCGCCCCCTGCGTCCGCCGGATCTCCGCAAAACGCCCCGCCAACTCCTCCGCTCCCACCTCGGGTAGCCAATCGATCACAAACGCAAAATGGTGATCCACCTCCGCCATCCCTCGCGCCTCCCACGCCGAAAGCCGCAAAATCGCCGGCCCGCTGAATCCCCGATGCGTGATCAACAACGGCCCATGCTGCCACCCGCTCCCACCCTCCCGCCGCACCCCCACCCGCGAATGCGAAACCCCGGCCAAATCCACAATCCTTGGATCCACCACATTGAACGCGAACAACGATGGAACCAGCGGCACCACCCGCTGCTCAAGCATCTCTAACGATCGCGACAACGCGCTCCCCTTCAGCGATCCCGTCGCCACACAAACCGCCCGCGCCGCCACCCGTTCTGTTAGCCCATCAAAAACTAACAAAAAACCACCACCCTCCCTCGCCTCGATCTCTAACAAAGTCCGCTTCCGATAGACCGGCACCCCCAACTCCTCCGCCCGATCCAGAAAACACCGGATGATCGTCTCCGAGCTGTCACTCTCCGGAAACATCCGCCCGTCCGCCTCCACCTTCAGATTCACCCCCAACCGCTTGAACCACTCCACCGTATCCGAAGGCTGCCAACGGTGGAACGCCGCCAGCAACTCACGCGATCCCCGCGGATAATGCTTCACCAACTCCCTCGGATCAAAACCCGCATGCGTCACATTGCACCGCCCGCCACCCGAAATTCTCACCTTCTGCAAAACCTCCGCACCCTTCTCGAAAATCGCCACCCGCTTCCCCTCCGTCATTTCCGCATACTGCAACGCCGTGAAAAAACCCGAAGCCCCCCCGCCAATCACCGCAAGGTCCAGTTCACGCGCACCATCATTCATCACCGGACGCTGCCCCCACCCGGCCCCGCGAGAAAGCACAAACCCCCATCACCCGAAATCCCCGAAATGCCTCTTGCCGGACGCGGGCCCCATTTCCAGTCTCTCCACGCCGTGAACCCCATCGAATCCGAGTACCTCTTCGCCCTCTGCAACCCAGGCTCCGAAAAGGCACTCAAACAGGAAGCCGAATCCATGTCCCTCGGCTGGCGACTCAGCTACCAGCGCCGCGGCTTCGTCTCCTTCAAATCCGACACCCCATTCTCATTCGACGCCCTCACCACAGACCTAGCCCTCGCCCGCCGCCTCTGCCTCTCACTCGGAAAATCCACCACCCTCGAACAAGCAACCCACCGCCTCAGCGCCGCATCACGCATCCATCACGCCCGCTTCTTCGACCGCAAACTCCAAGGCCTCCCCTCCGTCGGCAGACCCAAACCCGGCGACCTCATCGGCACCATTGTCGAACTCGCACCCGACGAATTCTGGTCCGGCATCCACCGCCACACCCCGCTCCTCAGCCCGGACCCCGCAGGCGATTCAGGCATCGAAATGCCAGCCGAATCCCCCTCCCGCGCTTGGCTCAAACTTGAGGAAGCCATCCGCTTCTTCGACCTTGAATTCACCTCAAAAGACATCGCCGTCGAAGTTGGCTGCGCCCCCGGCGGCGTCGTCCTCGCACTCCTCAACCGCGGCGTCTCCGTCGTCGGGGTCGACCCCGCGAAAATGGCCGAAATCGTCCTCGCCTCCGCCATCCCCAACCGCCAGCACCCCCCAACCGACCGCCCCTGGTTCTTCCACAGCCGCAAACCCGCCGCCCTCGCCAGCAAACGCGACCTCGGCCACGGCATCACCTGGTTCATGTCCGACATGAACCAATCCCCCGAAGTCGTCCTCACCGAATGCGCACGCTTCTGCCGCATGTGCCCGGACATCCGTGGCATCCTCATCACCCTCAAACTCACCGACCTCCTTCAAATCACCGATAAAAACCACTGGTTCGCCGCACTCTCCAACATCGGCTTCAAATCCATCCGCCTCCAACAACTCGCCGTCCACCACAAGGAACTCGCCCTCTACGCCCACCGCTGATCCCCCCGACCACCAACCATCTCCACCCCATCTAACAAAACCTCCCCGGGGAAATCTCTTGTATTGCCGATTTCACCCGCGATAAGTCTTTCCTGCATGAAAAAATTGCCCGTCCTTTTGTCCGCATCGTTCCTCGCCCTCTCCGCGCTCGCCTCACACGCCCAGGACCCCGCCGTCCCCGTCGCCGAACCGGTCGTCCTTCCCGTCTCCACCATCGATGAAACCAACACCCTCATCGTCGCCATCAACAAGGCCCGCTCCGAACAAAACCTCCCGCCCCTCGCCGTCGACGCCACTCTCTCACTCCGCGCCGCAGCCGCCTTCCCCAACCTCGTCAACACCCCGGGTGCCATCGACGTCACCGCCCTCCGCAAGGAATTCAACGCCCTCGACGTCGGCATCCTCCGCGGAACCGTCACCCATCGCGGCGCCAAAAGCGGCGCAGAATTCCCCAAATACTGGGCCAAGGACCCACAATGGAACGCCGTCCTCACCGGCAACTTCACCCACATGGGCGCTGCCACCGCCAAACGCAGCGATGGCAAACTCGTCGCCTTCCTCTATCTGATCCGCAAGTGACGCCCCACCACGGCACTCACCGCTCCCGCAGCCACTCCAACATCTGCTCCGCAGCCTTCAGCGAAATCCCCGGAATCGCCGCAATCTCGCTCGCCTCCGTCTTCCTCAACCGCGCCACACTGCCGAACTTTTCTAACAAAACCGCCTTCCGCTTCGGCGACATCCCCGGACAATCGTCTAACAAACTCTCCTTCATCCGCCGCCGGTAAAGCAACGCGTTATACCCGTTCGCAAACCGGTGCGCCTCATCGCGGATCCGCTGCAACAACTTCAACGCCCCGCGATCATGCGGAATCCGGATCGAATCACTCCGCCCAGGCAAAAAAACCTCCTCATGCTGCTTCGCCAATCCAATCACCGGCAACTCATGCAGCCCGATCGCCCGCAACTCCCTCACCGCCGAAGACAACTGCCCCTTCCCCCCGTCCACAATCACCAGATCCGGCAACACGATCCTCGCACGCCCCTCCCTCGCCAAACGACGCTGCGCCTCCACCACATCCTCCTGCGTAACCTCCGCCTCCTCCGCCACCGCCGAGTTCTCTAACAAAATGCGCGAATACCGCCGCCTCACCACCTCCGCCATCGACGCGAAATCATCCTGCCCCTCCACCCCTCGGATCCGATACCGCCGGTAATTCGCATTGTCCGGCCTCCCGTCCGTAAACCTCACCATCGACGCCACAATGTGGTTCGACGAAACGTTCGAAATGTCGAAACACTCCATCACCCTCGGCGGACCTGTTAGGCCGATCGCCTCCCCCAACTCGGCCAGATCCTCATCCGGCCTCACCGTCGTCGGCACACCCCGCCCCCGCGTGAACTGCCGCGTCGGACTCAATGTCTTCTCCAAATTGAACAACACATCCCGCAACTTCGCCGCCTTCTCGAAATCCAACGCCTCCGCCGCCGCCTGCATCTCCAGCTTCAACCCGTCGAAAACTCCCTTCCGCCCGCGCCCCTCTAACAAACGGCACGCCTCCTCAACCTTCGCCACATACGCCGCCCGATCAATCCGCCCCACACACGGCGCCGCACAATTCCGGATCACATCCGCATGACAATGCCGATACTCCGCCTCCCCAGGCTCCAATACCCGGCACACCCGCAACCCGAACCCCCGATTCAACCACGACAACGTCTCACGCAACGCCCCCGAATGCGGAAACGGCCCGAAATACCTCGACCCATCCTCCTTCCTCATCCGCGTCGTCGTGAACCGCGGCCACGGATCCTCCATCCGCACCTTCACCAACAGGAACCGCTTGTCATCCCGGAACGCCACATTGTACCGCGGCCGGTAATCCTTGATCAGCTTCCCCTCCAACAACAACGACTCCTCCTCGTTCCGCACCGTGTGAAATTCGAAATCCTCAATCGAATCAATCAGCGCCCGCGTCTTCAAATCCGCCCGCGTCTTTCGCGACGCCATGAAATACGACGACATCCGCTTCTTCAAATCCCGCGCCTTCCCCACATAAATGATCGAACCCACACGGTCCTTCATCAGGTAAACCCCCGGCTGATGGGGTACCTCACGCAGCTTCTTTCGCAATTTGTCAGCAACCATCGGACGCCCCACTATCACCACAAACCCGCTCAAATCCAACGCAATGTCCCGTACCCTCCCTTTCCCCGCTCTCCCCCCAACCCGTGCAAGAATACCCACCCCTCCCCCGTATCCCAGCCCGCCAGCCCGGGCTTGCTTACCCGCCCACAGACGTTAAACTACGCCCCATCTTCATGAAGTGCTGCCTATTGACCGTTGCGGGGACCCTCTTGACCGCACTCTCCTCCTCCGCCCAAGAAGCCGAATCCGCGCCCCAGCAGATGGACTTCCTCGAAATCATCGTCGCCGGCGGCATCATGATGTACCCGCTCGCCCTCATCTCCGTCGTCGGCGTCGTCCTCGTCCTCCTCTATCTCCTCACCATCCGCAGAAACGCAGTCGTCAGCGACCGCTTCATGAACGCCGCAGAGGCCATGATCCGCAAACGCGACTACCTCGGCCTGGTCGCCTTCTGCCACCGCCAAAATGAATCGATGGCCCGCATCACCCAGAAAACCCTCGATTTCCTCATGAAAAACCAGTCCGCATCCTTCGGCGAAGTCCGCGAAGTCGCGGAAGCCGAAGGCTCACGCCAAGCAGGACTCCTCACCTCTCGCATCACCTACCTCGCAGACATCGGCTCCATCTCCCCAATGGTCGGCCTCCTCGGAACCGTCCTCGGCATGATCAAATCCTTCCTCCAAATCTCCTCCGGAGATGTCCAAGGCGTCCGCCAAATGCAACTCGCCGAAGGCGTCTCAGAAGCCCTCATCACCACCGCCGCAGGCCTCATGATCGGCATCCCAGCCCTCGTATTCTACTCCCTCTTCCGCGGCCGCGTCCAAAAATACATCGCAGAACTCGAAGCCGCATCCACCCACCTCATGGCGCTCCTCCACGCACAGGTCGAACGCCAGGCACCCATGTCCTACTCCGCTCCCACCCACCGCACCCGCGACGACTACGCCATGCCCGTCCCCTCCCCACTCGGAGCCGACCGCCCGGACCTCCACGGCATCTAACACCCCTCCCCGATGAAATTCTCAAACCGGGACCCCGAACCCGCCGCCATGCAACTGGCGCCGATGATCGACATCGTCTTCCTACTCCTCATCTTCTTCATCGTCACCTGGCAATTCACCCGCTCCGAAACCGAACTCGACGTCTCCGTCCCCACCGCCGAAGAAGGCTCCGAACTCACCCGCCCGCGCGGCGAAATCATCATCAACATCCTCGCCGACGGCACCATCCGCGTCGATTCCGCCACCCTCGACCTCCCACAGCTCCAGGAACGCCTCGCCTCCATCGCCAAACAATTCGAAAACCAACCCGTCCGCATCCGCGGCGATGGAAAAATCTACTACCAACGCATCGTCGACGTCATCAACACCTGCCAAAAAGCCGGCATCTGGAACATCTCCTTCGCCACCCAGCGCCCCGCCCCTGCGGAATAACGGCCCGCCGCCAGCCATCCCACACCGCCCGATACGCCCGTGAAACTCGCGCTCTGCTCAATCCTCATCGCCTCCTCCCTCGCCACCGCCCAACCCCCGCGGGCCGAGCCGGTCGACCCAGGCCTCGTCGCAGACGCCCCCAACGCACGCTTCCAACGCGCCAAAAACCTCTTCGACGCCGCTAACGCCAGCACCGTCCCCGAAACCCGCGTCATCCAGTTCCAACAAGCCGCACAACTCTTCGGTGCCTACGTCGAAGCCTTCCCCAACCACCAAAACGCCGAACCCTCCTGGTGGTACCTCGGCACCGCCTACTACCAAAGCGGCCAACTCGAAGACGCCAAACGCTGCTTCCACCTCCTCCTCAACCGCTTCCCTAACGGAATCTGGGCCGCCGCCGCCGCCTTCAACCTCGCCTCAGACCACTACGAAAAAGGCGAATACGCCTTCGCCGCTCCACTCTTCGAACGCTTCGCCGCAAACGCCTCCCGCCCCGAAGACCGCCCCCGCGGCCACTACCTCGCCGGCACCTGCTACCGCATGCTCGAACGCGACCGCGAAGCCATCATCGCCTTCAACAAGGTCCTCGCCTCACCCGCCGCCGGACTCTACATCCCCCAAACCAAACTCGCCCTCGGCAACCTCAACGCCAAAGTCGGCAAACACGAGGAAGCCCTCGCACTCTTCGAGGAAATCCTCGCCGGCAACCCACCCGTCAAAACCCGCGCCGAAGCCGCTCTCAAAGCCTCACTCTCCGCCACCAATCTCGGCCGCGACGACGTCGCAACCAACTACCTCCGCCTCATCCTCACCACCCCCGGCATGGAGGACTTCCGCCCCGACGCACAAACCGCCCTCATGGCCAACCACTACGCCAAAAAGGAATACCAGGAAGTCGTCGACATCTTCCGCCGCAGCACCCTCAAGGCCCAGGGCGAAAAAGAAGCCGCCCGCCTCATGTACGCCGCCCGATCCCTCCTCAAACTCAAAAACCCCACCGAAGCCAGCACCCACTTCCGCGAAATCGAACGCCTCGTCCCACCCGAAAACGACCTCGCCTTCCACGCCTCCTACTACCGCCTCCTCTGCTTCTTCCAAATCGAAGGAAAACACGTCCCAGACCAGGTCGACGCCTTCCTCCAAATCTATCGAAAATCCAGACCCAAGGACTCCCGCATCCACACCGCCCTCATGATGAAGGCGGAATCCCTCTTCTCCGAAAAGAAAACCGCCGAAGCCGCACGCGTCTACTCCGAGATCGACGCCTCCGCCGTCAGCGATGCCAACCGCCCCGGCCTCCTCTATCAGCGCGGCTGGTGCCTCTCCGAAGCCGGCGACCCGCAAGGCGCCATCCGCTCCTTCACCGACTTCATCAACAAATACCCCGAAGACTCACGCACCAACTCCGCCATCGCCAAACGCGCCAAAGCCCACGCAGACGCACTCGAACCTGCCAAAGCCATCCTCGACTTCGACCGCCTCACCTCACCCGACGCCAAAAACGTCCCCAGCGACCTCGTCGCCTTCGCATGGCTCGAATCCGCTCGCATGCGCCGCTCCGAAGGCAACGTCGAGGACATGGTCCTCCGCTACCAGGGCCTCCTCGGAAAAATCGACGACCTCACCGACAAACTCCAGGCCGAGGCCCACTACTGGATCGGCTGGGGCATGGTCAAAACCAACCGCTTCAAGGAAGCCATCACCCACCTCGAAACCGCACGCACCATGCGCTCCGATGCCTATCAGAAACACGCAGGCATCCTCCTCGCCCTCGGCCACTACGCCTCCCAGGACCCCACAAAACTCTCCGCCGAACTCAACCTCGCCATCGAAGGCAAATACATCAACGACATCCCCGACCAAGCCCTCCGCTGGGCCGGCAACCAAGCCTACAACGCCCAAGACTACGCCTCCGCCGCACGCTTCCTCGAAATCGTCTCCAACCCAGACGAACCCCGCGAAACACCCAAGGAAGTCTGGCGCTACCTCGGCAAATCCCTCCTCGAAATCGGCGACGCCGAAAAAGCACTCACCGCCGCCAACAACGTCCTCGCCGTCGAAGACAACCCCGGATGGAAAGCCGATGGCCTCCTCGACAAAGGCCGCGCCCTCCACCTCCTCGACCGCCCCGCCGAATCCCGCGTCGTCACCGACGAAGCCCTCGCCCTCAACCCCCAAGGCCGCACCAAAGCCGGCCTCGACTACCTCTCCGGCGAACTCTTCCTCAAAGACCAGAACCTCCCCCAAGCCGCCTCCGAATACCTCAAAATCATAGGATTCAGCGACGACAAAGACATCAAACCCAAAGCCCTCCACCGCCTCATCGGAATCCTCCAATCCCAAGGCAAACCAGAAGAAGCCCAAAAATACTCCGACCAACTCCAACGCGAATTCCCCAACTGGAAAGCCCCCTAACGGAACTCCTCCGACCACTCTTCTCTTCGGCATCTCCCTCCGCAGCCAAATTCGCAAGAATCTCGGCTCCCCCTAGGCCCGCCGACATCTCGTCGACAAGCCAAAGGACCTGCAATCACCCGAGCGAAGCACCTCCCCGCCACACTCCCCTCCCCCCGCCCTCCGCGTTTCGCTTCAAAAGACTCCCAACCTCCAACCTCTCACGCCTTTCCAATCTTTCGCGGTGCTCCCCACATCCTCCACCCATCGCGTGAGGCGAAGCCTTTTACGCGACCCCGCCCTCCGCGCCTCCGCGTTTCGCTTCCCTCGATCCCCTCACATCACCCGGGTCTCCCCCACTCCACTCGCCTTTCCGGTCCAATCAATCGCCCCACTTAGAAAGGCCCCACCCCCCCAACACCCACAAAATCTCATCTTGCAAATCATACATCACGATGCCAAATTTACAAGGTGATCAGCCGCCGTCTCCTCCCTCGCCTCCGCGAACTCCTTCGCCGCTTTCCAGCCGTCGTCCTGATCGGTCCACGGCAGGTGGGAAAGACGACCTTGGCCAGAACATGCCTCACCGATAGCAGCGGAATCTATCTCGATCTGGAAAGCCAACGCGACACCCGCAAGCTGTCCGACCCCGAAGACTACCTCTCACAACGCGAGGCCCAACTCGTGGTGCTCGATGAAATCCAGCGGATGCCCGATCTCTTCCCGTCCCTGCGTAGCCTGATCGACGACGGCCGGACTCGCGGCTTGCGCGCGGGCCGCTTCCTTCTACTCGGATCAGCCTCGCTCGAACTCATCCAACAAAGCAGCGAAACCCTCGCCGGACGCATCGCCTATCTGGAACTCCATCCGCTCGACGCCACGGAAATCGGCAGTACACCGGTCGACCGACTATGGCTGCGCGGCGGATTTCCCG
>SYAP01000194.1 GCA_005787565.1 Verrucomicrobiaceae bacterium | reverse complement strand
GCATCGGTTCAATCGAAAGCGTCAGGGAAGTGACTCAAACCAAGATGAAACTTGGCACGAAAGACTCTGGCGACTTCTTCGACCAACTCGTTGCCACCGAAATACTCAACGACCGAACGATCTTCACATTCCCGGATCCAAGAACACCGAAAGACGCTGAAGGAAACCCAGCCACCACGACTTTTTCTTACATTTCTGGCGCAAGCTCCGCAAACCACCCAAGCTGTCCACTCGCCGTTCATCCCCTGATCAACGGCAAGATGATCTTCGATCGCGAAGCCATGGGCGGGAAAGCAGTCATTCTTTTCATCGACTGCAGTGTTAGAGTGTTTCCCATCGAGGCCGATGGAACCGTAAAGTTGGATGGAAAAGACCTCTTCGACCCGACCCAACCATACTGGGGCTCGCGCGAGATCACCGTCAAATGGCCCAAATTCACCAAGCCTGCAAACCCGGCGAAAGCACCTTGAATTTCATCGTCCTCCCGCCAGTTGCAGTTACCTCTGAAATCTGAATCAAGACCAGTTTCATGCCCGGATTGCATCAACTGTTGATCAATCCCATTTCCTCACCTCACCCCCGCGGCAACCGCAAGGAAAGCACCCCGGTCGCCGCCAACAACATCGCCGACGCCAGAAGGCACCACACCAACCCGCCGTTGCTACCGCTCGCCAGACCCATCTGATAGAGCCCGCCCGATAATACCGTGCCTAACAAACGCCCGCACGCGTTCGCCATGTAGTAAACGCCGACGTTCATCGCCACCTTGTCGTGATCCGCGTAATCGAGGATCAAAAACGAATGCACCGCCGAGTTCAGCGCGAACACCAGACCAAACCCGATCAACCCGCCGATCACCACAACTGGCGCGGACCAACCGGACACCAAACCCATCGCGATCCCCGCCGGAATCACCGCAAGCAACCACGCCAACCACGTCGCCGTTCGCCCCGTCGGATCACGCCCGCGCAAAATCACCGGAGCGAGCGCCTGCACCGCCCCGTATCCGATCACCCACAACGCCATGAACCCGCCCGCCTGCCAGAACTTCCACCCCAACACACCTGATAGAAACACCGGCAGCGCCACCACGAACCACACATCCCTCGCCCCAAACAGAAACAACCGCGCCACCGACAAAAGATTCACCGCACGATTCTCGGAAAACATCCTGCCGAACTTCGCCTTCCGGTCCCGCTTCTCATCTCCCAACCCGCCCCGCATCATCACCGCCGCCACCAGCAGTGCGATCCCCACCACCACCATCAGCACCCCCACCGCCTTCTGGAAACCGACCGTCGAAAGCAACAAGCCTCCCAGGAAAAACCCCACGCCCTTCAGCGCGTTCTTGCTGCCCGTCAACAGCGCCACCCACCGGTAAAGCCTCCCCTCGCCATCCCCCGCCACCAGCTTCACCGCGCTCTTGCTGCTCATCTTTGTTAGATCCTTCGCAATTCCTGATAGAGCCTGTGACACCATCACCCACGCCACCGTCAGCAGCGTCGCCGGCAAAAACGCCAGCAACGAAAGCGCCACCATCTGCGTGCCCAACCCCATGAACAGGGTGCTCTTCAACCCGAATCGCGACGCCAGCATCCCGCCCGCCAGGTTCGTCACCACCCCAAACAGCTCGTAGAACAAAAACAACGACGCCACCTGCATCGCCCCATACCCGAGCTGATAAAAATGGAACAGCACCAGCATCCGGATCGCCCCGTCGGCCAAAGTGTCCGCCCAATACGCCAGCGTCACGATGGCATAGTTACGTCGGCTTGCGGTGCTGGCCATGGCTTGTTAGAGACTCCGCGCCACCTTCCGCGCCAACTCGGCATAGCGGCTCGCATACCCCCATTCGTTGTCATACCACGCAAGGATCTTCACCTGCGTGCCATCCGTCACCATCGTCGATGGCGCATCGATGATCGACGACCGCGGATCATCCCGGAAATCCACCGACACCAGCGGCCGCTTCTCGAAACCGAGAATCCCCGCCAGCGGACCCAACGCCGCCTCTTCCAACAACCCGTTCACCTCCTCCACCGTCGTTGGCCGGGAAACCTCGAACACGCAATCCGTCAGCGACGCGTTCAGCAGCGGCACCCGCACAGCCACCCCGTCCAGCTTGCCTAACAGCTCCGGAAAAATCATCCCGATCGCCGTCGCCGATCCCGTCGATGTCGGAATCAGCGAGAGACTCGAAGCCCGCGCCCGCCGCAAATCCTTGTGCGGCGTGTCGAGGATCGACTGCGTGTTCGTCATGTCATGGATCGTCGTGATCATCCCATGCCGGATGCCGATCCCCTCATGAATCACCTTCACCACCGGGGCCAAACAGTTCGTCGTGCACGATGCCGCCGTCAGCAAATGATGCGTCTCCGGCTGATAGAGCGAATCATTCACCCCCATCACCACATTCAGCGCACCCTCCTTCACCGGCGCCGCCACAATCACCTTCTTCACCCCCGCCTTGAAATACGCCTCCAACTGCTCCGGCGTCCGGAACTTCCCGCTCGCCTCCAACACGATGTCCACCCCCAGATCACCCCACGGAACCTCGGAAAAATCCTTGCGGCTCGTATGCCCCACCCGCCGCCCCTCGATCTCCAGATGATCCGGCCCGCCGGAAACCTCTCGGTTCCATCTCCCGTGCACCGAGTCGAAATACAACAGATGCGCCGACGTCTCACCGTCGCCACCAATCTCGTTGATGTGCACGAACTCCAGTTCGGGAAACTCCCATCCGGCGCGAAGCGCCAACCTCCCCATGCGGCCGAAGCCATTGATTCCAATGCGTGTTGACATGATGTTTGATGTGTGAAAATTTTTCCTAACAGCAACCGCCGCCCGGACGGCACGCTCTGAATCTGCCGATCGGCGGCAGCCCGCACAACTCCGGCGCAAGACACTCCGTGTGCTTGTGCGCCAGCCGCAACACTACCGCCTCATCCGTCACCTCGTGGCCCTCGATCGTGTATTGCGAAATCACCCGATCCTCATACTCCATCTCCACCGGCAACGAATCGTTTGTTAGAATGGATTTCGCCTTCTCAAGGATCGACGCCATCTTCCCGGTCTCAATCCGGTGATCATAATCCTCACCCACCCACACCTGCAGCTGGCACGTATCCAGCTCCCGCAGCGTCCCCCCGCAGTCGAGAAACGTCTTCCGCACCCGCCCCACCTCCGTGATGTGAAACGATGCGGGCACACTGGTGGAGTCGGGCAGTTGAATGCGGAACACCCGCTCGGAATGTTCGCGCAATAGCGATTTAAGTTCGTTCAGTTTCATGAGGATTTGCGTCGGGTTGCGAGTTTCTGTGGACCTTGGCAGCAGGAAGACTCACGCACCGCCAACCGCCGCGCCTTGTTCGCGGTATCCTCCTCCACCACCGGATCCTCCGGAAACGCCTTCACCAGACTCCGCACCAGAGGCCGCCAGGCCTTCGCGATCTGGAAATACGTCCACTTCCCGCACTTCTCACTCTCCAACAATCCCGCACGCCGGATCACCTGCACATGGCTCGACATCGAGGACTGCGGCATCCCTAACAAATCCGCCAGCTCGCAAACACACAACGCATCATCCAGCACCAGCCGCAACACCCGCCAGCGGGTCGTGTCCGCAAGCGCATGGCAAAATGCAACGGGATTCGTCATGACGGGGAAAGTCATAACGACATTTCCCGTCACGTCAACCGGGATTCCCGGTTCAAGGCATTGGGGTGAACAACAGGCGCATGAAACCGCGCTCGTCCAGACCAACCGAGTCATCAAGCTGGAAGCTGTGATACTCCCACCCGGTCGGCGGAACCGGCGCCCAATCGAGACCGCTGAGGTCCGCGGCCCCGAGCTTGGTGACGGCGGCCCCGAATCCCTGCAAATCCAGCGAACCTTGAACCGTACACGTCACTCCATCCACCACCGCCACACCATCGGTGAAGACGGTCCCGGTGGGAGCCGCGAAGGTCAGGATCAGGCGGTCGGTCGTCACGGAAGCGAGCTGACCGATAGACCCGCCATCCAGCGGACTGCCACCGAGGAAAAACTCGACGAAGTTGTCGCTGCCGTCGCCATCCGGATCATCAAATTTGCCGTTTTCCTTGCCCGGCGTGCCATCAAGGCCCTGGGCCGCAGCCCATGTCGCAAACGCGGAGGGCTCCCCCCCTGGAACGGTCAACGTGAGGAACTTGCCGGTGTTTACGCCATCCGTCGTGTCATCGTAATCGAGTACAAAGGAGTTCACACCGACCGTGACCGTGGCACCGTCCGCCACCTGAGTCTCGCTGTTGATGTCGAGCAGGCCATTGATCACTCCAGTATATTCGACGAGCGCGATTTTGGTTCCGGGCGTGAGGGATTCCTCACTAAGTCCCGCGAGGTCGGTCAGGGCGATGATGCCGAAATTTTCAACGTCTAGATCGCCCTCCACGACCACGCGGTCGTGTTGCCCGTTTCGCGAGTCGAATTCCATGCTCAAGGTGCCACCATCCAAAGTCAGCGGGTCCTCAAAAGTCAGTGTGCCCAACGTGGCGGCCGCAGCTCCGGGGACGATCGCGCCCAGCGAGGTGAATGCACCCGCGATGATACCTTGTCCGCTGATGCTTTTCCCAACGGGCAGCAGATAAGTGGATTCCACGGCGGAAACATCAAACCGCGCACCACCCGCCACAAGAATGTTAGGCGAGGACCCCAGAGTGGCATCGCCATCCAGCGCGAGTGTTCCCGCAAGGATCGACGTGTTGGCCGCATACGTGGTGAGACCTGATAGAATCAGCGTGCCTTCGCCGATTTTCGACAGACCGAAACCACCAACAACTCCGCTGATCGGCCCGGTAAGGGTCACGGTATGCCCGCCGGTATGGATCGGATCAACGTTGGACGTGTTCGCTAGAACGATTTCGTTGGTCAGCGTCACCGGATTCTCAAAACGGACATCGCCATCGGTCGCGTTGTTGTTGCTATTGAGAAGCAGGCGTGCGGTGCCAAGGCTTTGGTTGTTGGTGATGATCACGGCACCCCGGTAGATTTCCAGATTCCCGGCAAAGGTATTCACACCGGCAAGGCGGTAGGTGGTGGTCCGATCGCCACCGGTGTTCGAGTTGAGGCGGAGGGTCGTGTTGGCATTGCCTCCGGAAATCCCGCCTGTTAGATCGAGCGGGGTTCCGGTCAGCTGCCCGGAGCTTTGCTTCATGATGGTGTAGGTTGCGGGCGCATCCGGAGATGGCAGAATGATCGCGTTGGCGCAGGCAACCGCCGCCGTGTTGTTGAAATACAGCGTGGAAACAGCGCCGCCGACACCACTCGCCGCCGCTGGCAGAATCGTCACCGCACCGCTGCCAAGCGCGGACGGATTCGGCACATTCAGCGAGGAGGTGGCGATGGTGGTGCCACCCGTATGCGAGTTGCTTCCTGTGAGGGTAAGAACTGCCGAGCCGGCCTGAGCAAGGGAACCGCCGCCCGTCAGATTGTTTGCCAGGGTGAAGGCGTTGGATCGGTTGACCGTTAGATTGCCCGCTGGCGAAATCGTTACATCAGCGCTGCCCAAGGCTCCGGTGGTCCCGCCCGCACCGACACTCAGGGTCGCCCCACCGTTGATCGAGACGGTTCCACCGCTCAAGTTGCCGGTCATGGCAACCAGCCCCGCGGAGACAACGACATCACCCGACATTGCTCCAGCCGCGGTTCCCGGTCCGGCGATCGCGCCTCCCGCAAATTGCAATCCGTTGGCAATCGTCTGCCCGCCGAGACCGAGCGTTCCCCCATCGACATACACCAGGCCCGTGCCGAATGCGGTGGGATTCGCCGCGACCAGCGTGCCGTCCTCAAGGGTAGTGATGCCGGTGTAGGTGTTGGGCGTTCCAATGGTCATGCTACCCGCGCCGCGCTTGGTCAAAGTCATGTCACCGCTGAGAAATCCGGTGCCACCTAACTGATAGTCGCTGGCGTGATCGGCAGTCACCTGAAACGGCACGAGATTTCCATCGAGAGCGACGAGCGAAGGCCCGGGACGGGTTGGGAACACAACACTGTCACCGGCAAAGAATTTCTTGTCGTCTTCAGCGAAGTTTTCCGAGACCCCGAGATCCCAGGTGCCGTCGGTGGTCGCCCAGGTGCGGGTGCCGGTAGTGACGTTGAGCACGATGCTTTTTGTCAGCGGGTCATCGCTGAAGGACGCACGCCCGCTGGTGCTGGTGAGATCCGAAACGTTTCCGACAAGCCCACCGTCGCCGTATTCAAGAATCGGATAGGTGCCAGGTGCCGGTGCCGCAGCAAAGACAACGCTCACCGGTCCGCCAATGGTCACCCCTCCGGAAGCAATGAAGGTGCCCGTCCCCACCGCGAAGCTGGAGCCCGAGCCAAGCGTGAGCGATCCGGTGGTCAGGCCGTTCCCGCCAAATGAGGCACCACCCGCCACGCTGATGTTAGAGGCCGCGGAACCGTTGAGGATAAGCGTGCCCGCGTTGACCGCAGTCGATCCGGAGAACCCGGTGGCGCTGCCATTGAGTGTTAGAACGCTTGTGCCGTCCTTGATCAGAGCACCGGCACCAGAAATCGCACCGCCAAGGGTTTGGCTTGAGCTGGTGTTGAACCGCAGCGTGCCATCAATCGTCATGGCTCCGTTGTGGGAGGCCGCGCCGAGGCGACCAGACCCGCCAATTTCAAGCGTACCGGCGGCGACGGTGGTGGCTCCGGTGGAAGTGTTCGAACCTGTAAGAAGAAGCGTCCCGGCACCTTGTTTGACCAGCGTGCCGGTGCCGGAGATGATGCCTTCGATTGTCGAGTTGAATGCTTGGGTGTTGATCGGCGAAAGATTGGTTCCATCAGCCAGCGCAATGGCGCGGGTGGCGGGCAGCGTGATGTTATCGGCGTCGAAACGCAGCGCGCCATTGAGGTTCCACGTATTGATGCGGATGCCATTGTTCGCATTTCCCAACGCGGCGTTGCTGGTGATCGCAAGCGTGCCCCGGTCCATCACGACTTGGCCGCTGAACGAGTTGGAGGCGTTGTCGAGAATGAGGACATTGTTGTGGTTTCCGCTGACATTGGTCTGGGCGATGGTGTAAGCCTGCCCCGCAGCACCGCCGGAAATCAGCCCGGTGAGGCGGACGGTGGTGGGAAGGGTCGGTGCGGCATCATTGGTGCCACGGATGATGAATGTGGTATGCCCGGTGGCGTTTAGAGCAAGATTGTTGGACCACGTGGTGGTGGTGCCGTCGCCGAAGCTGAAACGAAGCGATCCGCCTGCGTGGGTAACCGCACCGGTGCCAGCTGCACCCGGGTTGAAGAGCGACACCGTGCCGGCATCCAAGCGGATCCCGCCCGCTCCGGTGTTGGTCCCGGCAAGCACAAGGTCGGTCGCGCCTTTCTTGATCATTTGCCCCGTGAAGGTGACCGGGCTGTCGATCCGCGAACCGGTGAAAGTCTGGGTGTTCACGTTGGTGCGGTCCGCGACGATGAAGTTCCGGGTGGCCGCAAGGGTGATGTTGTTCGCGCCGAAGCGAAATCCCGTGCCCGCCGGATCACCGCCTGCGGCAACGTTGAGGCGCAGGGCATTGCTGGCGTTGCCAAGGGCACCGTCGGAGGTGACTTCAAGCGCACCACGCCACATTTCCCATTCCGAAACCGTCACGGTGTTGCCGGCGTTGGTCAAACGGACCACCGATTGCCCCCCTGCCGCCGTGCCGTCGGTGCGGATTTTCGAGGTGCTGGAACCGCCGGTAAGCAGCCCGGAAAAAGTGACGACTTGCGGGCCGCCGGCGGTGTTCGATGCGAGAAGCAGGCGCGTTTGCAAACCGGCGGTCGAAGCAGTGGAGAAGGCAACGTTGTTCGGAAAGGTGCTGTTGTTACCAAATCCTGTTAGGAAATACAGTCCGGTGACGCTGGCGGTGTTGGCAAAGGTGATCGGAGCCGTTCCCAAGGCACCGGAAACACCGAGGCGCAGCGCTCCGTCGGCCTGACTGTTTGCGCCGTTGTTGACGGTGACGGACGTGAAGTTGTTCACGTTGTCGAACCGCACCCCGTTGGCACCATTCTTGATGACGCTTGCGGCGGTAATGGTGCCTCCGGTGAAAGCGTAGGAACTGCCTCCCACCGTATTGAAGGTGACGGTGCCCGCCGTGACACCTCCCGCGTCCACGGCGATGGTCCCCGCAGATGCAGGTGAACCGAAGACGGCGTCGCCCCCGGAGATGAAGGAGACATTGGAGGAACCGCTCCACCAGTTGGTATTGCTGGTGTTCCATATTCCGGACCCGTCTTGGGCGCCGGCGGTTGCTGTGTCTGCGTCCCACGAAAGCTGGGCGTGGATCGGCGTGGTGAGGGCGGTAAGCAGCAGGAACTTGCGGAATGCACGTGGTTTCATGGGAGTGGATAGACGATTTTTGTTAGATAGGGATTTGCCTCATTCGAGGCGTTCGAGACGGAAAAAGCAGCGGTCGAGCAAAGGCTCGAGGGGCTCGGAAATTTCAATGCGCCCGCCGGTTCCGGCAATGGTGCGCACAGGAATCCAGTCAGCCGGTTCGAGGGTAGGATTTTTCCAGAGCCGATAGGATTTCCCAGCTTCGGAGGAAAAGGCCATGCGCAAGGATTCGCCGTCGGTGGAGAGGTCGCGCAAGGAATGATCGGGTGCCGGAGTGATGGTGAAATTAACCCGTGGCGAGACAGCGGTGTAGGAATCGTTGATGAACAATGCGGCGTAGTAGTCGCCAGCGGCGATATCCTCCACGAAGCGGACCGATCCGGCGCTGCGTCCGCCGACATAGAGGTAGGCAACGAGATCGCCTTCCCCCGGTTCCTCGCCTTGGCGGAAAATCCCGATGTAGTCTTTCGGCGTACCCGGGCCGTCCGTGAAACTGACATCGAAATCCTCACCATGCGCGAGGGTGGTGCGAGGCAGGGCAACAGACGAAATCTCCGTGCCGACGCTGAAAAGCACGCGCCCCGAGATTTCAAAAAAGGCATCGTTCACCATGTAGGTGGCGAAGTAGTAGCCCTTTGGTAACCCGCTGAAATCGCGGAATCCGGTGGCGCTGGTCACGTAACTCCAACGGGTGGAGGTGACCGAGCCGGGTGTCTGGCCAACGCGATAAACACCGATCCAATCGACATTGCGCGGAGAGGTCGTGGTGCCGGGAGCCGAAGCAAAGTTGATGCGGACCGTCTCGCCGATGTCGTAGGTTTCCTTGGACGGGGTGAGCACCGGGGTGGTGCCGACGAAAAAGGGCAAACGCGGCGCAACCTCGGTGTAGCCGTTGTTAGAAAAGAAAGCGGCAAACCATTCGCGGTTGCCAGCGGTGAGTCCGGTCGAAGGAAAGCTGAGGCTGCCGTTGAGGATCGGCGCGGCCGGTGCGGTGCGCGTTCCGTTGAGATAATTCCACTGGGTGGAAGCAGGCCCGCCAGGCGTCTGACCTTTCTGATAGATACCGATCCAGTCGGTGTTGTTGCCCGGCGCAAACTCGAACTGGACGACCACATTTTCCGAAGCGGCATTGTTGAAAACGCTTTTGGCAAGGCGGATCGCAGGGTCGCCGGCGATGCTACCCTCGACGATGAACGGGACCGGAGTGGACCAGTTCGACCAGCTCACATTGGCATCACGATGGCGAACGCGGGCATGATAAGTGCCGTTGGGCAAGGCGCTCGCGGCAATGGGCCATTGAAGGATGTCGAGCCCGGCGTGCCGATCCAGCGGCTCCCACAACGGTGCTCCCGTGTCTCCATACAGATTTTCGAAATCGCGAATCCGATCAACGACGAGGTTGGTGAATCCCGGGTCTTTTGCGATTTGAAACCAGGTGCTGTTGAGAAGTTGTCCGGCGGGCGATGAAAATGGTCCGCTTCGTAAAGCAAATGGCAGCGTGATCGGGCCGGTCGGTGCATCAAGGATCGACGGAGTCGCCGGCGGCGGCAACGAAGGCTGGCGGCTGAATTGATCGATCAGGCGGCTCTGATAGGCTTGGGTCGTCCAGCGGGTGGCCTCGGGAAATTTGACGTTCGCCTCGGCGAAGCAGGAGACGTCGAGCTTTCCCGCATCAAGATCAAATTCCATCAATTGCCACGCCCAGTTGGCGATGGTCTTCTGGACATCGTCGAAATCCGTCTCGGTGCTTTGACCCCAGAATTGGTCCCACGCGGAGCAGCCGGAGATGATATGATAACAGGGCCACTGGCGGGTCTGGCCGCGCGAGTAGAGGTGGTGGTGGGCACCGATGTTGAGCACATGCTTCGGCGTCTGGCAAAGAATCGGCATCACCGTGGTGCGCAGCCAAGTGGAGATATCGCCGACGAACTGCTCGGCCTGATAGGGACGGTGGCACAGACTGATGATGAAATCCACGGTGGGATCCGCAGCGGCGGCGGTAATGACCGACTGGACCCACGCGGCCTGCGGCGCTCCAGTGTGCTCGCTGCTGAGGTGGATGAACAGGATGTTGGCGGTCTGATAGGCAAACGCAACCTTCGGATCGGGGCTGGCAAGATTCTGATAGAGCGCCTGCTCGTACCGGAACAGCGAGCGGTAGCGGGCGAGGCCGCTGTCCTGATAGGTCTCGTGATTGCCAACCGTGGTCATCGTCGAAAGCACTGGCGAGAGTGCCTTGCTGTATCCAAAATGCAGGTTGCGCCAGTGGTTGACCGTTCCGACATCGACCTGGTCTCCCACGGTGAGGATGAAATCGACGACCTCCTCGATGGGCTTGCCGTGGGCTTGTTCGATGTGGGCTTTCGCGCGCTCCATCATGCGTTCCCAGCGGCGCTCGCCGGTGAGGATCTGGTTGTCACCAAGCACCAGAACACGGAAGCGTCCGGTCCGGGTGCCGATGGCCGGAGGTGTGCGGAAGCGGAAGGTCGCCGAGGTTTCCGCGCCGGATCGGATACGGTAATGATAGTAGCGCCCGGGCTGGAGTCCGGTGATCTGAACAAGATGATAGTGATTCGCCGCGCCATCCGCAGTGGCGGTGCCGCTTGCGGATTGGTTGAGGTTTTCCGGTGTATCTCCCCAATCGACAATGGTTTGCCCGCCGCCGTCCGACCACCACGAAACCCACACGGAATCGGTTTTGAGCAAATGGAGATAGGGGCGAAGCGTGTCTGAAACCGGAGGCGTCTGACCACTTGCCCGCTCCACCATGACAAGCCCGGTGAGCCCGATGCCAAGCCCGCCAAGAGTCGTTACCCGAAGGAAGGTGGATCGTTTCATGGCGGATCTTGTCAATCTTGGTGGGCTGCATCAGCCAACGCGTCGGCGACGCAGCAGCGCGAGCATTCCGAGTCCGCCGAGGAGCGCGGTGGAGGGCTCAGGAATAGCCGTCATCGTGACAAAGAAATCCCCGTTCGCTTCGCTCGAATAATTGTTTCCGGCAAACACATCGTTGTAGTCGAACAACCATTGATTCGCTCCGAAAGTGTAAACCGTGTCGTCATCATAACTGGTAAAACCGGCGCTGACGGCACTGCCGGTGTAACTGATGAGCGTGAGCTTGTCGCCGGGTGCCCATGTGTTCAGTCCGAGATTGGCTCCGGTCAAATCGAGAGTCACATCGGTGAGGTTGAGCGTGCCGTTGGCCACCAGAAGATCAGCACCTGTGGAGGAGTTGTCGGCGGCTTCATAAACGAAGGTCGAACCCACGCTCATGGTGAGCGCTCCGGTTGATAGACTCTGGATCGATGCGCCGGGAGACAGGATGCCTGTGACATTCACCGCACCGGCGATGGAACCGGTTCCGCCCAAGGTAGCTCCGCCAGCCACTGTGGTGAGGGCGGTGCTGGAATTTGAACCATTGATGAGCAAGCTGCCGGCGGTGACGATCGTCGTCCCGGTGTAACTGTTATCATTGCTCAAAATCAACGTGCCGGCACCTACCTTTTCGATCCCGGAGGCACCGCCCGCGCTGGAGATCTCCCCGGCAATCACACCCGTCAACCCGGTGGCCACTCCGAGGCGCTGGGACGGGGTCGCACCAAAGAACTGCATGGTGATGTTGTTGTTCAACGTGAAGCTATTGCCAAACTGGAGCGAACCGGAAGGGTTGTTGTTGCTATCGATCAGGATGCGCGCACTTCCCGCTGCGTTGGCATTTCCGAGGATCAACGGACCGCGCTGAACGTTGATCGTCCCCTGCAGGGTGTTGTTGCCATTGAGCGTGAGCGCACCGGTGTTCTGGCCGCTCGCACCACCTTGAAAAAAGAGCACCGTGTTTGCTCCGCCGCCGCTGATATTGCCGTTGATCACCGTCGAGCTGTTGTTAGGTGTGACCAGCGTGACATTCCCGCTGCCGCTGGTGGGCAAGGAGATGTTGTTGGCCAACGTCATGGCGGTGCCGGTGAGCGTTAGATTGGTACCAACGCTGGTGAACGCGATGTTACTGCTGCCGATACTGGCCGCCGCACCGATGGTGATGCCGCCGGTATTGATCGTGGTGCCGCCACTGTAGTTGCTGCCAGTTCCAGACAAGGTCAGTTGCCCGGCACCACTTTTCTCGAGGGAACCCAAACCGGTGATGTTGCCGTCCACAGTAATGGCATTGCTGCGGTTGACCACGAGCTTGGTGCCTGCGGCATTGAAGACAACCCCTCCGGTCCCGACCGCACCGGTCGTTCCACCGTTACCGATTTGCACCGTTCCTGCGTCGATGCGGATCGCGCCCGTTCCACTCGCCGAACCATTGAGGGTGAGGGTGGTTGAGCCTTTCTTGACCAGCGTGTTCGTGAAGGTGATCGCCCCATCGATTTGACTGCCGACGAAGTTCTGGGTGTTGACGTTGGTCCGATCAGCGATGGTCACTGCTCGGCTGGAATTGAGCGTGATATTGTCCGCCCCGAAGCGGAAACCACTACCAACCGGATCTCCAGCCGCCCCGACGTTCAATCGCAGGGCGTTGTTCACATTGCCAAGAGCCGCATCCGAAGTGACCTCAAGCGCGCCACGCCACATTTCCCAAAAGCTCACCACCACATCGTTCGAGGCGTTTGTTAGTCGGGTAACAGCCTCGCCGCTAGCTGCGGTGTTGTCGATACGGATCGATGCGGTACTGACCCCCCCGCTGAGTTTTCCGGCAAGCGTCACGGTTTGGCCAATGTTGGCGGTGGTCAGTAAGCGGGTGAGATTCGAGCCCGCCGTCGAAGAAAAGGTGACGTTGTTCGACATCGTCGTGCTCAGCCCGAACCCGGTGAGGAAGTAAAGGCCAGTCATGCTTCCCGTATTGGCAAATGTAATCGGAGCAGTACCCAAGGCACTGGCGTTGCCAAGGCGGATGGCTCCATCGCTTTGACTGTTCGGACCGTTGTTGATCAGGACGGAGGTGAAGGAGTTGGCGTTGTCAAAGCGGAGCCCCGAGGTCCCATTTTTGATCAGCGCCCCCCCTGTGATTCCACCGCCCGTGAAGGTGTAGGAGCTGGATCCCGGATTGTTGAAAACTAGATTGCCCGCCGTCACTCCACCGGAAACCACGGAGATACTTCCTGCCGCACCGCTGCCCGCACCAAAAGTCACGTTATCACCCGAGACGAACGAAGTGTTGGCCGCGCCAGTCCACCAGTTGGTGTTGATGGTGTTCCATGTGCCCGCTCCATCCTGGGCTCCGGTGGTCGAGGTACTGCTGTCCCAAGTAAGGCTCGCCTGCGCAACAAGCGGCAACGGACTCAAGCTGAGAAAAAAACAGAAAGGGGCGAGGCGTTTCTTCATGACAAGGGGTTGATGGATCGGAGGGGATACGGACGAAAAAGCACTTCCGGTCACCATCGACAGCTTCCAACTGCCGTCGCCGAAGCTCAATGACATTCCCGCAAATTGAATTGACGAAATCGCAACCGCGCCGGAACCATCTCGCCATGAAACGCGTGCCCGATGGCCTGCGCCCCAGATATCGGGCAGGCTTGCGCTTGCTGGACTGGATGGAGGGCTTCGGCATCCGCCTCTTCTCGGGAATCCTCGATTTCCTCCGCGAAAGCGGCCACGACTGGGAAATTTGCTACGAAAAGCCCACCGGCGGCGACCTCCCGTTCACAGCCATCGACAGCAACTGGACCGGCGACGGCCTCATTGTTTTCCGATACTCTAAACAAGAAGCGGAACTGTGGCGAAAGCGCGGCATCAAGGTCATCAACCTCAGCGCGGAAACACCCGACGGAATACCACCCTTTCCAAGACTCACCATGGACCCCGTAGCGCTGGCAAACATCGCCGCCAGCCACCTTGCCTCCCTCGGCTTGCGCCAACTCGCCTACTGGCACGATCCGGACAGACTCTATTCCCAAGAACGATGGGGGCCTTTCAAGCTGCCGCACAGTCCTTCGGCTGCGAGGTCCACGAAATCCGCATCCCAGCATCCCGCCAACCGTTCTCCAAACGCGCGGACCGCGTGGCGGATCTCGCATGGCGCTCCATCGCCAAACTCCCGAAACCTTGCGGACTCTTCGCCAAAGACGACATCGCCGCCACCGCCGCAATGCACGCCATCCGGAAAATCGGCCTGCGCTGCCCTCAGGACATCGCAATCCTCAGCATCAATGATGACCCGATTTTCTGCGAAACCGAACGCCCTGCCATCAGCAGCATCCGCTACCCGGGAAGACGCGCAGGACGCACCGCCGCCCGCCTCCTCCAACAATTGATGGACGGCTCCCGCATCGACGACGGATCGATCCGCATCCGCATCCCTCCTGGCCCGCTCGTCCGGCGCGAATCCACAGGTCTGGTCGAACTCGGCGACCCTCTCGTCGGAAAAGCCATGGCCATCATCCATGCCGAGGCCGCCAGAAAAAGCATCAACATCACCGACCTCGCACGCCGCGTCGGCGTCTCGCGCGAACTCCTGCGACAACGCTTCAACACCGCACTGGGACACGGCCCGAAAATGGAAGCCGACCTCCGCCGCCTCACCTGGCTGGAAAACCAACTGTCCATCTCAAATGACACCCTCGAGGCCATCGCAGAGACCTCCGGATTCTGCGGAGCAGACGACCTCAGCCGCTTTTTCAAAAGGCTCAAAGGCCTCTCACCGGGAGAATTCCGCCGGGATTTCCGCGCATCACGCTGACACAAAATCCTCGACCCCACCCTCCGTGACAATTTTGTCAAATTGTCAAAACGATTTGGATTGCGGCAATGGTGATCCACCTCGCGATTGAAGATCTTGTCCGCATCAAACAACCCATGCGCCCACCCATCACACCCGCCCTAGTCTGCCTCGCCCTCACTCTCCCGCTGAGCGCCGGCACCATCATCCGCGCCAACAGCCCCGGTGCAAATGGCATGGGCGCACAAAACACTTCCATCCCTAACACCTTCGGCGATCACATCGCCCTCGCCACTCCCGGCAACACTTCATTCGAGACCAATCTGGGTGTCGATTCCCTCCCCGGCACACCCGGCATCGGCCTCACTTGGTCAGCCACCGCTGGCATCGCCTCAAACCGTTGGGAATTCCACACCTGGGCAGGCGCAACACCAGCAAACACCGGCGGCGGAGCACTCCAAATGGACGGCAGTTCCCCTAACAGCACCTTCTCCGTCACCTTCACCCCCGCAGCCGCAACACGCCTCATCCTCAACTCCTTCAACTTCGTCGGCGACACCAACAACGACACCTATCAATACCGCGTCGACATCGTGGACGCATCCTCCGGAACCATCGAACAAACCACCACCACCAACCCCTGGACCACCAACACATCCCAAACCCCTCAATCCAACGGAACATTCGCCGGCGCACCCGCCATCAACCTCAATTTCACCGGAAACACCGGAACACCATACCGCCTCGATATCACCCGCATCGGCGGCACCGGATCAGCCCTCAACATCGCCATCGACAACCTGGACTTCGCCCAAACCCCAACTCCCGGCACACCCGACGCCCTCGTCGGCCTCTGGGATTTCGACGATCCATCCAACCTCGGAAAAGCAACCGTCGGACCGGATCTGACCATCCAAGGAACACCACCCATACAAACAGCTGAAATGACCGACGCCCAATCCGTTCCAACCACCCTCCAGGGCGTCATCACCACAACCCAAGGCACCGCCAACCACCTCGTCGCCACCCACTCCATCGGCCCGAACGGCGGCGGAACCCGTGTCAACCGCTACACCCTCGTCTTCGATGTTAGAATCCCCTCCCCCGGCCAGTGGCGCAGCTTCTATCAGACCACCATCGCCAACAACAACGACGCCGAATACTTCGTCCGCTCCACCAACAACACCCTGGGCCGCACCTCCATCGCCTACTCCTCGACACCCGTTCTATCAGACCGTTGGCACCGCATCGCCATCGCCGTCGATCTATCACCCGGCGGCTCCTTCCGCACTTACCTCGATGGCCAGCCCTACTTCACCCACACCCTCCCCGCCCTCAACGGCGACTTCTCACTCGACCCCTCACAAATCTTGCTCTTCGGCGACAACGACGGCGAAAACCACCCCCTCTCCATCGGCATGGCCGCCATCTTCGCGAAAACCCTCAGCGCCTCCGAAGCCAGCGCCCTTGGAAGTGCCGGGCTGCCCGTCATTTCCAACCCCGGAAACACCGCCCCCTCCCTAACAATCGCCCCCGCCGGTCCCGAAACCTCCTCCACCGGCACCACCGAAACCTTCTCCTTCCAAGCCACCGATGCCGAAAACGACACCGTCCAGATCCAAGCCGACTGGGGCGATGGAAACCTCTCCCTCTGGACCACCCTCGCCGCCTCCGGCGAAACTCTAACACGCACCCACACCTGGACCGCCCCCGGCTCCTACCTCATCCGCGCCCGTGCCCGCGATGCCCAAGGCTCCATCTCCCCATGGACCATCATCCAATCCATCCAAATCACCGGCCCGCCCATCGTCACATTCCTCACCCCACCCTACCTCCAGAACATGGCCTCAGACCGCATAGCCGTCATGTGGGAAACCGCCGAAGACCTCCAGCTCGACCTCACCTTCGGACTGCCCGGCCTAACCTCCTCACCCGTCGCCGGCGAACGCGTCCCCAGCGGCGGCGGAACCTTCCTCCACCGCGCACTCATCGGCGGTCTAACACCCGGCACCACCTATCATTACCAAATCACCGGCAACGGCGAATCCATCACTCCAACCGCATCCTTCCGCACCGCACCCGCCGTCTGGGAAGATTTCAAATTCGGCGCACTCGGCGACACTCAGACCACCAACGGCAACACCTGGCAGGCCGATCCTTGGGAACCCGCCAAAATCATGCTCGATCACATGGCATCCCGCGGAACCTCCTTCGGCCTCGCCGTCGGCGACCTCGCCCAAGACGGAAACACCTACCCCAACACCCGCAACTCCTTCCTCAACCGCTGGGCCGCCGTCTACGGCCCACACCGGCCCTTCTACATCGCTTGGGGAAATCACGACGGCAGCAGCCCTTCCCACCCCCTCCGCCTCTCCGCCGACCTCCCCAGCCGCTGGCAAACCTCCGAATCTCCATCCACCCGCACCCCCGGTTACGGCAACTACACCTTCTCCCACGCCGGCGTCTTCTTCGTCTGCCTCGAATACTTCGAAACCAACAACAAATCCAACACCGACCCCACCAACGACATCACCAACGGCTGGCTCGACACCGTCCTCTCCTCTCCAGCCGCCACCCACGCCCGCTTCCGCATCCTCTCCGTCCACGTCCCGCCCTACTGCGAACGATGGATCAACGGAAACGCAAACCTACGCTCCCAACTCGTCCCACGCCTCGAACGATACAACGTCGACCTCTGCCTCAGCGGACACATGCACGGATACGAACGCGGCCGCATCAACGACGTCCAATACGTCATCACCGGCACCGGCAGCTACCTCGACTTCAGCGAACCCCTCGTCGCCGATTGGAGCGCCACCACCGATGATGGCCTCTGGCTCGGAGGACACCACTCCGTCCCAGGACTCTACGCCACCCAATCCTCTAACAGAATCCTCGGAACGCCACAACCCATCTCCGGCGGTCTCTTCCACGGATACTCCGAAATCACCGTCCGCGACCGCTACCTCCGCCTCGACCAACACGCCTTCAATGCCGACGGCTCCTACATCGGAATCCTCGACACCCTCGAAATCGGCGGCTCCGACCCCGGACCCGATACCGATGGCGACGGCATGCGCGATATCTGGGAAATCGCCAACCAACTCGACCCGAACAACCCGCTCGACGCCTCCGCCGACCCCGATGCCGATGGCCAGAACAACCTCTCCGAACACCTCGCCGGCACAGATCCCCGCAGCCGCACCTCCGTCTTCACCGTCCTCTCCCACACCCTCGCCAAGGGCGAAATCTCCCTCACCTGGTCCAGCAACCTCGGCCGCCGCTACCTCATCGCCCACTCCACCGATCTAACCAACTGGCAACCCGTCCTCTCGTCCCCCGGCGTCCCACATATCATCCACGCCTCACCCGGAGCCACCACCACCGCCACCCTCACCGCCCCGGACTCAACCGCCGGATTCTTCCGCGTGGAAATCGTACGTTGACCCGAAAATCCATCCCCGCTTGCCTTCCCCCCCCCGCCACGTCATCACGTTCGGCATGACATGGCGCGGCTTCCTACTCCCCAAACCCGCCCCCCTCATCGCCCGCGCCGCCGTCCTCACCGGCCTCTTCCCCATCCTCGGCCTCCTCGGCGGCACCTTCTGGGCGCTCGACCTCTTCAACCACTTCCAGCGCCAATACTTCCTCATCCTCCTCCTCACCACCCTCGCCCTCCTCGCCCTCAAATCCTTCCGCCTCGCCGCCCTCTCCGCGGCCATGCTCATCACCCCCCTCGCCCGCATCGCCCCCACCTGGGTTAACCCCACCCCGGACCCCGGCGGCCCCTCACTCCGCGTCGCCGCCTTTAACGTCCTCAGCGCCAACCGCAACCATGACGACACCCTCGCCTGGATCCGCCAAACCGATCCCGACCTCATCTTCCTACCCGAAGTCGACCCTGTCTGGTCCGTCTCCCTCAAGCCCCTCCTTGCCACCCACCCCCACTCCATCGACCACATCATCGAGGGAAACTTCGGCTTCGCCCTCTACTCCAAACTCCCCATCCTCGAACACCGCATCCACCCATGCGGCCAAATGAGACTCCCCCTCCTCATCGCCAAAATCTCCGGACCCCTCGGCGACTTCACCCTCCTCGGCGCACACCCCGTCCCACCCACCACCGCCTTCTGGGCCTCCGAGCGCGACGCCTTCCTCATGGAAATCGCCCGCATCTCCCGCTCCACCCCCGGCCCCATCCTCCTCCTCGGCGACCTCAACGCCACACGCTGGAGCCACGGCATGCACCCCATCTTTCAAAACGGCTGGATCGACACCAGCAACGGCCACGGCGCCCCTCCCACCTGGATGAATGCCAATCCCCTCGTCGCCATCCCCATCGACCACGTCATGTTCCGACCCACCCCCAACCGCCCCTTCCACTGCCGCGACCGCACCATCGGCCCACACCTCGGCTCGGACCACCGCCCCGTCATCGCCGAAATCATCTGGTGACCCGAAACGCCCACCCCCCGGATTTCCCACACAACCCACTCATCATCAACAGCCCCACATGTAAAAATCCCCTCCCCCCGCGTTACGCCTTGCCAAACCCCATCCACCCGGTAGCGTCTGCGCCGAGCAGGAACCCCCACCTCCGATGTCACCATCCGGCCCAGCGCCCACCGTTCTACCCACCCACTTCGGGGTGAAAACCACGGGCCCACGCCAGGAAACGGGTCACTCCTGCCCACCCTCGGGCGGCGGCGCAAGCCGGCTGGAGACGACACTGGTGATCCCCCTCGCGCCTCCGCGCGCGCTGGCACACCCCGGCACCAAAAAGCCGAACGTCCCTCCCATGCCGGTCCATCTGCAGGACCCTTCCAGCACCATCGGGCGAATCCTTCGCCCGCAGCGCCGGGCCGCCCGCAAACACCGACCCATGCGAAACCATGTCGAACGCAACACACGAACCCCGCAATCCGGGAGATAACAAACGCCGCCGCAACCGCGGCGGACGCAACCGCAACCAAAACCGCAACCACGACCATAACGACCGCGAAAACTCCGGCAACCGCAACCACAGCGGCGGCCCGCGCCAAGGCGGACAAGGCGGACAACGCCACGGTCGCCAGGACACCCGGCCACCACGCACCTACTCCGCACCCAAGCTCAGCTGGTGGCAGAAACTGCTCAAAGCCATCGGCCTCTACAAAGAACCCGTCCGGCCCCCGCGCCCCGAACGCCCCATCGATCCACCACGCCCCGAAGGCCTGGAAATCCGGGGACCCAAAAACAACACCCGCAACCTCCGCAACGGCGATGGCGAGGGCGACTCCTCCGCTCCCCGCGAAGATCGCCCACCACGCAACCGCGAAGGCCGCGGCGACCGTGACGGACGCGAACGCCGTGGCGAACGCGGCGAACGCGGCGAACGCGCCCCTCGTGGCGACCGCCGCGGCGGAGACCCCACCAGCGTCGAATCCACTCGCGTCTACGTCGGCAACCTCTCCTACGACGTCACCGAAGAAGACCTCAAAGACCTCTTCAAAGGCGTAGGACCCGTCCGCAGCATCGAAATCGTCTACAATCGCACCACCCACCGATCCAAAGGCTACGGGTTCGTCGAAATGCTCCACGTCGATGAAGCCAAACGCGCCGTCGAAGTCCTCCACGATCAACCCTTCATGGGCCGCAACCTCACCGTCTCCGGAGCCAAATCCCGTGGACAAGACGAGCGCGAAGACCAGGAAGACCGCGAAGCACGCAACAAGGCACCCATCCAGCCCGTCCTCGCCCCACTCCCAGCCGCCGCAGCAGCCATCGCCGCAGCGCCCATCGTCGAAACCGTCACCAACCTCCTCGACGAACCCGCAACCGCAGAACCCGCCGCGGAAACCGAGCCAGTCGCCCAAATCGAGGAAACCCAGGAATCCTCCGTCGACGCCCAAACCGTCCAAGACGAACTCCCCCTCGTCCCCACCAACACCGAATCCTGCGAAACCGGCTGCGGCTGCTCCCACAACGACGAAGCACCCGCCACCGAATCCCCAACCGAAAACCCCTGATCCCACCCGGATCAACCAAGTTTTCACAACCATCCCAAACCCCGCCCCGGCCCACGCCGCGGCGGGGTTTTTCATGCCCACCGCCCCCAAGGAAAGGCGATCTACGAATCGCCCACACGAGAAGACATTGAAAAAGCACCTCATTTCCCCCAAACCCCCAGAATCAACGACAACGACCGCTGCGATATCCACGCCTCAACCAAACAATGTTGCAATGATCTCCGCTGAATCTATCAAGCCTAGGGAGATTCCATCTTGCCACCCCACCAAAATCCGGCCAAAGCGTATCAGGTAGACAAACTGTCGATCCAATGCCCGACCGCTCCCAATGGACCATTCGCAAGTTCTCCTCCTTCGAAGAACAACGCTGCCAGCAAATCCGCGACTGGCAGCGACTCCCCGCATCCGCCCGCGCCGATGCCGTCTGGCAAATGGTCGTCGAACACTCCCGCCAAAAAGGAATCCCGGAACATGAACTCCGACTTCAAAGATCTGTTACGTCTGTTCGGCGCTCATAGCGTCCGCTACCTCGTCGTCGGAGGGTACGCAGTGTCCCACCACGCCCAACCCCGCTTCACCAAAGACCTCGACCTTTGGATCGAGCCAGATTGCGCAAATCGCCGCTGCTCTTCGGGAATTTGGAATACCCCTCATAGAAGTCACCGAATCAGACTTCGCCCGGGAAGGATTGCAGTTCTCCATCGGCATGCCCCCGAGCCAGCTCGATTTCCTCACTACCGTTCCGGGACTCCAATTCACCGAATGCTGGCCCACAAGAATCCCAGTCGAAATCGACGGCATTTCAGTCCCTTACCTTTCCAAGCCTGCCCTCATCACCGCCAAGAAAACCGCAGGCCGCGCCCAAGACTTGGCAGACCTAGAAGAACTCCAACGACCTACCGCCGATGACTGACTCGTCTCAGCAAAAAGGGCCAGGAGATTTGTTTACAAAGTGAAAGACGGTAAGGTAAAGGCAAACGCAGGCACATGAGAATACAAGGCGGCAGCATGTGGGAGAGCCTGGGTAGATTCAACCGGCCGCTGGGATCTGCCCGCGCGGTCCTTATTCTCCCGGCACTCATCGGCGCACTCATCTGTTACACAACTCTCTGGATGCCGGTAAGAATATGGCCATCCAAGGTCCTCTTTGGAATCGTGACCATTCTCTTGATCCGCCTCACCGTCAGGGAACTAACCGTGCTGCGCCGCTTGCTTTCACAGAAGATACTGGACGTCGAGAACCTCACAAGAATCATCGGCATCATGCTCGCCCTACTACTCGGACTCCTTTGGGTTTTCCCACGAATTCTCCAAGGCTTATGAAGTCGGAACACAGCACCCACCACCACCCAACAAAAAGCTGGCTACAGATAAGGATCCGCCGCCGGTTGGTTTGATAGATTGTTGGCAATCCTCCTGAGCGACAGGGACGAATTCCGGGGATTGTTTGGGGGCGTAAAGGATGGCTTGATCGAACAACATTGGCCTCAGCAACACGGGCCAGGAGATTTATCTAAATACTCCACTTTCGGAGGCACCTCCGGATGGACTTCGCGTTGCACGATCCCGTCCTTCACCAACTGCCTCAGCTGCTGTGCCAACATCTTTTGCGTGACGGCCGGGATCGCTCTCTCAAGCTCGGAAAACCGCTTCACCTGTCCCCCGAAAAGCCGGAACAGAATCAACAGCTTCCATAGACTTTCTAACATCCTCAACGTTTCCTCCACCGCATGGGCAGCCGTCGCCGGAGTCCATTCCTTCAATGCTTCTCCAGCCTCAGTTCCAAGTGGGGGACTTACTTTCTTGTGGGTTATTGTCATTTTTCACGTTCATGATTCATTCAGGCCATCATGTCCGACCAATGCGATCCCGTCTCCGAACTTCCCGCCGTCATCCTCGACTACTTTGCCGCCGCCAATGACGGACGCATCGAAGACGTGACCCTCTGCTTCGCGGAAAACGCACACGTTCATGACGAAAACAACGACCACATCGGCCACCCCGCCATCCGCAAATGGGTGGCGGACACCACCCGGGATTTCCAACCCAAGACCACCCTCCTCCGCGCCATCGAAAACAACGGCACCCTCGTCGCCACCACAACCGTAGCCGGAAACTTCCCCGGCAGCCCTGTCGATCTCAACTTCTCCTTCACCCTAACCGCCGGAAAAATCGCCACCCTCTCCATCCAATAACCCAAGCGACTCCCACCAAAGGCTCCCTCTGGACCCTCCGAGACCTCGGAAAGGGAATCGGCCGAACCAACGAAAAACCTATCAACAACCAATCACCCATCCGCGACTCGACCCATTGAAGATCGCCAACGCGCCGCCCGCTGCTCTAACAAAAATCTCGTTGATCTCCTTTCTCTCGATCTCAGGGCACCACCCGGATGCGCATGAAACCGGACTCAGAAAGAACGCCCGGCATCATCCCGCTGAATGTGGTCGTGTCACCGGCATCGGCCGGAATGTTCGTTAGATTGAGATCCGCGAAAGGAACAGCAAGATCATTGGAAACCTGAATTCGGTAGTTCTTGCCAGGAACGCTTTTCCAGCTGATCGAGTAGGCCCCGGTCGTCTTGTCGATGCTGTATTCCGTCACCTGAAGCCGCGAGCTCGCGTCGTTTGCGGCAGTGCCCGCAAGGAACTCATCCAGGTTGCTTTGACCATCTCCATCGAGATCGAGAAGCCGGTCGCTCGAATCAAGAGGATTGAGTCCGTTGGCAACTTCGTAATCGTCCGTCATGCCATCCTCATCGGAGTCCAAAGGCCCGAGGGAAAGCACGATGTCCCGCACAAGCAGGATCTCGTTCACCGAATCATTGACCCCGCCGATCTCCAGCACCACGGACTGAACTCCATCCGGAATCACATAGGAGAGCGGATACTCAAACGTGCCACCGGTCGGTGCCAGTTCGTCATCGTCCAACACTCCATTGACAACCTGGGTGTCATAGGGAGTGATCAGATTCACCGGATTTCCGACATCACCATCGAGAATCAAATTCGCGACAAAGCTGTCTCCCACTTCCGTTCCCGATGTTAGATCCGTGACTTGTAACAGAGCGCTGAATGAAACACCGGAGCCCACCACCGATGAAAGGTCGATCACTTGGGAGGTGATCATCTTTCGGGCACCACCACCACCATGATTCATCCTCAGGGTAAGCGCCTCCGGATCACTGACCCATTGGGGCGCCGGAGAGACCGAGAGCGATGTCGCCAGCGGGATGGAACCGGCACCCAGATCCATTTCACCGATGAGATAGCGATTTGGAAAGTTGAGGGTCAGAACCTGAAACGCATCGACGTAACTCTGATCCTCAAGGGTCACCGTCGCAGACGAGCCAAACAAATCCGCAAGGGTAAAGGTCGCCGGACCATAAGGACCACTCGAAGGAGCGGCACCAAATGCGTTCCAACCGGGACCAGTGCTGGTGCCGGTGATGTTCACATCGAAAGTCACCGTGTCATCCAGGACACCCGGACCATTTTCGACTCGGACCACATTCAGCGGCGGGGTCACACTCATCGCAGGAGGCGCGGAAACCAGGCTCAAAGATGCCGTCACGGCCTGGTTCAGATTGTCCGTCAGTGTGATCTCACGCGGACCGCTGGAAACCAGATAAGGCCCGAAGGCAATCGGGTTGGCAGAGGAATACAAACCGCTGGCGGGAGGTGCTGCATTGCTTGTCCACCCGGTGCTCGCACCAAGATTCACAGGCGTGATGGTCACCGTCGTCGAGTAGGTGTCGTCGGCGGAATTGACGGTTCCCTGATTATTGAAAATAAGCTCGCCGGGAACCCCCAATAGCGTGGGCGGAGCCACTCCGAATTGCAGGTTCCGCACAAGATACGTCTCGCTGCCGGAATCATTCACGCCGCTGATGACCAACTGAACCGAACTGACATGATCTGGAATATAATATTCAAGCGGGTAAAGATACGTCCCGCCAGCAGGAGCAAGCTCATCGTCGTCCATCACACCGTTGCCGTTCAACGTGTCATATTTCGTGATGAGATTGACTGGATTGCCATCGTCGCCATCCAGAATCAATTCGGCGTGGAATGAATCAAAGCTCTCATTGCCCGTGGAAGCGTCAATCACCTCTAACACGGCGGTGAACAGGACAAATCCGCTGACTGCGGATAAATCGACCGCTTGTGAACGCACGACTTTCCTCGCTCCACCCCCGCCATTGTTCATCGCTAGACTGCGGATCGATTCATTGATGACCCATACTGGCGGAATGCTTCCACTCGTCACAACCGTGGCATTCGGCGTGGATACGCTGTTGGATGCGATCACTCTAGGGGCAAGCGCCGCCACCTTGGCTTCACTGCTGGGGTTTTCCAAATCGGCCACTGTAAGACTGAGACCCGACAACGGAAATTCACTGATCGGGATTCCGGAAACCGTCGTCGGGACATTGTACAAACCGGTCAGTCCAAGCGCGGCGCTACCCGGCGGACCGGTAACGATCCATCCGCTGCCGGGGGTTCCGGCAGGCACTACGGTTAGACTGAAATCCACGGTGTCATCGACCGGATCCGCCGGATCAACCTCAGGATTCCGCACCGAACCGGAAGCGGTCGCGCTGATGGTTAGATTGGTCTCGGTCGTCACCACCCGCATGGCCAATGCGATGTCGGAACTCGCCGCGTTGCCGTTATGCACTGAAGCGGCGAGCGTATGGACTCCGGGTGACAATTCAGCGATCTGTCGCAAAACAATGGCGTTTCCAGCGAGATTCTGCCCACCGACAGTGTTTCCACCCGTCACCGAACCCACCGGCAGGCTGAGATCCGCATAGCGGATGTAGGATTCCGTGTCGGTGGTGTTTGATGAAAACGCCGCATAAGTGTCCGCCGCTCCGGCCGCAAGGTTCACTTGAAGAACCGCGACACCATCCAGATAAACGAAGCCGCCATCATCCATCACATACTGGATGACCGGTTTCACATGAAAGTTTTCCTCGGGCACGCTGAAGGTCGTGCGGAAATAGGCGGTCCTGAAATTGTTGGCGGTAGGGCTGGTGAGCAGTGTGGAAAGCGCGGAGAACTCACCGGTTGGCAGCCTACCACTGGTCGGATAATCGATGACACCATAGCCGATCGGTCCCGCACCACTGCCGGAGTCATAGCTGTCGAGGGTGGTGGGAACACCGTTGACCCGGGGACCACCGAAGGTGGGTCCGGTGTAGCTTGCGTCGAATTCCGCCTGTGCGGCAAACCACTTGGTTGCTCCGGAGTTTGGCTCGGCGGCACCGGAGCCCGCAGGCAGCACGCCCATCGGGTGCATGAAATCCCAAACATGATTCCAATCTGCTAGAACGCGATCGCGCCCGTCGCCCGGCGCATAAACCGCCACCGTGGAAGTGGCAGCGGGATTCCCCGCATCCTGCACCACCACTTGAAGCCCCCCCACCGGAAACTCGGCGATCGGGATGTTGGAAACCAATACCGGAGTGTTGTAGGCCCCCGTTTGTCCAACCGCAGCGCTACCTGCCGGACCAACAATGGTCCAGCCACTTGGGCTAACCGATCCGATCGGACTTACTGTTAGAGAGAAACCGACCCGGTCGTCCGTGGGATTGTAGGGCGTTCCATTGTAATTCCGGACGACATTCGAAGCCGTTGCATGGATCGCGCTTTGGACCTCGGTCGCCTGCACGCGGAGAGCCAAATCCAAATCCGAGCTGCCGACGGCGTCGCTGCGCAGCGAAACCGCAAGGGTGTGCACGCCGGGAGAAAGCTCAAGCACCTGCTGGAGCACCGTGGCGTTGCCTGCGATAACCGTCGAATTGAACGCATTTCCTCCTGTCGTCGATCCCACAGGAAGACTCAAGTCCGCGAAGCGGATGTGCGACTCGGTATTGGCGGTTCCAGCGGCAAGAGAGGTGTAGGCATCCGTTGCAGCCGGTGCCATGTTCACCCGCAGCACCGGCACTCCGTCAAGATAGACAAAACCGCCATCGTCCAGAAGATAACTGATCACCGGATTGATAAAGGCACTGCCGGATGCGGGAACGGTGAATGTCGTACGGAAATATCCCGTGCGCCGATTCCCCGTGTTAGGAGTCGTCAGCGTGGTCCCCAAACCGGTGAACTGGCCGGTTGGCAGGTTCTGTGGGATCACCGTGGTATAGTCCATCGATCCATAGCCGATCGGCCCCGGACCGCTTCCCGAATCGTAGCTGTTGATCGTGCCGGGCACGCCATTGACACGGGGCCCACCAAACGTCGGACCAGAATAGGAGGCTGAAAACTCCGCCTGCGGCGCATACCATTTGGTCGCGCCGGAGTTCGGCTCGGTGGCCCCCGAGCCCGCTGGCAGCACGCCCATCGGATGCATGAAATCCCAAACGTGGTTCCAGTTTACCAAGGTGGTGGTGGTGGTTTGCGCGAGGAGGCCGCCGGCAGAAGCAAGTACGGCGACCAATATCGTGAGAGATTTCATTGGGTTTGTTTTGGTTTTTTCAGCTCCAAGCCCGAATGGCTGATTACCACCGGAGGCATGCCCTTTCCTCCGGTCTTCAGCTTACGGATTGGAACAGTGACGCTCTTGTCACATTCCGCCGGTTCCGCCTAGGGAAAAATGCAAAACGAATGCCAACCGTTACCCAGGGTCCCTACACTAGGGAAAGGAGTTGTTCGAGGTAAGCGGTGTCGTGAGCGGCGCGAAGTTCTCGTTTCGGGAGGCTTTTGCGCTTTTTGCCTTCGAAGGGCATGCGGTTGTGGGCGTTGAGGGCCATCCGGCGTAGG
>SYAP01000193.1 GCA_005787565.1 Verrucomicrobiaceae bacterium | reverse complement strand
GGGTGACGGTTCCCGGGGCACCGCCGCTTCCGTAGGCACCGGTTCTGGCAAGAGGGGAATTGGGCGAGCCATCGTGGAAGCCGCCGAAGGTTCCGCCGGTGAAGGTGATGGTTCCTGTGGTGAAGTTGATGCCATCGAAGGAGGTTGCGGAGCCGCCGACGTTTTCGGCGAGGAGGAGGGTGCCGGAGGTGGCAAACTGGCCGGGGACAAGGTTTTGGCCGTATCCGCCGTTGGTTAGGTAGGGTGCGCTGGACCAGGTGATTTCAGCGGCTGAGGCGAGGGTGGATGCGGCGATTGATGCGGCGAGGGTCCAAGAGTGGATGAGATTTTTGCGGGTGGGAGACATGTGGAGTTTTTTGGTGTGGCCTTTCTGACACACGTCCGGGCCGTTTGATTTCTTAAGCGGAAATCGGTGGTTAGGGAATTTCGGTGACGGAAATGTTGTCGATCACTGGATCGGCGCTGACGGAGGATTCGCTGGATTCGGTGAATAGCAGGGTGGACGTGTGTGAGGTGGCGGTGAACATGAGGGTGGCGGGTGGGTTGTAGCCATTTCCGTCCGCATGGGAGCGTTGTTCCGTGTGTGAGGCGAGGGTGGGTCCGGAGGGTGTGGCGCCCTGATGGACCGAGGCGGAGATTTTCAAGGTGGATGGGCTGAAGAAGATCGCGCCCATTTCGAATTGGACTTGATAGGTTTGGCCGGGTTCGGTGGCGAAGGTCTGATAGATCGAGACGTTGTCTTGATTGGGAGGTGGGCCATGGGAATCCTGGCTGAATCCGACCTGGGTGTCTTTGGTGGACGAGAGGATGGTTGTGGATTTTTCGCCGTAGCCGGGAATTCCTTCGGTGGTGGCGCGCATGACGATGATTTCATTGCCGAAGCGCCAGCCGGGGAGGAAGGCGGCGTTGGCGCGGGGGCCGTAGGTGCTGGGTGGGGGTGGGTTGCCGTTTTCGAAGCCGCCGTTGATGATGAGTTCGGAACCGTGGTGTTGAGGGAGGAGCGAGAGGAATAACTCGGGGCGGAGGGGTGTGGTTTTGAGGCGGCCGATGGGATCGCAGAGGCGGGCCATGCCGGTGGTTAGAGTTTCCTCTGTCATGGTGCCGGAGCGTCCGCGGGCGATGACTTTTCCGGAGAAGACATGGATTTCATGGTTGGCATCCGGTAAGGCGAGGACGCCGAAGCGGGTTCCGAGGTCGGTGACGGAGAGTTGCGGGGTGTTGACTTCGAAGCCTGCGGCGTCCTTGCCGATTTCGAACCAGGCGGTGCCTTGGTCGAGGGTCATGTGGGTGTCCGAGTCGATGCGGAGGATGGCTGGAGCGAGGATTACGGCGCGGGAGCCTTTGCGGATTTTGACTTCGAGGGTGCCTTGATCGAGGAGGATGCGGGTGCCTTCGTGGATTTCGTTAGATGATGGCGGGGGGGGATCGGAATCGGGGTGTTGCAGGGTGAAGCGTGCTCCGGTGTCTGTTTCGAAGGTGGCGAGGACGGCTGGCTCGGGTGCGAGCAGGCGCATGAGGGTGATGCCTAACAGGAGGACGATGGCTGCGGCGACTGCGAGGGCGGTGCGGGCGCTGCGGCGGGTTTGGAGTTTGAGCCGGGTGTCTGTGAGGGATCGTGCGGCATCGAGGGGAGTGCTGCGGCTGAGGCGGTAGATGAGCAGTTGATGGAGGGCGGCGTGCTCGAAGTAAAGGGCGCGGGCGGTGGGATCGCTTTTGAGTATGTTGCGGAGGCGGAGGCAGTCCTCGGTGCTGAGGGAGCCATCGAAGGCGCGCTGGATGGCGGTTTCGATTTCGGATTGGCTCATGGGGTGCCTCCTTCCATGGCGAGGCGGCGGGTGACGCAGCGGCGGAGGATGGTGCGGAGGCGGTTGAGGGAGACGGATAGGGCGGAGACGCTGCGGCCTTCGCGTTTGGCGTATTCGCCGAGGTCGGATCCGGCGCGGTAGCGGTGATCTAACAGATCGCGATCCTGCTGGCGGAGTTCGCTCATGCAGATTTCAAGTGCGGCGAGCCTGCGGTCGTGCGAGTCGAGGGAATCGTGTGCTTGGAGGCTGAGGGTTTCGAGGAGTTCCTCATCGAGGAGGACTGGGCGGGAGCGGCGTTTTTTTTTGAGGTGGTTGAGGACTTCGAAGCGGGCGATGGAGAATGCCCATGCGCGGAAGTCTGAGCCGGGGGTGAATTGTGCGCGTTTGTTCCAGAGGATGAGGTTGCTTTTCTGGATGACATCGGGAACTTCGGGGTCGCCGGGCATGAGGGAGATGATGTAGGCGAGGAGGTCCGGTTGATGTCGCGTGAGCAGGCCGACGAAGTCAGCGAGTGCGAGCGGGTTTTCTGCGGACATGGTGGGGATTTCCTGGGTGTTGGTGACTGACGTCGCGGGGAGGCGCGATCTTAATCTGGAAATCGCGTGAGTTTGGAAAAGGCGGGGTTTTTCAGATCAGGATGGGGAGAGGCGGACGGTGAGGGAGTCGTAGCCGACGTTGCGTTGGTAGGTGGATTCGGATTCGAGGTGTGGGGTGGCTTCGATGAGGGTGATTTTGGCGACGCGTTCGGAGAGGGCGCGGAGGAGGGTGCGGGCTAACAGGCGGGCGTGGGGTGCGCCGATGCAGAGGTGGGGGCCGGCACCGAAGGCGACGTGGGGGTTGGGTTTGCGGTCGAGGCGGGTTTCGAGGGGGGCGGGGAATGCGTTTTCGTCGCGGTTGGCGGAGGCCCAGCAGAGGGAGATGCGTTGGTTGGCTTTGACTTGGGTTCCGTGGACGTTGGTATCGACGGGGCAGACGCGGCCTATGTGGGTGAGTGGGGAGATGACGCGGAAGAATTCCTCGGTGGCATTGACGATGCGTTTGGGGTCCTCGCGGAGGAATGTTAGGTGTTCCGGGTGGTTGGCGAGGTGTGCGATGATGGAGGAGATGGTGTGGATGATGGTGTCGCGTCCGCCGGCGAAGGCGAGGTTGGCGTAGCCCATCATTTCCTGGCGGGTGAGCGGGCGGTCGTGGACGGTGGCGCGGGTGAGTGCGGTGAAGAAGTCGTCGCCGGGGTTTGCCTCGGCCTGGTCGAAGCGGTTTTGGAGGTAGGTTTCGAGGGTTTGGCCTTTGCTGGAGCCGGTTGAGGTATCGTGGAAGACGTGGATACCCCATGCGATCCAGGTTTCGGCTTCGGATTCGGGGACGTTGAGGAGGAGGGTGAGGGCGCGGGACTGGAGCGGGAGGGCGAAGTCTCTAACAATCTCGACGGAGTTTTTTGTTAGGGCCTCGGTGAGCATGCGGTCGATGAGGGCTTCGGTGCTGGTGATGACGTGCGGGTCTTTGGGGCGGCGGAAGAAGGGTTCGATGACGTCGCGGAAGATCTTGTGATCGGGCGGGTCGGTCTCGATGGGGAGTTGGCGCATGGTGCGCAGATTTTCCTCGGAGGGGATGGGGACGCGGAAGGGGTGGTTGGAGCTGTAGGTTTGCCAGTCTTTGGCGGCCTCGCGCACGGCATCGTGGCGGAGGATCATGGTGATGGGTTCGTCGCCGAAGGTGGTTTGGAGGGTGCCGGAGGTTTGGCGTGCGGATTGGAAGGGATCGGGAGATGGGCTCATGGCGGGGTGGTTATTTGAAATCGATCAGCCAGCCGACGAGGTGGAGGAGGTCGGCTTCCGGGATGGCGTGTGCGAAGGCTGCGGGCATGAGGGAGAGGCCGGTTTCGGTGTTGGATTCGATGTCGTTTTTGGGGATGCGGTGTTCTTTTCCGGCGGCATCGACGCAGATGAGGAGTTCGCCGATGTGGCCGCGTTCGAGGCCGGCGAAGGTGGAGCCGTCCTTGCGTTTGATGAGGTGGAGGCGGAAGTGTGCGTCGACGTTGCGGCCGGGGTCGAGGATGTCTTCTAACAGACGAGCGGGGCCGCGGTTGCCGATGCCATCGAGTTGGGGGCCGACGAGCTGGCCTTTGCCGCCGATGGCGTGGCAGGTGGCGCATTGTTCCTGATAGATGGTTTGGCCGCGGTTTTTGTCGATGGTGGCGGTGGAGAAGGCGGTGGTGCGTTGTTGGATGATGCGGTCGAGTTCGGCGCGCATTTCCGGGGTTTGGTTGGTGGGTGGGGGTG
>SYAP01000192.1 GCA_005787565.1 Verrucomicrobiaceae bacterium | reverse complement strand
TTGCCCCTTGTCTTTCATACACCAAATGACCAACCTAACTCCAACCAGTCGCCGCCAGTTTTAACGATCTGAGGGACATCCCCGCAAAGCGCGGGGATGGATTTGCTGGCCATGTTGTCATCCTCGGATAGGATTGGGGCATGAATCGACGTGAGTGGATGAAGCAGACGGTGATGGGTGCGATGCTGCCGGCGTGGGTTGCGTCGTCTGCAAGTGCTCAGGGAGACCGCTTCAAGGAGCCTAACGGAAAAAAGGGCTGGGCGGGTGGTGATGCTGGCCGGATTGAGAAATTTGGAGCGCAGTGGTATTACACTTGGTGGCACGGCGGGAAGGTTGGTAGTCCTGCGGAGTATGTGCCGATGATCAAGCGCGGATCGGACATTGGGAATCTTGGTGCGGTGAAGGGGATGGGTGATATCAAAGCGATTCTCAGTTTCAATGAACCCGAGCGTGCGGATCAGGGGAATACTTCGATCGACGATGCGATTAAGCTGTGGCCACGGCTCGTCGAGGTGGCGGAGGCAAAGAATGTGCCGTTGAGTTCGCCGGCACCATCATCCGATGACAAGGGGATGCAATGGCTGACCGAGTTCATGAAGCGGGCGAAGCGTGAGAAATTGCGCGTCGATTTCATTGCTATCCATTGGTATCGTAGTCGCGATGCGGATGCATTCGCGACCTGGTTGAAGGAGATTGATCGCGAGTGGCGGTTGCCGATTTGGTTGACGGAGTTCAACGGGTGGTCCGGCAGCGAACGCGAGAATTATGCGTTTCTACGATCTGCCTTGAGGACCTTGGATCGGTCCCGCTCAGTGGAGCGCTATGCTTATTTCGAGCCTGGAAGAGGCAAGGAGCACAGCTTGTTCAAAGAGGATGGCTCGTTGTCGCGAATGGGAGAGTTGTATCGAGACGCTGGTGTTTGAGAAACGAAAATCGCCGGACCTTGGACCGGCCCGGCGTTGAAAAATCAGGGGCGACGATGGCTCATTCCTCTTCGTCTTCCTTCTCCTCGTCGTTGTCTTCGTCGTCTTTGTCTTCCTCACGACCTTCGCGAATTTTCGCGCGTTCGCGCATGCGGTCGAGGGCTTTTTCCGCTAGGTCGATGACCTCGTCATCGTCGGCTTCGTCGACGAAATATTCGATCACGGAGATGGCCCAGTCGGCGGTTTCATTATTGGCCAGTCCGCGAATGACTTTTTCCTGTTCAGAGCGAATCTTGGCGTTGCGTGCCAACATTTTCCAGAAGTCCTCGCTGATGTCTTCATCCATCTTGCGATCGGCATCGGTGAGGAAGCGGAAACCGGAATCAAACGCGCGGGCGCGCATCTGTTCATCTTCCTGCTCTTCGAGATGTTCCATCAACGTTTCGAACATCGTATCATCGGACCAAGTTCCGAGCGAGAGGATGGCGGCGAGTTGGTCCTTTTTGTCGGGAGCGGCAAGGGCCTTCTTGACGATTTCCTGAGCCTTTTCGCCGCTGGTGCGGCCGAGCAAGCGGATCAAGGAATGGCGGAGGTCGTCATTGACGGCTGCATCGTAGGCTGCGGCGAGACGGTTGCCGAGTTCTTCGCGGTTGGTGGATTTCTTGATGATTTCCGCAGCATTTTCTTCCGCTGCCTGGCGAATGGCGGCTTCGGGGGTGAACTTGATGACGTCGAGGAATTCGCCGAATTGCTCGTCGGTCGCCATGAAGCGGCAGGCTTGTAGAGCGGCGATCGCAGCTTTGGTGTCACTTGTTGTCCGGGCGTAGGCCAAAAGTGTGGGCACGACTTTCGGATTGGCGCGTTTGCGGAGCACGTCGCGGATGATGACTTCGCGGACGTCGGGCTGCATGGGCTGCTTGGTTGCAAATTCCGCGATGCGGGCGTCGATGTCGGTGCCATCGGTTGCTTTGGCAAGGAACAGCGCGGTGTAAATGGTTTGGCGTTGTTCGTTGGCGCCGACGTCCGAGGCGGCGTTGAGGAAAATGTCCAAATCGTTGGAATTGACCGGCACTTCGGTGGCTCCTTCTTTCGCAGCGAGGGCGATCAGCTCGTTGTAGCGGTTGGTTTCACGGTTTCTGCTGCTGCGGTTGATCAGGACAACGGCAAAAATCACGACGACAATTGCGAGAATTGCGGCAATCGCTCCTTTGGCGCTCGCGCTCATCCCGGCTTTTTGAGGCTTTGGAAGAGTGGTTCCCGGAGTTGATGGGCGAGCACCATAAAGGGCACCGGGTGCGGAGGCTAGTCCGGGAGCCGGGGTTGGGGAAGTAGCCGGGATTCCGCCTACGGCGAGGCGACCACTTGCTGCGGGGCGCGCCATCGGGATGGCCGCAGGTGCTGGTTGGGCCGTTGGCTGCACGGCTACTGGTGGAGCGGCGGTCGGGACTGCTGCTGGTATCACGGGTTGGGTGGGCACGGCGGCGGCGGGCACCACCAATCGCGGCGCGGTTGGTGCGACAGGGACGGCAACCGGAACAGGGGCTGGTGCTGGAACTGCTGGGGGAACAGGTGCGGGCGTTTCGGCAACGGGCTCAGGCTGGACGGCAGGAAGGGGTTGTGGCGCTGTGTGGATGCTTGGTTTCGATCCCTCGGGTGGCATCAAGGGTTGCGGCGCGGTTTGTGTGAGAGGTGGATCTGGAACGACAGGGACCGGCTCTGGTGTAACGGCCACGGGGACCGGAACGATTTGAATCGGTTCGATCGGGGCAGGAGGGGCGGCTGGTGTTGGCGGGGCGGCTGCACCCGGAATGATCAGGCGGGGCCGTTTGGGCTGTTCTGGGGCTGGCGATGGGGTTCCGGTGCTCATAACGGGTTCGGTGGCAGGGGCTGGGACTGGATTCGGATTTGTGTCGTTTTGCAAGAAAATCTGCAAGGCTTGGCGTGCGGTCTCAGGGCGTTCGGCCGGGTAGCGGTTGATGTGCCACATCACCCAGTCAGATGCCCAGCGGGGGAGATCCGGTCTGGTGACTTGAAGTGGCACCACTTGATGGTGAAGGTGGGATGCCATCACCAGCGGGCCGCTTTCACCGTCGAAAGGGTATTTGGCCGTGAGCGCATGATAGTAGACGCAACCTATGGCATATAGGTCAGTGCGGGCGTCGAGTGGGCCGCGTTCGAACTGCTCCGGAGCCATGAAAAAGATCGAGCCAAACACCGAATCATTTTGATCGAGCGTCTGCAGGGAGGGTTTTGGCGTGAATTTTGCCAAACCGAAGTCGACGATTTTCACCTGAAATTTTCCGGAGGGCAGCCAGGAAAGCATCACATTGCCAGGCTTGATGTCGCGATGAACGATGTCGTGATCCTGCGCTGCGATCAGGGCTTCCTGGGTTTGCATCGCGAGTTCGCGGAAATCACTCCAAGTGAGCGGCGCGCGGCTTACCAATTCGTCGAGCGTTTTCCCGGTGATCAGCTCCATCACCACATAAGGGCCGTCGTCGTCGGTGCCCACATCGTAAACGGTGACGAGATGGGGATGTTGTAACGAAGCGAGGGAGCCAGCTTCACGCAACAATTGGGATGTCGCTTCCTCTTGCAAATCGTCGGTCGCTTCGGGGAGGATTCTTTTGATCGCCACCTCGCGATTCATCCGGGAATCAAATGCGCGATAGACGGCACCAATGCCGCCTTGGCCAATTCTACCGCGGATTTGATATCGGTCTTCCATAGGCCTGACGAAAGGAACGTGACGGCTGGATGGCCGGTCACGCAATCACGAAAACCGTATCACGAGGCAGCACGCTCCAATCGCTCGCGACGGAATTGGGTGGGGGATTGGCCGACAATCCGCGCAAAGCTGCGGTTGAATTGGGAAAGCGATTGGTAGCCAATGAGGAAAGCGATTTCGGAAATCCGCTCCTCGGGTTTGAGGAGTTCGCGCTTGGCCCATTCCACGCGGCAGCGATTGACGTAGTCGGTTAGGGTCAAACCGGTCGAGTCCTTGAACAAGCGGCAGAAATGCGACTCGCTCAGCCCAGCTTGGCGGGCCACTTGACCGAGCGGCAGCGGCTGGTCGAGATTCGCGTGGATGAATTTCCGCGCCTTGGCGATTGCAGCGGGTTCACTTCCCTCATCAATGATCGCCAAGGATTCCGCATGTTGACCAAGTTGTTCGGAAAAACTCTGCAGTAGCTTTATCATGCTCTGATATCGCTCCGGATCCACCGTTCGGGTCTGCTGATAGGCCTGCTTTAGCCTCTCCGCCATGCCTTCTTCCAACGTCTTGCGGCCGAGCGCTCCAAGGATGTTGTCAAAATCACCTTCCGTCGGCGTTTTGCTGAAAACCTGGCCGGTCTTCAAAAAACCAATCACCGCAGATCCCATCTTCACCGGCACCGCAGTCGCGCACAGCCCGGCAAAGCAATGGCAGGACGAGGGACCGTTGACCTCCGCTTCGCTCATGAGCCGCCGGTTAGTGTCGATACAGGCGTTGCACGCGCTTTTGCAAAGATTGAGCAGTTCGCAAAAGGGGCTGCGATTGATGCTCTGATCGTCAAGGCACCAATGATCCGGATCAGCTGAAACCAAGCGCAGCGGAAGTCCCGTCGCGGTCCGGAAAGCATCCTGATATTGCCTGAAACGTTCGGAGTTCAGCAGTCGGTCAAACAGGTTCGACTCGAAATCTTTATGGGTCTGGGCGGTCAAAGGCATGAGGCGAATCGCAAGATTTGCGGAGAAGCTATGGGCCCCGGCGCAGCTTGACAATCACGTTTCGCCTTTTGCGCTCTTTGAGCCCTTCGCCACGATCAAAATCGACACGATCGAACTCAGCGGCATGAGGATCGCAGCCAACAGTGGACTCATGTGGCCGGCCATCGAAAACCCAACCGTCGTCGCATTGTAAGCCAGCGCGAACGCAAATGCCGACCGTACCCCCGTCGCCCGCGCATGTGCCGCATCCATCAAGCGGGGCAGGAAATCCAAACCATTTCCCAACGTAAAAAAGTCCGCCTTCGATTCCAACAAACTCCGATCCACCACCGGCGTTCCCGTCACCAGCGCCTGATCAAACGCCAGCGAATCATTCGCGCCGTCTCCCAAATAGAGGCTGTCCCCCTGATCCAGCGCCCCCATCGCATTCGCTTTATCCTGCGGGGAAAGCCCGCCGTGCGCATCGGCTTCGGAAATCCCCAGCGCCACCGCGCTGTGACGAACCTTCTCCGGATGATCGCCCGATAAAATGTGCAGCGAAAGCCCGCGCCGCTCCAAGACCCGCAAACACTCCACAGCACCCGGCCGAAGCGCCTCGCGAAAATGAAACGCCGCCACCGTCTCCCCATTCCGCCGCAACTCACTGCCCTCTCCCGAAGCGATCTCCTTTGCCAGCCCATCCCCATCCCAACCCAAACGCCCCAGCGACCACCTCGCGCCGTCTTCCCCGATCAAACGCACACCCAGCCCCGGAAATTCCTCGACCACCATCATCCGCCGCGCCTCCAGCAATCGCTGCCCGCGCACACCCAACGCCTCTAACAGCGACCGCGAAATCGGATGCAGCGATCCCCGCGTCAGCTCTGCCAGCGCGCCCGCCGCCTCATCATCCAACTCCGTGATCGACTCCGGATTCTCCAACACCGGCCGCTCCAGTGTCAGCGTTCCCGTCTTGTCAAAAACCACCCGCCGCACCCGTCTCAACCTCGCCCACAACGTCGCGCTCCGCACAAAAACCCCGAGCCGCTCCATCGCCGACGCCGCCAGATCATCCGCAAATGGAATCGCCACCCCCAGCGCGCACGGGCACGAAACCACAAACACTGAAATCATCGCCTGCACCCCCTTCAGCGCGTCGCCCTGATAGATCCACCACCCCAGCGCCGCCAACCCCAGCACCAACACCACCATCAGATAGACTCGCAGCAGCTTCTCCAGCCCCGGATTGCTCCGGTCCTCCGTCGATGGGGCTGTTAGGCGCGCCAGTAGCGAGTCCTCCCAGCGCTCTTCCGCATCGATCACCACCGGACTCCTGCTCAGCAGAATCGTCCCCGCCGGCAGACGCCTTCCCGCCGTAAACCTCACCGGCTCCGCCTCCCCGTGGATCCACTCCAGCGAAAAATCCGCCTCGCCCTCCGCCAAAATCCCCGACACCGGCAGCGCTTGACCCGGTCCTAACAAAAACCGAACGCCCGGCACGATCGCATCCCGATCCACCGTCCCGCCACCCTCCGCCAGCGGCACCGCCTCCGGCACCGGCTGCTGCCTCACCAGCCTCCGCCGGTTCTTCTCCACCGCAGCGCTTTGCAGATAACGCCCGCCTAACATCAGGAAAACAAACGTCGCCACAAAATCGAAATACATCAGCCGCTCATCGCCCAACACCCACCCGGCGATCGATCCCGCATAAGCCGCCAACAGCCCCAGCGCGATCGGCAGATCGATGTGCAAACTCCCCGCACGCAGCGACCGCCACGCCCGATCAATGAAATACCCGCCGCCCACCAGCATCGCCAGTGTCGCTGATAGAAACGCGATCAGACGGAACAGCCCGGCAAACTCGAAATCCTCCCCCATCCCCAAATACCCCGGCAGCGTGAAACCCATCGTGTTCAGCGCAAACGCCCCGCACAACCCCAGCCGCGCGCCAAGCCTCCGCCGCTCGTGATCCCCGCGCACCGCACCGGCCGGAGCCGACACGTAGCCGAAACGCACCAGATCCCGCAAAAATCTCTCGATGTCACACTGCCCCGCCGCCCATTCCAAATGCAGCCGCCCGCTCGCCGGATGCGCCACCGCCCGGATCCCGCCCGGCTGCCGCTGAAACAACTTCTCCACCAGCCAAACACACCCCACACAGGAAATCCCCTCCAGCGCCAGATCCAGCCGCGCCGCATCTCCGCTTCCCGCCGCCTTCGCCTCGCTCTCCGCCACCTTTCCCGGCAGCCACCCGAAATCATGCTCCTCAAACGGCCGACTCCTCACCGGCGCCAGCGCCAGCCCCTGCTTCAGATCATAAAACTGCTCGAAACCATTCTCCCCGATCATCCCCGCGACAAATTCACACCCCTTGCAACAATACTCCTCCAGACCCGCCGTCGGCGTGTATCGTGTCCCGCAATGTGCGCAATGTGCCATGTCCCGCCGAATCTCAACGCCGCCCGCCCCCTCGGCAACGCCCCGATTCGCACAAACCCCGCGAATTCTGCCTAATTCTCTGCAATCTTTCCAAAACACCCACCGTAACTGCCCCATGCGACTCCTTTCGGCCATCCTCGTCACCCTGCCCACCTTGGCTTGCGCCTACGGAACCGACGATACCGCCAAGCCCTTCGATGCCGTCCGCGACATCCTCGAGTCCCGCTGCCTCGAATGTCACACCGCCGAAGAAGCCGATGGCGGGCTCGTCCTCGAAACCCACGCCGACCTCCTCAAAGGCGGCGATTCCGGCGACTCCATCGTCCCCGGAAATCCCGGGAAATCCGAACTCATCGTCCGCGTCCGCCTGCCCGCCGGGGATAGCGACCGCATGCCGCCCAAAAAACACGGCAAACCCCTCACCACCGACGAAATCGCCGCCCTCGAAAAATGGGTCGAGTCCGGTGCCGCATGGCCCGAAGGCGAAACCCTCGCCCCGCGCGCCGCCACCGCCCTCCCACGCTGGGATGCCGAGCCCGACCCGCTCCTCGCATCCATCGAGGCCTACCCCTCCAAAGTCTCCCTCGAAACCGCCGCCGACTTCCACCGCGTCGTCATCATCGCGCGGATGAAAGACTCCTCCACCCACGACATCACCCGCCAGTCCAAGCTCACCCTCGCCGACCCCTCGCTCGCCACGCTCAACGGCACCGTGCTCACTCCGAAAAAAGACGGCGCCACCACCCTCACCATCGAATACCAGGGACTCAAAACCGAGATCCCCGTCACCATCAAGGATGCGGAAAAACCCCGCCCCATTTCCTTCCAGCTCGATGTCATGCCCGTCCTCACCGCCGCCGGTTGCAACACCGGCTCCTGCCACGGCTCCGCTCGCGGCCAGGACGGATTCCACCTCACCCTCTACGGCTTCGATCCCAAGGGAGACCACTTCCGTCTCACCACCGAAATGGCCGGACGCCGCATCAACCTCGCCCTCCCGGAAGCCTCGCTCCTCCTCACCAAGGCCGATGGCTCCGTCCCGCACACCGGCGGCAAGCTCTTTGAAAAAGGCAGCCCATTCTACAACACCCTCGCCCAATGGATCCGCGATGGCGCGCAATTCGATCAAGGCGAAATCCCACAACCCACCGGCATCGAGGTCCAACCCCAACAAATGGTCATCACCGGGGCCGATGTCGAAATCCCGCTCACCGTCCGCGCCAGCTACTCCGATGGCTCGGATCGCGATGTCTCCACGCTCTCCAGTTTCTCCACCTCCAATGACAACTCGGTGAAAATCGAGGAAAACACCGGCCTCGCCGTCTCCAAGGAACGCGGCGAAGCCTTCCTCCTCGCCCGCTTCCACACCTTCACCGAAGGCGCACAAGCCATCGTCGTCCCGGACGATCTCCCCTACACCCGTCCCCAGTTCCCCGCCTTCAACTACATCGACGAGCACGTCGCCAACAAGCTCGACAAGCTCCGCATCATCCCCTCCGACCTCTCCGCCGACGAAGTCTTCCTCCGCCGCGCCTACCTCGACATCGTCGGCCTCCCGCCCACCCTTGAGGAACGCAACCGGTTCCTCACCGATGCCCGCCCCGAAAAGCGCGACGTTCTCGTCGATGAATTGCTGGGCCGCAAGGAGTTCACCGAGATGTGGGTCATGAAATGGGCCGAGCTCATGCAGATCCGCACCTTCAACGATGGTCCTAAGCAGGTCTCCTACAAAGCCGCGCTCAACTACTACCAATGGCTCCGCGAACGTATCGCCTCCAACATGCCGTTCAACGAACTCGTCCGCGAGCTCCTTTCCGCAGAGGGCGGCACATTCTCCAGCCCCGCCACCAACTTCTATCAGATCGAGCAGGACGTCCTCAAACTCACCGAAAACGTCGCCCAGGTCTTCATGGGCACCCGCATCCAGTGTGCCCAGTGCCACAATCACCCCTTCGACCGCTGGACCATGGACGACTACTACGGCTTCGCCTCCTTCTTCGCCCAGGTGAAACGCAAACCCGCCGAAGACCCCCGCGAGCGCATCATCTTCGATGGCGGCGGCGAAGTCCAACACCCCGTCACCAAACAAAACGTCGTCCCCAAATTCCTCGGCGGCCCGCGTCCCGACCTTGCGAAAACCTCACGCCGCGTCGCCGTCGCCGATTGGCTCGCCTCGCCGGACAACGAATGGTTCGCCCGCAACGTCGTCAATATCGTCTGGGCCCACTTCAATGGCGTCGGCATCGTCGATCCCGTCGATGACGTCCGCGTCTCCAACCCACCGTCCAACCCCGAGCTGCTCGATGCCCTCGCTGCCAAATTCGTCGCCTACAACTACGACTTCAAGAAACTCGTCCGCGACATCTGCACCTCCCGCACCTACCAGCTTTCCACCCGCACCAACGCCACCAATGCCGCCGATACGCGGAACTTCTCCCGCGGCATGATCCGCCGCGTCCGCGCCGAGGTCCTGCTGGATTCCATCTCCATGGTCACCGCCACGCCCAACAAATTCAAAGGCCTGCCCCTCGGAGCACGCGCCGTCCAGATCGCCGATGGCAACACCTCCAACTACTTCCTCACCACCTTCGGCCGCGCCACCCGCGCCACCGTCTGCTCCTGCGAGGTCGTCATGGAACCCAACCTCTCCCAAGCCCTCCACCTCCTCAATGGCGATACCACCCACCAGCGCATCCAGCAGGGCAAGGTCGTTGAAAAACTCATCGCCGACAAAAAGACCCCGCAGGAAATCATCGACCACCTCTACCTCATCACCCTCAGCCGCAGCCCCACCGATGAGGAAAAGACCAAACTCAACACCGCCCTCGCCGAGGCCAAGGACCCCAAGGAAACCCGCCAAATCCTCGAAGACATCTTCTGGGCCCTCCTCAACTGCAAGGAATTCATCTTCAACCACTGAGTCCGCCCCCGGGAACGTCGACAGCCTGCCCTTCGTCTAGTCCGCCGTAGCTTTGGCGAAGGAGGAAGCTTCAGCGAAGTAGGGTCTCGTCGGCCCGCCACTGCGCAACCAGTGGACCACGCGAAGCCCTCCCCAGAATGTGTCCCGACTGTCTCAGTCGGCCACGATCCCAAATCCTCGGTCCCCAGGCATCCCTGATACTGGCTTCCAAGACATCCGGTCGCCTCCTTGGCATTCCAATGGGGTTTCATCGTGAAATCCAAAAGCAGTGTTTCTCAGCCATGGCAATTCCGGTTGGGATCGGATTGTTCATGATTGCCGCAACGGCTTCAATGACTGCGACACCAATCAGAGGGATCTCAGGAAATTTGCCGGGGACAAATCCAAAAACGAGCACGGATCGCGAAGGTGCTGCCGAGCAATCCGAAGGTCATCATCGGCGGTAAAGTCCCAAAGTGAGCCAATGCCTTCTCCACACCCATCGCGTGAGGCAAAGCCTTTCACGAGACCATTCCCGAAGGATATCAGCATGGATAGCAGCCCCTCAAAAAAATGCTTGCCCTCTGCCCTGATACGCGCACCCCCGCCAAGAAAATCCTTGTAAAATCAACGGGTTCCGCCAAATTAAACCCTGTAACGGTCTGCCCGATATACAATCGCCAAGAACCTACGAATAAAAACTGTTCGCCGATAAAAATGAATTCACCCAGAATGATTCGATACTGCCGTTGGTTCATCCTGCTTCTTGCAGCGTATACCTGCATCGGAATCGGAGGACTGATCATTTGGAATATTATTGGACATGGACCATATATTTCAGAACAACTTATCGGATCATTTATTTGTGCGGCATTTATTCTAATTTTGGCTTCAGCATTTATTTCTATGCTGCGATGTCCTAAGTGTAACGGACCATACTTTACCAAATCCAAATCAAGACACCCGTTCCTTGGCACCATATTTCCATTTCGACAGTGCCACTGCTGCAATTGTGACTATGACGCATTCCATCCAGCACGCCCAAATTTAATCCAACGCGAACCCCAAAGAGAGGTTTGAGCGATAGCCTCAAACCTGTCGGTTGTTGAACTGGCCCAGGTGGTGCCGCGGGGGACGTGGATGGGGTTTGCGCTTTGATTTAGCGTTTTAGAGTCAGCGAGTTGCGGAAAC
>SYAP01000191.1 GCA_005787565.1 Verrucomicrobiaceae bacterium | reverse complement strand
ATGTTGGCGATCACTTTACGGTTTTCCGCACAGAGGCGGTGATGTTTGTTATTCACAGTCAGTTTGTTGTAAAACCAGACTGAACGAATCCCCGCCTCTGACCATCTAACTTTTATTCGCTAACAATCTGAAACCGCCCTCATCGAAATCGAAATCCTCGTCCGGCAGATCAAGACCGTCATACATCTGATCCTGTTCCCAAGACCGCTTCACCTTCGCAGGCGCGGTCTTTTGCTTCCTCGTGCAACCTCCACACGGCACACCCAACCGCACCTCGCGTTCACAAAAAGGGCAGATGCACGTGAGCTCTTCTTTCACGTTCGAAGTGGAACACGTTCTTCAAACCACCGATTCCACTGATTTCAAAGATGAAAAAGACGGCGACGAGCTCTGGGCCGAAGATCTGCCGAACTTCACCCCCGCCCAGCACATTCCCCCTCCCCTCCAACCTTCGCGCCCTCCGCGCCTTCGCGGTTCCCCCTCATCCCCTCTCCGCTCTTCCCTCCCACCCCATCTTCCGCCAGCACCCGCCACGCGCCACTCCGCCTCCGAGGCGCTTGCTTGACAGCCAGAAGCTTCAATCACAAAAGACATCAGGAAATGAATGCGCTCCCGAAATGTTGGGTAATCCCAACTGCATTGCTTTTCATCACGAGCGCCGGACTCGTCCGTCAACAAGTCCGCATTTCCCAGGTTGAACGGGAGATGGCGAAGATGTCCCATTGGATTGACCACAGCGTTTCAAGCCATCACCGGCAAATCGGCAGCCGGGATGCCGTCCATTTCGATACGTGGGCAACCCGGTTCGAGTCGCGCTTCAAGAGTCTCGATCCACGGGAGGATGCAATCTTGCTCAGCATCGAGCTGAGGCGCTTCGCGCAAGGACTCAGCACGGAGGAATGCTACAGGTGGCTAGGTGATATCGGCACCTTGGATCTACCCAGAAACTTGCGGAATACGCTGGAAGCCGAGATGATCTTCGTCCTTGCGGATCGCAATCCAGAGGAATTGATGCTCCGGCTCGGACACCGGTTGAGCGAGCGCGGAACCCACATGCCTTGGGTTCTCGCTACGGTGTTCCGCAAATGGTGCGAAATCGACGCTGCGGCGGCAATCCGCTGGCTGGACCATCAAATCGCTGAAGGCTATTTCGATAGCCGCGCGTTAGCGCGTGATGATGAACGATTACATCTGTTCGAGCTAGTTGCCATCCCCCTGATTGCAAAACACGACATGGAGGCGGCAGCGGCCCGGTTCTCGGGGTTATCCGAGGGTCAACGTGGAGACGTCATCTCAGATCGCAGGATTCATTCGAGTGAGGATGCGCTCTCATGGATCGAAATCACCCGCCGATCGGGCACGATTGACGATCACCGTAGCTCAACCGAGTTCATCAGTTCACAAATGTTCCGCCTTGGTGGCTATCATGAAGTCTCCCGATTGATCGAGCGCATCGCCGCAACCCGCGAGGAACGAAACTGGATCACCCAGCAGGCGCTCCGAATCGGGATCTCCAATTATCATCCACCAAAACCGGCAACTTATCAGGAAGCAAAAGAATGGATCGATCAAATGGCTCCAGAAGATCGTCACTCGCTTGCAGGCATCGCACTCGCCTGTTTTCAGAACCATTCAAAGTTTGAAAAGCTGGCTGAAATTGCCCTGATAGAGCGGGAATTGCCCGGGGGAGAAGTGATGTTTTATCATTTTCTCCGGGATTCTACTGAGCGAGCCCCCGAAATGGTCGGCAAACTCGCGGAGACCCTAAAAGACCCCAGTCAGCGGCGGGAAATCACGGAAGCTCTTCCAAACGAGCCCTCATCGACAATCGATCCATTCGCCGATCCATGAAACCCACCGCGATCATCACGATTCTTATCATAATCGCCGGATCGATTTCCGGCTGGGTGCAATCGCTCCGGCTCAAAGAGTTGGAAAAACAACACTCCCAGATACTCTCGGAGGCCCGGAAACTTGGGTGGAACCAGCGGACCGCAGAGCGGTCCTCTCCCCAACATCGCAAGGGCAGCAGCCCAAATCGCCCGGTCGCGGACCCCGACGCACGGATCCAGCAGCTATCCGCCAGGTTGCAATCTTTGGCAAAGCAGAAGGCGGATCTCGGTGGAGCGTTCGGCCCCCAATCCTCAGCAAGTTGGCAAACTCTTTATCAACTCATGGGCCGGACTCTGGATTGGGATGAGGCCTCGCTATGCAAGCTATTGGACTCGCTCGAAACACAACCGGAATTTCGCGGGACCTTTGCGGCCAAGTCCATTGGATTTCTCATGCAGCGCCTCGCCGACAAGGCACCCATGGCGGCCTTGGAGCGCGCCGTAGCCGCTGTCGATACCCTTAACAGTGAGCCTCACCTTCGGGAAATTGTTGGCAGGGCTCTGGCCACCCTCGCCACACAGAGTCCGGAGGCGGCACTCGCGTGGCTTCGCTCGCACCAAAACGGCCACCAGACGCTGGGCGGACATTCCGCAGCAGTTGGCTTGATCGAGGGATTATCGAAGTCAGATCCGGCAGCGGCTTTTTCATTGGTGGTGGAAGGGCTACCGGCTTCCCATCACCAGCGAATCGGCGCAGTCATCATGGGTGCGAAAACTCCGGAACAGCACAGGGAGGTTCTCGCCAGCCTGCGCGGGCACCTGGCCACGATGGAATCCACACAGTCCAAAGAACAGCTTATGATGGCCTGCATCGAACACCTTGCGCATAAAAGCAGCCTTGAAGGATTCGCACATTCAATGAAATGGCTTGCCACCATGGAAATGGAGCCTGCCGAGATTAAGACTTTCGCCAATAAAATCATTTTCAACGACTTAGGGGCTGATTCCGGCCTTTGGTTTGAATGGATGGCCACAAACCTACCGCCCCGCCACTTTGAAGGCGCTGGCGGTTCGTTGATTGATCTGTGGACGAATCGCAACCATCATCAGGTGAGAGAATGGCTGATGACACTCCCTGAGAATTCAGCCCAGTTACTGGCCGTGAGTAAGTATGCAAGCAAGGTCGTCTGGCATAATCCGGAAGACGCCGCCCGCGTGTTGATGAGCATCTCCGATGAAGCAGAGCGACACACGGCAATCGAACCCGCGTTGCGAAACCTATCATTCTATCATCCGGACAAGGCAGCCCGATTCGTTGCTGAACTCAAGAAAATCGAACATGCCTCATCAACGCCGACTGATTGATCCGGCTTGTCACGCGGATCCTCCAGGCTCTCTGGAATTGACCCTCCGCCTTCTTCAGAGCAACGACGACAGCCCCATGTGACAAACAAGAAGCATGAAGTGAATTGTCCCCCCTGCGCAACCCCTGCCTCCCATCTTCCCTCTCCCCTTACCTCCACCCTCCTCCTCGTCCTCTTCCTCTTCCTCTTCCTCGACGTTCGACTCTCCCCTCTCCGCTCGTCCCTCCCACCCCATCTTCCGCCATACCCCGCCCCGCACACCCTGTCCGCACTCCTCTCCGCCCACGAAATCCGCCTCAGCTACGGCTGGCAGACGCTCCTCGATGGCGTCACCCTAGCCGTCTCCGCCGGTGAAAAAATCGGCATGGTCGGCCGCAACGGCTGCGGCAAAACCTCACTCCTCAAAATCCTCACCGGCCGCCAAGCCGCAGACTCCGGAGACCTCTCCCTCCGCCGCGGCCTCCGCGTCGGATACCTCCCACAGGAATTCGAACTCGATGGCCACCTCAGCGTCCTCGAAAACATCTCCGCCGGAGCAGCCGACATCGTCGATGCCATCCGCCGCTACGAAGCCGGCGACGGCTCCGATGCCGAACTCGCCGACCTCCTCCACCTCATCGACCACGCCGACGGCTGGAACCTCGACGCCCGCATCAAAGCCACCGCCACCGCCCTCGGCGCTCCACCCCTCGATGCCCCCGTCGCCCCACTCTCCGGCGGAGAAAAACGCCGCGTCGCACTCTGCCGCGCCCTCGCCTGCCAACCCGACCTCCTCCTCCTCGACGAACCCACCAACCACCTCGACGCCGAATCCATCCGCTGGCTCGAAGACCACCTCCGCGCCTTCCCCGGCGCAGTCATCTTCGTCACCCACGACCGCTACTTCCTCGACGTCATCGCCACCCGCATCATCGAAATCGACCAAGGCCGCGCCTTCTCACACCCCGGAAACTACACCGCCTACCTCGAATCCAAAGCCGTCCGCCGCCAAATCGCCGAACAATCCGAACGCCGCCGCCAACGCTTCCTCCGCGAAGAACTCGAATGGGTCCGCTCCGGCGTCAAAGCCCGCGGCACCAAATCCCGCCACCGACTCGACAAATTCTACGAAATCGAAGGCATCGAAGCCCCACCCGAAGAGCGCGAAATGGACCTCCTCATCCCCCCGCCGCCAGACCTCGGAAACATCGTCGTCGAACTCGAAAGCGCCGGCGTCAACATCGCCACCCCCGCCCACCCCCGCTGGCTCTTCCGCCACCTCGACCTCATCCTCCGCCCCGGCCAATGCACCGGCATCGTCGGCCGCAACGGCGTCGGCAAAACCACCCTCCTCAAACTCTGCCTCGGCCAAATCCCACCCACCGAAGGCACCGCCGTCATCGGCAAACGCGTCAAGGTCAACTACATCGACCAATCACGCATGCAACTCAACGGCAACGGCTCTCTGTTAGATGAAATCTCCGACGGCAACGAAAAACTCCAGTTCGGCGACCAAACCCTCGGCGCACGCGCCTACCTCCGCCGATTCCTCTTCAACGACCAACGCATCAACGAACGCGTCGACCTTCTATCAGGCGGCGAACGCGCACGCCTCATGCTCGCCAAAGTCCTCAAAACCGGCGGCAACGTCCTCGTCCTCGACGAACCCACCAACGACCTCGACCTACCATCCCTCCGGATGTTAGAAGAAGCCCTCGCCGACTTCGACGGCTCCGTCATCGTCGTCTCCCACGACCGCTACTTCCTCGATCGCATCTGCGACCAGATCGTCGCCTTCGAAGACAACGGCGTCGTCGTCCAGCCCGGCAACTACTCCTACTACCTCGAAAAACGCCAGGCCCGCGAAAACGCCCAACGCATCCAGGCCCAAACCGCCGCACGCGAAGCCGAAGCCCGCCGCAAAGCCGCATCCAACACCCCCTCTAACAAACCACGCAAACTCACCAACCTCGAACGCCGCGAACTCGAATCCATCGAACAAACCATCCTCACCGCCGAAGAGGAAGTCGCCCGCCTCGAAACCCTCCTCAACGACCCCGACTTCCAACTCACCCGCTTCACCGAAGCCCCAGCCGTCCTCGAACAACTCGAACAAGCCCGCGCCAAAACCGCCAACCTCTACACCCGCTGGGACCAACTCGAAACCCTCCGCGCGGAACTCGAAGGCTGACCACCAACAAATCTTTCCCTTGCGCCACTCCCCGTCCTCGCTCCATTCCCGAAGTGAAAAAGAAATTCTACCCGCTCTACATCCTACTGGCCGCCTGCCAGTTGAATGCCGATCCCGCCGCCGAGCCCAAACCCGCCCCCGCCTACGTCGACGAAGCCCCACTCCCTGAAGGCTGGCCCAAACCCGGACCCTACGATCAGGTCACCGAGAAAAAATTTCCCGCCTACCGCGCCGCCTTCACCAACGGCAAAGGCCAAACCGGAGCCTTCTGGACACTCTTCGCCCACATCAAAAAGAACGACATCCCCATGACCGCACCGGTCGAAATGTCCGTCGAACCCGAAGACGATGGCGACCTCACACGCAACTCCATGGCCTTCCTCTATCAGAACGGCAAGGTCGGCGCTCCCGGAAAAGACGGACCCAGCGTCGAAGTCCGCGACGTCCCCGCCACCACCGTCCTCAGCTACACCTGGCAAGGACCCGACTCCAAGGAAAACGTCGGCAAAGCCAAAACCGCCCTCGAAACCGAGCTGGAAAAACGCAAAATCGAACCCAAAGGATTCCGCCTCCTCGGCTACAACGGCCCCGGCACCCCCCGCGCCAAAGCCACATGGGAATTGCAGGCACTCCTCAAATAACCACGCCCCCGCACCCCAGGCTCACCACAAAACGGCACCCCAGGCGGATTGAATTTCCCTGGCGCTGCTGAACTTTTAGTGGGTAGCCGGGGGGCAATCCGCGCCCAAAATGGGTTGCGGGATCGCTTGGTGCCGGGTCCCAAGCCCCCTGAAACCCCGCCTCGCCCCCTCAAGGTTAGGCGGGCCAGAGGGCCACGGAT
>SYAP01000190.1 GCA_005787565.1 Verrucomicrobiaceae bacterium | reverse complement strand
GGTGGTGAGGACGTCGTCGACGAGGATGACGCCGGGTGGTTTTGATGTGAGGAGGCGGTGGCCGGAGCGGGTGAGTGCGAATGCGTTCTTGAGGTTGTTTTGGCGTTCGCGGCGGGAGAGTTGGGTTTGGGTGGTGGTGTTTTTGAGGCGTTTGAGAGCTTTGACGATGGGGAGGCGGAGGTTTTTTGAGATGCCGCGGGAGATTTCCTCGGCTTGGTTGAAGTGGCGTTGGCGTTGGCGTTTTGGGTGGAGGGGGACGGGGATAAGCGGCCAGTTTTCCGTTAGGGCGGGGGCGAGGCGCGGGTCGGTGAAGGCGGAGGTGGTGAGGCGGCCGAGTTCGGTGGCGAGGTGGATCTGGCGGCCGTATTTGAGTTGGTGGATGATTTGGAGGAGTGAGTCGTCGCGAGAGAATGCGGGGCGTGCGAAGGTGAAGGCGAAGTTGATTTTGTTGCAGTTGGGGCAGTCGAAGGTGTCGTCGATTTTCCCTTCGAAGGGTTCGCCGCAGGATTGGCAGAATGGGTCTGTTAGAATCGGGAGGCTGGCTTCGCATCCGGCGCAGAGGGAGCGGCCGAAGTGGAGGGTTTCATCGCAGGATGCGCATCGAGGTGGGTAGAGGAGGTCGAGCCAGCGGCTGATCCGGAGTTTCCAGGGGGTGGTGTGGTCACCTGGGCTGGGCTTGATTTCCGGCATGGGATTGGGTGGTGAGGTGGGTGAGGAAGGCGGTTAGGGCGAGGATGCCGAGGGGGAGGAGGCCTTGCTGGAGGGTTTGGCCGGAGAGGAGGTTGGCGAGGGGTTCGGCGCGTGGGACGGGGTTGGCGATTTCTGCGAAGAGGTGGACGGTGAAGGACCATCCGGCGTGGAGGCCGAAGGGGAGCCAGAGGGATGAGGTGCGCCAGCGGGCGTAGGCGAGGATGGAGCCCATGGCGAGGAAGGGGATGAAGGAGATGGCGAGGGATTTGGGATCGGCGAAGCGTGAGGCGAGCTGGGCGAGGAAGTTGAGGCCGGATGGTGTGGCGTCCGGTGCGGTCAGGATGGTGTTAGAGGAGGGTTGGAGGAAGAGGATGAGGGCGAAGATGAGGGCGCTCATGCTGATGGCGGCGCTGGGTCGCATGGCGCGGAGGAAGACGCCGAGGATGATGCCGCGGAAGAGGAATTCGAGGATGAGGGATGTGGCCAGGGCGGCGGGGAGGAGTTTGAAGAGGAGGGAATCGATGCCGGGCAGTTTGCTTTGCCAGCGGAAGGAGCCGGCGGTGGTGAGGAGCCAGGCGAGGAGGAGGAAGAGTCCTGCGGCGATGACGAAGCCGGTTAGGGCGTTGAGGGGGCCGTGTGGGTCCGGGCGGAGGGGTTGGCCGGCGTGGGTGGAGGAGGTGTGGTGGGGGAGGCGGATGCGCCAAGGATTAGGAGAGAAGGCTGGAGCGCCGGTGCCGACGCTGAGCCACGAGATGAGGGGGAAGAGGAGGAGGGTGAAGGCGAAGATGATGGAGAATTGATAGAAATCGTTGAAGTCTGAATCGCGGCAGAGTTGGGCGATGCGGTCGATGGCGAAGTTGAGGTGTTTGCCGCGGGTGATTTCCTCGAGGGCTTTGCCGAGGTTGTGGATCCATGGGGCGGCGATTGCGCCAAGGACGATGGATAGGACGGCGTAGGACCAGACTTTCCAAACATCGCCATGGGCATGATCTTTCACTGGGCGGAGGGTGGCATTTGGAGTGAGAAGTGAGAAGTGAGACGTGAGAACGTCGAAGGTCGAGGAAAAGAAGCGGCGGAGTCTTTGGGGGACTCCGCCGCTTTTGGGGTTGGGTGTTGGGCGGATGGGGGTCCGCGATGTCCTTGGGAATTACTTCTTGAGGACTTTGAGTTTGTTGATGCCGAAGACGGCGTCGCCGCCGAGTTCCTCCTCGATGCGGAGGAGTTGGTTGTATTTGGCGATCCTGTCGGAGCGGCTCATGGAGCCGGTTTTGATTTGGCCGCAGTTGGTGGCGACGGCGATGTCGGTGATGGTGGAGTCTTCGGTTTCACCGGAGCGGTGGGAGAGGACGGCGGTGTATGCGTTTTCCTTGGCGAGTTCGACGGCGTCGAAGGTTTCGGTGAGGGATCCGATTTGGTTGACCTTGACGAGGATCGAGTTGGCGACGCCGAGGTCGATGCCTTTTTGGAGGAATTTGGTGTTGGTGACGAAGATGTCGTCGCCGACGAGCTGGGTGGTTTTGCCGAGTTTGTCGGTGATGATTTTCCAGCCGTCCCAATCGTTTTCGGCGCAGCCGTCTTCGATGGAGATGATGGGGTATTTTTTCTGGAGTTCGGCGTAGTAGGCGACGAGTTCTTCGGCGGATTTGACGGAGCCGTCGGATTTTTTGAAGACGTAGGCGTTTTTGGAGGCGTCGAAGAATTCGGATGCGGCGACGTCTAGTGCGATGGCGATGTCATCACCTAGTTTGTAGCCGGCTTTTTCGATGGCTTGTGCGATGACGCCGAGGGCGTCGTCGGCACCGGCGAGTTTTGGGGCGAATCCGCCTTCGTCGCCGACGGCGGTGGAGAGGCCGCGGTCGTGGAGGACTTTTTTGAGGGCGTGGAAGACTTCGGCGCCGTAGCGGAGGGCTTCGCGGAGGGTTGGAGCGCCGATGGGCATGATCATGAACTCCTGGAAGTCGATGGGTGCATCGGAGTGAGCGCCGCCGTTGATGATGTTCATCATGGGGACGGGGAGGACTTTTGCATTGGGTCCGCCGAGGTATTTGTAGAGTGGGATTCCGAGTTGGGAGGCGGAGGCTTTGGCGACGGCGAGTGAGACGCCGAGGATGGCGTTTGCGCCGAGTTCCTTTTTGGTGGAGGTGCCGTCGAGTGCGAGCATGGCTGCGTCGATGGAGGCCTGTTCGGTGGAGTCGAAGCCGAGGAGTGCGGGTGCGATGCGCTCGTTGACGTTTTCGACGGCCTTGAGGACGCCTTTGCCGAGGTAGCGTGCTTTGTCTCCGTCGCGGAGTTCGACGGCTTCGTGTTCGCCGGTGGAGGCACC
>SYAP01000189.1 GCA_005787565.1 Verrucomicrobiaceae bacterium | reverse complement strand
TCACCGGCGTCAGCGGCTCCGGCAAAAGCACCTTCCTCCACAGCGCCCTCCTCCCCGCCGTCAAAGAAGCCCTCGCCAAACCCGTCAAAGGCAAAAAGAAAAAGACCGCCCCCAATCCCTGGAAAACCCTCACCGGCACCGAGCACGTCAACGCCGTTTACGAAGTCGATCAAAGCCCCATCGGCAAAACCTCCCGCTCCTGCCCCGCCACCTACGTCAAGGTCTTCGACCACATCCGCGACCTCTTCGCACAACTCCCCGAAGCCCGCATCCGCGGCTTCGAAGCCTCTCGCTTCTCCTTCAACACCGAAGGCGGACGCTGCCCGGACTGCAAAGGAAACGGCCGCGTCAAACTCGAAATGGACTTCCTCCCCTCCACCTGGGTCCACTGCGAAACCTGCAACGGCCTCCGCTACAACCCCGCCACCCTCGAAGTCACCTTCCGCGAAAAACACATCGGCGATGTCCTCGCCATGACCATCGATGAAGCCGCAGCCTTCTTCGAATCCCAACCCCGCATCGCCGCCCCACTCCGCCTCATGGCGGACACCGGCCTCGGCTACCTCCAACTCGGCCAACCCTCCCCCACTCTATCAGGCGGCGAGGCCCAACGCATCAAACTCGTCTCCGAACTCATCAAAGGCCGCAGCCCCAAAACCCGACTCACCAACCTCGAATTCAAAATCTCCAACCTCTACCTCATCGAGGAACCCACCGTCGGCCTCCACCACGAGGACATCCGCCGCCTCATCGATATCCTCCACCGCCTCGTCGACGAAGGCCACACCGTCATCGTCATCGAACACCACATGGCCATCGCCGCCGAAGCCGACTGGGTCCTCGACATCGGCCCAGAAGCCGGAAACGCCGGCGGCGAAATCATCGCCCAAGGCCCACCCGAAAAAATCATCACCTCCAAAAAATCCCGAACCGCCCCCTTCCTCGCCTCCACCCTCCGACGAGACTGATCACCCCACATTTCCCACCCTCGACATCTCCCTCCTTCCCACCCTAGTCTGCCGAAGAAGCCTCCCACAGGCCACGCCCGCGCATGACCTTCCAAAGCCCCGAATACTTCCTCCTCATTCCCGCCTTCTCCCTCATCGGCTGGTTTTGGAAAAAGCTGCGCCTGCACTCCCCGCTCCGCGCCGTCCTCATCATCATCGCCGTCATCGCCCTCGCCGAACCCGTCATCCGCAAACAACAGGACACCCTCGACCTCTACGTCCTCCTCGACCGCTCGGACTCCACCGAAGACCTCATCGACCGCGGCCTCCCCGAGTGGACCCGCCTCCTCGAATCCTCAAAACCCACCCGCCGCGACAACCTCCGCTTCATCAACTACGGGGCAGAAGTCGCCGAACTCGGAGCGGACGGCTCCTCCTTCACCGGCTCCCGCAAACTCACCCGCACCAGCCTCGCCCTCCAGTCCATCGCCGCCCAGGTCGACGAAAAACGCCCCTCCCGCATCCTCCTCTTCACCGACGGTTACGCCACCGAACCCCTCCACGAAGCCACCGCCACCCTCCAGGCACGCGGCGTCCCGCTCGACTTCCGCCTCATCCGCGAGGAAACCGAAAACGACTTCCGCATCGCCCGCCTCGCCTTCCCCGAACGCGTCCAAGTCGGCGAACCCTTCCTCATCTCCATCTCCGTCCGCGGCTCCTCCGACATCACCTTCCCACTCATCCTCCGCCGCAACGGCCAGGTCCTCACCGAATCCTCCGTCACCCTCGAAAACGGCCTCGCCACCATCGAATTCACCGACCGCATCCCCCGCCCCGGCGGATACGAATACCAAGCCGAAATCCGCCCCACAACCGACGCCCACCCCGGCAACAACCTAGCCTCACGCTGGATCGAAATCACCGGCGGCCCTCGCATCATCCTCGCCACCCGCTACACCGACGACCCCGTCGCGAAATCCCTCGGATCCCTCGACTTCGACGTCGAGATCATCTCCGACCCCTCCCAACTCAAACCCGGCCGCCTCGCCGGTGCCCGCGCCGTCATCCTCAACAACGTCCCCGCCCACGAAATCCCCGTCGACTTCCAAAAAGCCCTCGACTTCTTCGTCCGCGAACAAGGCGGCGGCTTCCTCATGGCCGGCGGCGAACGCTCCTTCGGCTCCGGCGGCTTCTTCCAATCCCCCCTCGATCCCCTCCTCCCCGTCTCCATGGAACTCAAAAGCGAGCACCGCAAACTCGCCGTCGCCCTCGCCATCGTCATGGACCGCTCCGGCTCCATGGCCGTCGGCGTCGCCGGTGGCAAAACCAAAATGGACCTCGCCAACTCCGGCGCAGCAAACGCCATCGACCTCCTCGGCCCCATGGACCAGGTCACCGTCTTCGCCGTCGATAGCGAACCCACCAAAACCATCCCCCTCACCCGCATCGAAAACAAAAAAGCCCAACTCGGCGCCAAAACCCGCTCCATCAAATCCTCCGGCGGCGGCATCTACGTCTACACCGGCCTCAAAGCCGCATGGGACGAACTCAAAAAATCCCAAGCCGGCACACGCCACGTCATCCTCTTCTCCGATGCCATGGACTCCGAAGAACCCGGCGACTACAAAAAACTCCTCAAAAAAATGACCGACGAAGGAGCCACCGTCTCCGTCATCGGCCTCGGCACCGACAAGGACGTCGACGCCGAATTCCTCAAAGACATCGCCAAACTCGGAAACGGCCGCGTCTTCTTCTCCGACCGTCCCATGGACATCCCCAAAATCTTCGCCCAGGAAACCGTCACCATCGCCCGCTCCGCCTTCATCAAGGACCCCGTCGGCGCACAAGCCACCGGCCGCTGGACCGAAATCTCTCCCAAATCCCTCACCTGGCCCACCCAAGTCGACGGCTACAACCTCTCCTACGCCCGGCCCGACGCCACCGTCTCCCTCGTCTCCACCGACGAATACCTCGCCCCACTCGTCGCCCACGCCCGCCGCGGCCTCGGCCGCAGCGCCGCAGTCTCCTTCCCCCTCGGCGGCGACTTCTCAAAAACCGTCCGCGAATGGCCAGGATACGGCGACTTCCTCCAAACCCTCGGCCGCTTCCTCATGGGCGACGATACCCCGCCCGGCATCGCCCTCCGCCACAAACTCGACGGCACACGCCTCACCCTCGACCTCCTCTACGATCCCGACGAATGGTCACAGAAACTCTCCCTCGTCCCCCCAAAAGCCCGCGTCCAGGACGACTCAGGCGCACCCGCCTTCGACCTCCCCTGGCGGCGCATCGCCCCCGGCCACTTCTCCCTCACCCGTGACCTCGAAGAAGGCTCAATCATCCGCGGAGCCGTCCAGGTCGGCGAATACGCCCTCCCCTTCGGCCCGCTCAGCGTCGGCTCCTCCGTCGAATGGGCCTTCGAACCAGAACGCGTCGCCGAACTCCGCGCCTCCTCCCGCCAAGCCGGCGGCCGCGAACTCCTCGACCTCTCCAAAGCCTGGCTCCGCCCCCCACACACCGCCGACGTCAGCCTCCGCCTCCCACTCGGCATCGCCCTTGTCCTCCTCGTCATCGCCGAAGCACTCATGACCCGCACCGGCTGGAAACTCCCCGCCTTCGAACGCGCCCCCCGCCCCGCCACCCAACGCCTCCCCAAAACCCCAAAGCCCAAACCCGCCAAACCCATCATCGAAGAACCCATCCTAAAACGCCCCGATACCCCCGAGCCCACCACCACCACTCCCCCCCCGGAAACCGAACGCCGCTCCCGCTTCCAACGCGCCAAAGACCGCAAATAAAATCCACCCATAAGTCCTATCAGCCCCATAGGCCCTCCCCACCTCTTCTTCTAGCCTTCCTCACTTCCTCATTCCAAATCTTCCTCTCACACTTCTCACTCGGCACTTCACTTTATCCGTGACGGCATGTAGTCGTTCAGCAACCGGCGCTGGGCAGACCGAAAGGTTTGGTTCAACGTCCCCCGCGGAACCCGTGAGTGCTGCAACACGCACGGGTGGCCGAAGGTCCAAAGGATCGAGGATTGCAC
>SYAP01000188.1 GCA_005787565.1 Verrucomicrobiaceae bacterium | reverse complement strand
TTGGCTTTTGTGGGTTTGAGGTTGGCGTGGGAGGCGGCGGTGAGGAGGTCGTCTTTGGACGGACGGCGACGACGATCGCTTCGACCTCATCTACGCCTACAACCCCTCCGGCGCATGGACCAGCCGCCACCAAATGACCCTCAACGGAAAACGCGACGCCTTCACCAAAGACGACCTCCTCACCGCCGCCTCCCACGCCAACCTCAAACCCACAAAAGCCAAAAACCTCCTCACCCAAGTCCACCGCGCCGTCTCCACATGGCAAACCCACGCCAACCAAGCCGGCGTCTTCGAAAACGCAATCCCAGAAATACAATCCCACCTCCGCCTCGACCTCCACCCCTGAAAAACCCACTCCCCGGGAAAAAATCCGCGAAAACCCGTTCTCGACAGCTCCCCTCCCGCTGCTACCCTCCCCGCTCTTCCACCCATCAATTCCATGATCCGTAAACTCCTCCCCGGCGCTCTCGCCCTCGGCCTGATCGCCCAATCCTCCGCACAAAATCCCGCGGAAACCCCTGCCACCCCAGCCCCAGCCGCTCCCGCCGCCGAAACACCGGCACCTGCCGCAGGCACTCCAGCAGCTCCCGCCGCGGAAACCCCAGCCGCCGAAGCCCCCGCCGCCCCCAAAGCCCCGGTCGATCCCGCAGCCGTCAAATCCGATTCCTCCTACGCACTCGGCTTCCGCACCGGCGGCGGATTCGCCCAACAATTCGGCCGCTTCGGCGTCGGCGTCGAAGACCTCGACACCGAAACCTTCCTCAAAGGCTTCCTCGCCGCCGTCAAAGGCGACAAACCCGAAGTCAGCGAAGAAAAACTCCAAGCCGCCATGGAAGCCCTCGGCGAAATGCTCCAAACCCGCGAAAAGGAAAAAGCCGCTGCCAACCTCGAAGCCGGTAAAAAATACCTCGCCGAAAACGCCAAAAAAGAAGGCGTCACCACCACCAAAAGCGGACTCCAATACGAAGTCATCACCAAAGGCGGCGATGTCAAATACGTCGCCCCCAAAGAAGGCGAAGAGGACAACAAACAGTTCCAGGTGAACTACAAAGGCACCCTCATCGACGGCACCGAATTCGATGCCTCCCCCGAAGGCGAAACCGTCCCCATGACCCTCCAGGTCATCGACGGCTTCAAGGAAGCCCTCACCACCATGCCCGTCGGTGCCAAATGGAAACTCACCATCCCCTCCGAACTCGCCTACGGTGAGGAACGCCGCAGCGCTCAAATCGCCCCTAACAGCGTCCTCATCTTCGAACTCGAACTCGTGAAAATCGAAGACGCCCCACCACAACCCGGCGGCCTCCCATTCCCCATGCCCGAGCAATAAGCCTCGCGCTTCCCAAAGGAAATTTCGAAGCCGTCGGGTCCCCCCGGCGGCTTTTTTTCGCCAATCCACAACAATCCGCAAAAACCCTGTCCGGTTTCGCTTCGCAGCGGACACAATGAATCAAACAATGGACCTGCTCCCCAACGATGGTGAACTGCTTCGCTCCTGGCTCGATGCCGGGAAAGAAGAACCGTTCCGTCGTCTGGTCGATCGCTACGCCGGCCTCGTCCGCCAAAGCGCCCTCCGCACCAGCGGCGATCCCGCCATCGCCGACGAAGCCTCCCAAAACACCTTCATCCTCCTCGCACGCAAGGCACGCAGCCTCCAGTCCCGCGCCTCCCTCGCCGGATGGCTCCACACCACCGCCTGCCTCCAAACCCGCAACCTCCTCCGCTCCCACCGCCGCGAACATCGCAAACGTCATGCCCTCCACACCATGAACACACCTCCCCAGGAAGAGCACTCCCAAGCCTGGCGCGATATGGCACCCGTCCTCGATGACGCCCTCGCCTCCCTCCGCGATGAAGACCGCGAAGCCATCCTCCTCCGCTTCTATCGCTCGCTCCCACTCTCCGAAGTCGCCGCCGCATTCGGCATCGCCAGCGATGCCGCTCGCAAACGCGTCGACCGCGCCGTAGAACGCCTCCGCAGCCAACTCGAACGCCGCGGCTGCACCCTCGGAACCACCTCCTGCATCGGCGCACTCACCCACTTCGGAACCGATGCCCAAGCCGCACTCACCTCAGCACCCCTCCTCGCATCGTCCGCCCTCAAGGCAGCCGCCCTAGCCCCAACCTCTCTCACCGCAACCGCAATCATCATCATGACCAAGAAAGCCACCATCACCGCCACCGCCGCACTCCTCCTCGCAGGAGCCGGAGCCGTCGTCCTAATGCAAAACAAGGAGGACCCATCCAAACCCGGATCAGAAACCTCCGGAACCCCAGCCCGCCCCGATCGACCTGCCGCCTTCGGTGCCAATGCCGACTCGGAAAACGACGCCGCCAACCGCGCACGCCCGCGCGACCCGGCCGAAAACCCCGAGTTCGTCAGCAAATATGGCGAAGCCCGCACCAACCTCTCCAAATTCGTCGCCGGCAACATCGTCGGCCTCCTCGAAGACGCCGTCTCCATGGCCGAAATGGCATCCACAGGCCAACTCGGTGGCTTCGGCGGCGGCCGCATGGGAATCCGCGCCGGCCTCGGCGGACTCTACAACGAACTCCAACTCAACGAGGAACAGGAAACCCGAGCCGCCGAACTCTACAAGGAATTCCAAGCCCGCGAAATCGAACGCTCCAAAGCCTCCATCGCCAAACTCAAGGAAGACCCCACCGCACTCATGCAACTCATGCTCGCCAGCGACGCCTTCAAACGCGGCGAAATCACCGAGGACGAATACAAGGAACTCCAAACCAAATCCGGAACCGACCTCGAAGGCGTCATGAACCCCCTCGACCGCAACAACTTCCGCGGCGGCCAACCCCTCGGCGACGACGCCTTCGTCGATGGATTCAAAGGCATCCTCGACCCCACCCAAGCCGACACCCTTCAGGCAAAACTCGACGAACAAGCCGCAGCCGATGATGGCTCCGATCCCGGAAACATCACCAACCTCCCCGCCATGGAACTCGAGCAACTCGATAAAGCCGTCACCTCCGGCAAAACCATCACCAGCGGCCTCAAACAAATGATGGAAGGCATCGGCGGACTCCAGGAACTCGGCCCGCTCCTCGAACAACAAAACCAAAACCAGGGCGGCGGAGAAAACCCCGCCCCGGAAGGAAACTGAGCCACAACAAACTCAGCTCAACCGCACCAACTCCACTTCAGCTCCACCTCGATCTCGGGGTGGATGCTGTGGTGCACCGGACATCCCCGCGCCGCACTCTCAAACAGCCTCCGCTCCGGATGATCCGCCGCCAGCGGCATCTTCAAATCCACCTCTAACCGGCGGATCCTCCGCGGCGCATCCTCCGACATGAACTTCCGCACGTCCACCTCCATCCCCTCTAACGAAATCTCCTTCCGCTGCGCCACGATCCCCATCACCGTCGCCATGCACGCACCCAGCGCCGTCGCCACCAGATCAGTCGGGGAAAACGACTCGCCTCGGCCATTGTTGTCCACAGGAGCATCCGTCGCAATGCTCGTCCCGGATGGCACATGGGTCGCCGCACAATGAAGCTCACCTTCGTATCGGAGTTTGATTTCAATCATCTTTGTTAGGGGTTGGAAATTCATCATCCGCCTCGGCTTCGCGCCCACCCTCATCTTCCTCTTCGGACTTCGGCGGCACCTTCGCCAGCACCACACGGAATCCGTAAATCGCATCAAACTTGTCCGGCGGAAACGCATTTCGCGACCCCGTATACAAATTCTCCGGCTGATAGCTGTTCCATCCCCCGCCCCGCAACACACCCAGCTTGTCCCCATCCAACGCCGAATAATTGTCACTCACCCACTCGTGCACATTCCCGCTCAAATCAAACAACCCGTAAATATTCGCCGGAAATGACCCCACCGGCGACGTCTTCTCATACCCGTCGTCATAATTCGGAATCGTCCGGTCACCCGCCATCCCCGGTGCCAGCGCCGCCACCGCATCCGCGAAATTACCAACCTTCATGTTAGGCGGCCAGTCCCTCCCCCACGGAAAATTCGTCGGCGCCCTCACATGCCGCCACCCCGGCCCCAACCCCGGCTCCTCCTCCAACCCCGCCATCCAGCTCCACTCCAAATCCGTCGGCAACCGGTAAACATGCGACACCGTGATCCGATCCATCCCCGGCGCTCGCTCACGCTCCGTCAACCACTTGCAAAACGCCTCCGCATCCACCCGCGATACATTCACCACCGGATGATCCTGCCCCTGCGCGAAATCCGGACGCCGCGGCGACTTGTATCCCGTCTCCTGAACAAACAACGCGTAATCACTCACCCGCGTCTCCCACACCGATACCATCAGATCCAAACCCAACGGCGCAAACCGCATCCCGATCCCGTTCTGCCACGGCCGGCCAAACACCACCCCCTGATTCTGCTCCAACTTCACCGTCTTCACCAAAGACTGCCCAGCCTCAATCCCAAGCTGCTCCGTATGCGGCTTATACCCATCCAGAATCAACAACAACTCCACCGCCCCTGGCTTCACCTTCGGAATCGAAAGCGGCCCGATCGTCGACCCCACCGCCACCCCGTTCACATAAACCTCCGCACCCGCCGGATCACTCGTCAGCTCGATCGTCCCATACACAATCCGCCTCACCAACACACGGAACGGCTTCAACCCCTCGCTCCTCGCCCGCTCGCTCAACCCAGGATTCTCAAACGAAACCTCACGACTCGGCAACGCCTCATGATCCTCTGTTAGAAAACCAGCCTGGTTACCCCCAACCCGCAGCCAATCACAAAACGCGATCGAATCCTCCTCATTCGCCAACACGATCTTCACCGGCACCCCGTTCTGCGAAAACGGCAGAAACTCCACCGTATCCCCGGCCCGCTTGGACACCTCAAGAAACTGCTTCCAAACCGCCTCCGTCACATATCCCGATCCCAAATGCTCCTCACCCACCGGCTGATACACATACCCCAAGTGATCCTCCCACGCCTCACCCACCTGCGGCGGCGCAAACACCAACAACTGCCGAAAAATCACCAGCGGATCCTCAATCGCCGACTCAGGCACCACCTCGCTCACCTGCATCGGCCGGTGCCCCCTCCGCCGGATCGTGTAATCCACCCGCTCCCCAACCTTCGCCCGGATGATCTGCGTCGGCGTTGTCCCGATCCACTTCCCATCCGCATCTAACACATCAGCATCCTGCGGACTGCTCACCACCCGCAACATCCCGAATTCCTCCTTCTTCTCCGGCACCGGCGGATCCGGCGTCACCCTCTTCGCCAGCCACTCGCTATCCTTCAAAACCTCCCAACCCGCCCAAACCGCAAACCCCGTCAACATCAGCGTCGTCAACCAAACACCCACCCCGCTGCTCCGCCGCCGTTTCCCCCGCTGGATCCGCCGCAACGACTCTGCCAAAGCCGCAGCCGTCGTAATCTTCCGCTTCGAAATCCGCGGCTCGCACACCTCGCAAACGATCCGGTTCAGCTCAATCCACCGCTTCCGGTCCGAATTCATCGGAATATCCTCCGGCAACTCCGGGAAATCCAACCGGTCCTTCCCAGTCGCAATCTCGTAAAGAACCTTCCCCAAACTATAAACATCCGCCTGCGCCGACCCCGGCCCCTCCGGCGGAACAAATCCCTCCGTCCCCACAAAAGTCCGCTGCCCACGCGCCGCCACCAGACCAATGTCCGCCAACTTCGCCTTCCCGTTCACGAAAATCACATTCGACGGCTTCACATCACGATGCGCCAAACCCCTCTCATGCAAATGATCCAACGCCTCCGCCAACCTCAACCCCACATCCACACACGTCGCCGGATCCAACCGCGGACTCGCCGCCTGCTTCGCATCCGCCCTCAACGTCCGCGGCTCATACTCGATCGGATTGATATCCTGCCCCGCTCTAACATCATCCCCCAACTCCATCACATAATAATAAAACGATACCCCGTCCGGACTCCGCCCCACATGCAGAATGTTCACCAACCCCGGATGATCCCGCGAAATCGGCTCAAACTTCAGAATCCCCTCGAACTCCCGCTCAAATCCCCTCTCATCCTCGAAATCCTCACGCCACACCACCTTCACCGCACGCAACGCACCCGTCACCCCGCGCGCCAACCACACCTCCCCATAGGCGCCTCCGCCAATCTTTCGCAACACTTCATGGTCCGGAATCACCGGATCCGGCCGGGATTTAGTCCGCATCTTCTTCAAGCCGCGCCAGTTCGCGTTTGAGCACCGCGCCCACCCGGTGTTTCGCCAAATACACCTGCGCCATGCTGACATTCAAATGATCCTGAACCCGCTTCGCATCCCATTGCTTCACCACATAGCAATCGAAAATCTGATACTGCTTCGGTGAAACCTGCGCCTTCACCCGGGACAACGCCGCATCCGCCACATTCTTCTTCCACTCCACATCCCACAACCTCGAAAGCAAATCCCCATTCGGATCCTCAACCCGGTCGATCACCGCCGTCTTCCGGTCATTGTCCCACTCCCCACCAATCATCGCCGTATCCTTCTTCCGCTTCCGGAACTGATCGTTGATCCGCCACCGCGTCATGTTCATCAACCACGTCTTGAACGAACCCTGCTCCGGATCATACAGCTTCCGCTTGCTCTGCTTCGCAATCGAAAGAATCGTCTCCTGAACACAATCAAACGCCTCATCAGACCTCAACCCGGCCTTGATCGCCACCGAGTAAATCAGCCTCCAATACGTTTGATAAAAATCATCCCACGTCCGCTGGTCCTCCCAATTATCCAACCGCGCGATCAGGCTCTTCCGCGTCTTTGCATACGCCTCGCCCAACATCGCGTCGCGCTCACTCTTCGTTTCTTCATTGCCATCGGCCATCGCGATTCCTTTACCACAACACCGCGAACCTGTCTTTCACTCATTCCGGATTTTCACAACCTTCTGATAACCAATATGCATGCAATTGCTTAAATCCCTTAAACCATCGCCACAAGCGAAGGATCGTCGATCTTGTTTACATTCCCCCGCCAAATCGCCTACCCTCCGGCCCCATCACCTCAACCGTGTTTCCATCCCCCTTGGAAACTCCCCCTACGGAGAGCT
>SYAP01000187.1 GCA_005787565.1 Verrucomicrobiaceae bacterium | reverse complement strand
GGCTGTGGCAAATCCAACGTCGTCGACGCCATCCGCTGGGTCCTCGGCGAAACCTCCGCCAAAGCCCTCCGCGGCGGCGAAATGGCGGACGTCATCTTCAACGGCACCGAAAAACGCAAACCCCTCGGCATGGCCGAAGTCACCCTCACCATGGCCGATTGCGAGGAATCCCTCAAAGTCGACTTCAACGAGGTCGCCATCACCCGCCGCGTCTTCCGCGATGGCCGCTCCGAATACCGCCTCAACGGCACCCTCTGCCGCCTCCGCGACATCCATGACCTCTTCATGGACACCGGCATCGGCCGCACCGCCTACTCGATCATGGCCCAGGGCCAAATCGACCAGATCCTCTCCTCCAAACCCGAAGAACGCCGCGCCGTCTTCGAGGAAGCCGCCGGCATCACCAAATACAAACGCGAGAAAAAGGAAGCCCTCCGCAAACTCGAATACACCGAGGCCAACCTCCTCCGCGTCTCCGACGTCCTCGCCGAGCAGGAACGCCGCATGAACTCCCTCAAGCGCCAGGTCGCCAAGGCCCGCCGCTACCAGGCCCTCGCCTGCGACGTCCGCGTCCTCGATACCCACCTCGGCCACAAACGCTTCATCGAACTCACCGCCGAGCGCGACGAACTCCGCACCTCCATCCGCAGCCTCGAAGTCCGCGATACCGAGCTCGCCATGCAGCTCCCCGCCAAAGAGGAAGCCGTCGCCGAATCCCGCGCCGCCGCCCGCCTCCTCGAAGGCGAACTCGCCGAGCTCCGCCAACGCCTCAACGAGCACCGCAACCTCCTCAACTCCGCCGCCGGCCGCATGGCCTTCAACGACGAACGCCGCGCCGAACTCGAATCCCGCATCCATCAGAACCGCGAGGACATCGTCTCCACCCGCGAAAAACTCGCCCAACAGGAAAACGACTTCTCCGCCGCCAACGAGGCCCTCGACCAACTCAACCGCCGCATCGCCGAGCAGGAAATCCTCCTCGCGGAAGAAGACGAGCGCACCCGCATGACCCGCGCCGAACGCGAGTCCATCGAAGCCGCACTCCGCGAAACCCGCGGCGAGGCCAACCGCTGCCAAACCATCATCGCCTCCATGCAGGCGAAAATCGAAAGCGCCCTCGCCCAACTCGAAGGCACCCGCGAGCGCGCTCGCCAACTCGCCGATGAGGAACAGCGCCTCAACCTCGAAATCGAGGAATACCGCGCCGAACAATCCCGCATCGCCAGCGAAGTCGAATCCACCGCCGCCCGCCTCACCGAACTGGAGGAAGGCTTTCACGCCGCCGAGCGCACCTGGCAACACACCCGCGGCGATCTCGATGCCGCACGCACCGCCGCCACCGAGTCTAACAAAGTCCTCGCCCAGCGCGCCGCCCGCCTCGATGCCGTCCGCCAACTCGTCGAAAGCGGCGAAGGCTTCGCAAAAGGAACCCAAAACGTCCTCGCCGGCCTCAACGAACCCGACCACTTCAAACCCGGCATCCACGGCGTCCTCGCCTCCTTCATCGAAGCGGAAAACACCTGCGCCCGCGCCATCGAAGCCGCCCTCGGCAACCACCTCCAGGCCGTCCTCGTCGCCGATCAAACCATCGCCGAAGCCATCATCCAGCGCCTCACGGAACAAAAGCTCGGCCTCGCCGCCGTCCTCCCGGAATCCTTCGTCGGCCACTCCACCGGCACCCAAATGGAAGCCCTCCCCGAAGGCGCGACCGCCTGGGCGCTCGACCGCGTGAAGTCCGACAAACGCGTCGTCGCCGTCGTCGAACGCGTCCTCGAAAAAGTCCTCATCGTCCCCGACCTCGCCACCGCTCTCCGCCTCCGCGCCTCCCTCCCCGGCGTCACCTTCGCCACTCTCGCAGGAGAAATGTTAGGCGGTGAGGGCATCCTCCGCGGCGGCACCGCCGCCGAAGGCTCCACCTCGCTGTTAGAGCGCGCCAACGAAGTCCGCTCGCTCGATGCCGAAGTCGCGCAACTCACCATCGCCGACGAATCCGCACGCACCCGAGTCACCGAACTCGAAAGCCGCCTCGAACAACTCCGCGAGGAAGTCGAACTCTCCCGCGAGCGCCTCCAGCGCCAGAAAGTCGACCTCTCCACCCTCCAAGGCCAGCTCAGCCTCGCCTCCCGCGAAGTCGAAAACTTCGAAACCCGCATCCAGAACGTCAAATGGGAACGCGGCGAACTCGAAAAACGCGAGCAAGCCTCCGCCGAAGGCCGCGAACACCTCGAATCCGAACTCGCCACCGCCCGCGAACGCCTCGAAGCCCTCGAAACCGAAGGCCGTCGCCTCCAGTCCGAAGCCGACGCCTCCGTCGCCCGCGAGCAGTCGATGGCCGAGGCCCTCAACGAGCTCCGCACCCAGCTCGCAGTCGAACGCCGCGCCAAACAGGCCGCCGAGGAACAGCAGAAGCCCATGGAGGCCCGCCTCTCCGAACTCCGCGAAATCGCCATCCGCCGCGAAGCGGAAATCGCCTCGTTCGACCAACGCATCGAAGCCGCCGTCGCCGAAAACGCACGCCTCGCCGAGGAATCCGAACAACACCGCTGCGAAGTCGAAGACCTCCAGGTCGAAATCGAATCCCGCTCCGCCGGCCGTGGCGAACTGATGGAAGCCATCGAAACCGCCGAAACCCAACTCGCCGCCGTTCGTCGCGACCACTCGCGCATCAACGAACAAAAAGGCCGCGAGGAAGTCGCCGCCACCAAGCTCGACCTCCGCCTCGAAAACCTCCTCAACACCATCCAGGAGCGCCACCAGATCGACCTCAACACCTTCGAGCCGGACGCCCACGCCCTCCTCTCATCCATCGCTTCGCAAAAAGCCCTCCAGGCCCGCGGCGGTCGCCAAACCATGGTCTCCGTCGATGACCAGGGCGAACCCTCCGACGAGGACGACGTCCCCGTCATGGTCGTCGATGCCACCAAGGACGACGACATCGAAATCCCCGGCGAAATGACCGGCGAACCCGACTGGAACTTCGTCGAATCCATCGTCACCGACATCAAACGCCGCCTCGACGCCATGGGCCCCGTCAACCTCGACGCCATCGAGGAATTCGAGGAACTTGAGGAACGCTACAACTTCGTCCGCGGCCAACACGACGACCTCGTCTCCTCCAAAGCCGAACTCCTCGAAGTCATCGAACGCATCAACGAGGAAACCCAACGCCGCTTCGCCGAAACCTTCGCCCAGGTCCGCCTCAACTTCCAGGACATGTTCAAGGAACTCTTCGGCGAAAAAGGCCAGGCCGACCTGACGCTGTTGGACGAGAGCGACCCGCTCGAATCCGGCATCGAGGTCATCGCCAAACCCCCGGGCAAAAAGCTCCAGTCCATCACCCTTCTCTCCGGTGGCGAACGCTCCATGACCGCCGTCGCGCTCCTGTTCTCGATCTACATGATCAAGCCCAGCCCCTTCTGCGTCCTCGACGAACTCGACGCCCCGCTCGACGAATCCAACATCGGCCGCTTCGTCAAGGTCCTCGACCGCTTCATCGACCGCTCACAGTTCATCATCGTCACCCACTCCAAACGCACCATGGCCCGCGCCGATGTGATGTATGGCGTGACCATGGAGGAATTCGGCGTCTCCAAACCCGTCGGCATGCGCCTCACCAACTCGGACGACGTCAAAGCCGGCCAGGCCAACTCCGCCGCCCAAAAAGCCGCCCTCCGCCTCGATGCCTGATCCCAAACCAAGCATCTAACAAAACCATTTCTCCAGACAGGAGAGGGAAACCGGGGGTGGTGCGAAAGTCCGAGTGGACCCAGCACCACCCCCAATCATTTTGGAACCAGCCCCCCTCCCGGGAACGCCAACGTCCCCGGTGGCATGCGAATGAATCATCAATGATTCACCGCTAACGGCCTCCCCATTGGCTTCCCCATTCTCACCCGAAGAAGACATCAGCGCTCCAGCCCTCCCCCGGGAACGCCAACGTCCCCGTTGGCATGCGAATGCGGTATCAATGAATCATCGTTCACGGCTCTTCCATTGGCTTTCCCATTCTCAGCCGACGAGGACGTCGGCGCTCCCGGACATCAGCGCTCCCAGCCCCCATCGACCTCACGACAACCGCGCCGCCAGCAGCTCGCGCTGGAACACGAGTTCCTTCGGCAGGTAATCGTAGAGGTCGATGAACATCTCGCCTTGCGATACCAGTTCCGCTTTCCACTCGGACCGGTTGAAAGCCATCGCGCGGTCAAAGGCCGCCTCGTCGAATCCTTCCAGCCCTTCGATGTTGAAATCCTCGAACGCCGGCGTCCATCCAATCTGCGTTTCATGACCCGCCGCCGCACCACGGCAACGTTTCACGATCCACTCGATCACCCGCATGTTCTCGCCAAATCCGGGCCACATGAATTTTCCGCCCTCATCCTTCCGGAACCAGTTCACATGGAAAAACCGCGGCAAATGCTTCAGATACTTCCGGATCTCCAGCCAATGAGCGAAGTACGATCCCATGTTGTATCCGCAGAACGGCAACATCGCCATCGGATCCCGCCGCACCTTGCCCAGCGTTCCCGCTGCGGCCGCCGTCATCTCGGAACCCATCGTCGCCCCCACATACACCCCGTGCGACCAGTTGTACGCCTGATAGACCAGCGGCATCGTCGTGGCACGGCGTCCGCCAAACACGATCCCGTCGATCGGTACGCCTTCCGGGTTCTGCCAGTCCGGGTCGATCGTCGGGCACTGCACCGCCGGTGCCGTGAACCGCGCATTCGCATGCGCCGCCGTCCGCCCGCAGCCCGGTGTCCAGTCCTGGCCGGTCCAGTCGATCAAATGCACGGGCGGCTCCTTCGTCATTCCCTCCCACCACACATCGCCATCATCCGTTAGACCGACGTTGGTGAAAATCGTGTTCTCCTTCATCGAGTCCATCGCGATCGGATTCGTCTCGTAAGCCGTCCCCGGCGCCACACCGAAATACCCCGTCTCCGGGTTGATCGCATGCAGCTTGCCATCCTCATGCGGCCACAACCATGCGATGTCGTCCCCCACGATCGAGGTTTTCCATCCGGCATCCAGATAGGCCTTCGGCGGAACAATCATCGCCAGATTCGTCTTCCCGCACGCCGAGGGAAACGCCGCCGCCAGATACGTCTTCGTACCGTCCGGCGCGTGGATCCCCAGCACCAGCATATGCTCCGCCATCCATTGGTGTTCCCGTGCGATGTTCGATGCGATCCGCAGCGCAAGGCACTTCTTTCCTAACAGAGCATTCCCACCGTATCCAGATCCATAGGACATGATCTCCCGCGTCGCCGGAAAATGAACGATGTATTTGTCCTCATTGCACGGCCACACCGCATCGGTCTGCCCCTCCTCCAACGGCGCACCCACCGAATGCAAACACGGAATGAAATGCCCGTGTCCGTCCCGCTTGCGGGTGCTCGCGCCGGAAGCCTCATCCTCCAACCGCTTCAACACATGCGCCCCCATGTGGCACATGATCCGCATGTTTACGACCACGTAGGCACTATCCGAAATCTCCACCCCGATCTTCGCCAGCGGCGAATCCAGTGGCCCCATGCAGAATGGAATCACATACATCGTCCGCCCCTTCATGCAGCCGCGGAACTTCTCATTCAGCTTCGCCCGCATCTCATCCGGATCCGCCCAATGATTCGTCGGCCCCGCTTGATCCTTGCGCTTCGTGCAAATGAACGTCCGCTCCTCAACCCGCGCCACATCCGACTGCGTCGAGCGCGCCAAAAACGAGTTCGGCCGCAACTCGGGGTTCAGCCGAGTGAACGTCCCTTTATCCACCAGCAACTGCGTCAGCCGGTCCCACTCCCCCTGCGATCCATCGCACCACTCCACGGCGTCCGGAGTGCACAAGGCGATCATTTCATCGACCCATTTCTGAAGGCCGGCATGAGAGGTTTGGGAAACGGAGGAAACTTGTTTCATGGCGGAACCATCCAAGCCTGCCCCATGCCACATGACAATGCGATGCGGCGATTTGGTCTGAAAATCGCGGGATATGCGGAAAATCCAGACCAAAGCACCGATGGATCCCCGACAAAACAAAAGGCGGCGGGGAAACTTCCCCACCGCCCTTCGTCATCGGCCCTCGAAACCTTCCAGTCCCGCCGAGCTGTTTTGATTGAAATGTATTGAAATTGGTTTGGGCCGCCGTCGCCCCGCGCCTTGCGACGTGAGGCGGTGGCCGCCCTGAAAATTTGGCACAACCCGTGCGCCTGCATTGATATACGGCGTCACCGACCCCGATCTTAGTTCAACTTTGCCACAAATCCGCCACACACACCTCAAAACGCCCAGCTCAATCGCCCCAAACCAACAGCATGTCAACAGAGTGCCTGTCTACAAAGTGCCAGACAAACTGTAGGTTTTTGCTTGCAGCGGTAAGGGCATGCGAACCCCACAGTGCGCTACAGTGTGTCAGACTTTTTGTGGATTTTTGCTTGCGGCGGGTTGGGGTGGGCGGGGCGCAGTTTGACAGGGAGGGCGGGTTCCTTTATGCCTGCCGCATGAGTGACATGCAGCAGGACGCTTGGTTTTACGCCAAGGAAGGGGAACGGATCGGGCCGGTGACGTTTTCGGAGCTGAAGGTCAAAGCGGTCGAGGGCATGTTGAATCCGCGGCTGGACATGGTTTGGACGCAGGGGATGGCGGAGTGGAAGCCGGCGGGGGAAATCGAGGGGCTTTTCGAACGGAAAAAACCGGAGCCGCCACCCGAGAGCCTGGCTCCCGCGGCGGACCCGTATCGCCCGCCAGTGCATGGCTCGGCGGGAGAGCTGATGGCACAGCAAGGCGAGTGGCCGGGGATCCGGCGTCGGGCGTATTTGTTTCTGACGATTGTGTTTCCGCTGATTTTTGGTTTCGGGTTGCCGTTTTTGTTGCCGGTCCTGAGTGAAATCGTGCCGGTGGACATCATGGGTTTTGTGGCGCTGGGGTTGGGTTTGTTGCCCGGGCTGATCGGTTTAATCGCCACCTTCAAGCGGTTGAGCAACGTGGGGATGTCGCTCTGGTGGTTTCTGGGATACTTCGTGCCGATTCTGAATTTCTGGGTGGGATATCGGGTTTTTGCGTGCCCGGCAGGGTTTGCCTATCACAAGAAAATGGATGGCGTGGGGATCTTCCTGGCGATCGTTTACTGGCTGCTGTTGCTGGTGACGGTCTTGGCGATGGTGGCGTTTGTGATGGTGATGATGGGGGCGGCGGGGGACCCGGAGCTTCGTGAGCAGCTTCAGAAAATCATCGATGAGGCCAATGCCAGACCTGCAACGCCGTGATCCACAAGCAGCGAACGACGGACGAGCGGCGCGAAGGCACGGGGGTGGAGTGTTGGTGCCTGCATGGGACGGTGGGGATGGTGGGGGATTGGCGGGGGCTTTCCGGAGATTTGGCCCGGCATGGGATCGGGACGCGGGCGGTCGATTTGTGGCGGTTTTTGGAGGAGGAAGGAATGGGGATGGAGGCGTTCGGCCAGGCGCTGAATGAGGAGGCACGGGAAAATCCGACGCACAACACGGGGCGGGTGCTGGTGGGGTATTCGATGGGCGGGCGCTTGGCGCTGCATGCGTTGCTGGCGGATGGCGCGCCATGGCAGGCGGCGGTGATTGTTTCGGCGCATCCGGGCCTTGAGGATGAGGCGGAGCGGGCGGCGCGGCGGGCGGGCGATGCCGGGTGGGCGGCGAAATGTTTCGCCGGGGACTGGCAGACGTTTTTGAGGGATTGGAACGCGCAACCGGTGTTGGCGGGGGCGGAGCCGCGGGGCGAGGCGGAGAACCGGCAATTGGCTCAGCGTCGGAGGGAGATCGCCCGAAGTTTCGTCGATTGGTCGCTGGGGGCGCAGGAGCCGTTGTGGGAAAGACTGCGGGAAATTTCGGTGCCGGTGCTGTGGATCAGCGGCGAGTCGGATGGGAAATTTTCCGCCTTGGCGGCACGGGCGGCGGCGGAAAACCCGAGGTTCAGCCATGTGGTGGCTCCGGGCTCCGGCCACCGGGTGCCGTGGGATCAGCCGACTTGGCTGGAGCGGACGATGACTGCGTTTTTGGCGGCGGGTGAGATCCGAGCAAAGAAATAGAACCTATCGGGCGGATAGGTCCTATTGGGGAACGAATGATCTCAGCGGCGGTGCGGCGGGCGCTTGAGGTCGCGGTTGAAGTTCGAGCCATCGTTGGTGACCGGCACGGGCTTGGCGGCGGGTGCTGAGTTGCCAGTTCCGGCTGCGGGTGCGATGGCATCAACCGGAGGAAGGACGCCCGGGCCATCGGCAAAGGTGCGTGCGTCACCAGAGACGGTATAGCGGGAATCCATGTCGGTTTGGACGCGGTTGGTGCTATCTGTATCAGTCACGATGCTCGGCTGGATGAAGACGAGGAGCTCGGAGCGATCCTTGGTGTCGGTGGTGCTTGAGAAGAGTCGGCCAAGCCCGGGGATGTCCGAGAGGAGCGGGATTCCGGAAGTCGTCTGCCCGTTGCGGGTGATGATGAGGCCACCGAGGACGATGGTTTCGCCGTTTCTGACGGTGACGGTGGTGAGGAGTTCGCGGGTGGTGATGCGGGGGACGATTAACGTGGTGCCGCTCGGTCCGGCACCTGGCAGTTCCTGGGTATCAATTGCTTCGTCGCTGAGCAGGGCGATTTCGAGAGTGATCTCATCCGCGGAGTTGATGAGCGGGCGGACTTCCAGTTTGAGGACGACATCGCGGTATTCGATGTTGGTGCTCTGGCCACCGGTGCTGAAGCTGTTGCTGTTGGTGGGGATGGCGATGCGTTCACCACTGGAGATGATGCCGACCTGGTTGTTTGAGGTGAAAACGCTCGGACGGGAGAGGACGGTGAAGTCGGTCTTGGACTGGAGGGCGTTGATGAACACGCGAAGGTCGCTGCCGATTTTCCCGTAGAGGTTGAGGCCACCGCCGGTGAGGGTCGCGGGATCGAAGGGGCCCGCGGGGTCCAGATCGAGGATCGGACCATTTCCAGCTCCGCCACGGCCGCCGTAATCGCCATCGCGGTCGAGGAAGAGGTAGTCGAAGCCGACGTCTTTCTCGTCTTCGAGGGTGACTTGGCCGATGATGGTGGAGATCATGACCTGGTCGGCTTTGACATCGACCTGATCGAGGAGTTT